>CAVGKH010000092.1:0-7888 GCA_963629755.1 Gemmiger sp.
CTTGAAAAGTGACAGCCTACCGAAAAGTATATGAGCGGATTGGTTAATTGGAACTTGTCGAATCCATTACAGCCTTAACTCTAGCAAAGTAGATGCGCAAAAACTTGTTAGCCGAAGCCATCATGTAAACTTTGTAAGGCTTTCCCTCAGAACGCTTTTTGTCCATGAAACTGTAAACGGGTTCGTCCTGTGGTTGGTTCTGTAAAATGACTGTCATAATCAGAAAAAGTGTTCTTCGCAAAACGGCAGAACCAACTTTACTGATTCCTCTGTCGTTGCCGATAACTTTACCGGAGTCATTCGGTTGCGGTTCAATTCCTGCAAAAGCGATAAGAGATTTCTTGGAAGAGAAACGGCGGACATCTCCAATTTCGGCCATCAGCTGAGGGCCGAGAGAAGGACCAACGCCGTACATCGCCATCACTGTATCAAATTCAGGAAGCTTCTGAGAAAGGCGAAGCATTTCCTGTTGAAATGCAGCCACCGACTTAGAAACTGCTTTTAGTTGAGCGACCTGTTGCTGAACAAGGAGTTTTGAAGTTGGAGATTTCGGAAGAGAGGCGGCATTGACTGCACAGGCATAGATTTCATCCGATTTTGAATGCGTGAACTGGTATCCGTTCTTCTGACACCATTTCAGATACTTCTTGGCAAAAGCATCTTCGGAAAGGCTGGAAACACACTCGCTGTGCCAGAAATTCCCGATGAAATCGACCCATTTCTCGCATCCATTGCTCTTTGCAGGGCTGGTAAACAACTTATTGGCATCTGGAAAGGTCAGATCAAGAGATGAAATCTGATTATTCTTTAGCATAGTGCGCACTGCTACGGCTTGCTGGTGCTGACGATAACAATTCTTCAAAGCCAGCCGGGTATCATCTTCGGGAAGGTACTGCCGCAGCCGTGTCCACTTGTCAAGCGTATAGTTGGCGATTTTAGCAGCGTCTTTTCTATCCGTCTTGACACATCTTAAACTGTTGTTGTCGTAGTCATGAATCAGAACAGGATTGACTACGGAAACAAATAAACCCGCATCGTGTAAAACGAAAGCAACTGGTTTGTGATAATTCCCGGTAGCTTCCAGAACAACGCGGGTCTCTCCGTCCAGAGCTTTGAGCTTCCCAGCCAGATCGCGCAGGTTCTGGGCGGTATGTAAAACTTCAAAACGTTCGAGTACCACTTCTCCGAAGGGGCGTATAATACAAACCATGCTCTTTCCTTTGGAAATGTCAATGCCTACTGCGTTCATGATTTTTCCTCTATTATTTTGTATTTGCAACCGGAATCCATCTTTTACTCGTTGCCGATTCAATCTATTGGGTGACACGAACGCTCCGCTTGGCGGTGGCTCAACCTGCTTAAAACGAATGCTACAACAAGAGAGATGGCTAACTGTCTTAAAAGCGGGCGTAAAAGTCCTAGGAGAAACACGTTAGCCGATTACTCTCATATTGTAGCTTAGGAACGAGTTGGAATGGAATATGGCTGGCTGCCATTTCCGGTTCCATATTTATTGTAATAGGAGAAACACGCATGAAACTTGGAAGCATACCCTTGCAGCCTGGGGCGGCTTTTGCGCCTATGGCGGGCTTCAGCGATGCCGCCGCGCGCCGCCTGATGGCCGAGCATGGCGCGTGCTATACCGTAAGCGAAATGGTCAGCGCTAAGGCGCTGTGCTATGGTGACCGTAAAACTCTGCAGCTGCTGCGCTGGCAGGAAAGGCCGCAGAATGTACCCTACGGCGTGCAGCTTTTTGGCGCAGAGGCCGAAAGCATGGGCAGGGCGGCAGAGCTGATCGCCCAGGAAAGCTTTGATTTTTACGATATCAATATGGGCTGCCCTGCACCCAAAATCGTGGGCACGGGCTGCGGCAGCAAGCTGACGCTGGAGCCTGCACTTTGCGGGCAGATCGTGGAGGCTGTGGTGCACAGTGCCGGCCCGCGCCCCGTGACCGTGAAAATGCGCACCGGGTGGGACGATGACCATATCACCGCCGTAGAGGTAGCCAAGGCCTGCGAGCAGGCCGGTGCTGCGCTTCTGGTGGTGCATGGCCGCACACGCGAAAAAATGTATGCGCCCGGGGTAGACCTTGCCACGATCGCTGCCGTAAAAAATGCTGTGCACATTCCGGTTTTGGGCAATGGAGACATTGCCGCTGCTGCTGATGTGCTGCAAATGCAAAGGGATACCGGGTGCGACGGTGTAATGATCGGCCGTGCTGCGCTGGGCAACCCCTGGCTGTTTGCCGAGGTGGCTGCCGCCATGCAGGGGCTGCCTGTGCCCGAAGCGCCCACACTGCGCCAGCGTATGCAGGCACTGCGAAGCCAGGTTTACGAAATGTGCGAGCGTGAGGGCGAGCACCGGGCCATGCCGCAGGCCAGAGGTCAGGTGATGCACTATATGGCCGGGCTGCGCGGCGCAGCCGAGCTGCGGCGGGAATGCGGCCGCCTAGAGCATTTTGCCGATGTGGACAGGCTGATACAAAAAGTGTATGACCTGCAGAGAGACGATTGAAAAATCAAATCAGATAAAGCACGATCAAAAAATACCGCCGGTGAGCTCATCGAGATTCTGCGTATAGCAGGGGAGCATATGCTCTATAAAATAATCGGCCTCGGGGCATTGCATGGCGGTCAAAGCGGCGCGCTGCTGCCGCTCAGCTGCGGCAAATTCGCGGTTGCCGGTCTGCGTTTCTTCCAGGCATTTTATTAAGGCACTCAGCCGATCAGCCGCTTTTAGAAGCTTGGCCTCCGGCTCGGTGAGCGCGCTGCCGGTGAGCAGCGGCTCGATCTCCGGCTGCAGGGGCAGGGGCAGCAGTGTTGCCATGGCATGTGCGCTTTCTTTTTCCAGGGCCTTATAAGCGCTGCGCAGGCGCTCGTTTTTGTATTTTACCGGGGTGGGCATATCGCCGGTCAAAATCTCGTTGGCATCGTGATACAAAGCTGCTACGGCTACGGTTTCGGGCCGAACGGGCGTGCCGGTGATCTTTTGTGCAATCAGGCACAGCGTATGCGCAATGAGGGCGGTATCGCAGGTATGCTCGCTCAGGCTTTCGGCCCGGCTGGAATGCATAAGGCTCCAGCGGGTGATGTATTTCATGCGGGCCAGCAGGGCATTGAAGGCAAAATTCATACGGGGCACACTTCCTTTTTATCAGTATCATTTTAAGTATAGCACACACTTTTGCAAAAGGTGAAATTCATGATCCAAATAATAAACAAAACGCTGGAAAAGGCATGTGTAAAGCTTTTTGGCGGCGAATATACCTGGCAGAGAATATTTCTTATCTGTTTTATCACGGCGGGGCTTTTGTATCTGCCCTGGGTAATCTTAGACGGCGGCCTGTTTCATTATGCAGGCGATTTTAACAGCCAACAGATCAACTTTTACCAATACAGCAATGCCTTTGTAAAAAACGGCGGAACCTTCAGTTGGGAGACCGACCTTGGCAGCGGCTTTATCAATAGCTACTCGTTTTATCTGGTGGGCAGCCCGTTCTGGTGGCTCAGCCTGCTGATCCCCAGCCGGGCCATGCCCTACTGCATGGTGCCTATGCTGTGCCTAAAGTTTGCCATGGCGGGCACGGGCGCGTTTTTGTGGGCTCGCCGCTGGGTAAAAAACAGCCGCTGGGCAGCGCTTACCGCATTGCTTTACACTTTTTCGGGCTTCACGATCTACAATGTGTTTTTCAATCATTTTGTAGATGTGGTGGCGCTTTTTCCGTTTTTGCTGTTTGCGCTGGACGAAACCGTGCTGAACGGCCGCAAGGGGCTTTTTCCTGTGCTGGTGGCGCTGAATCTGCTCAATAACTACTTCTTTTTCTGGGGGCAGATCCTGTTTTTGCTGATCTATTTTATCTGCCAGTGCGCAAGCAAAAACTATAAGCTCAGTGCAAAGCTGTTTGGCCGCCTGGCCTTTGAGAGCCTTGTGGGCTGCGGCATGGGCTGCCTGCTGGCATGGCCCGCCGTGCTTTCGCTGGCACAGAACCCGCGCACGGTAGATCTTTCCAGCGGGTACGGCTTTTTGATGTATGGTAAGGTGCAGCAGTATTTTGCCATTCTGCTCAGCTTTTTTATGATGCCGGATGCGCCCTATATGATGAACCTGTGGACGGAGGGCGTGATCAAATGGACGAGCCTTACCGCTTATCTGCCGCTGGTAAGCTGCGTGGGTGTGCTTACTTGGCTGCGCCATAAGCCCCGCACGGCCGAAAAGCGCATTTTGTGCACCTGCCTGGTGTTTGCGCTGGTGCCCGCGCTCAACAGTGCGTTTTATGCCATGAACAGCAGCTTTTATGCACGCTGGTATTATATGCCGGTGCTGGTAATGGCGCTGTGCACTGCCAAGGGCTTGGAAGAAGAGCTGCCCCAGCAGTGGGGCACGGGCGTGGCGCTGGCCGTGTGTGCGGCCAGCTGTGCGTTGGCGCTGGTGCCTAAGAAAAACGATGATGATACCTGGAGCATCGGCGTGGTGAAAGATCAGCCCAAGTTCTGGCTGATGCTGTTTATCACGGCGGCTGGCATTGCCGGATTCTGGCTGCTTTGGAAAAAGCGCAGAAAGCTTATGCACTTCAGCGCTGTGCTGATGGCGGCCGTGCTGGCAGGCACCTTTGTATATGGCTCGGTGCACATTGCCTATACCAAGCTGGACCAGTGGAATGTAGACAAAAACTATGTGCAGCAGTGCTATAAAGAGGGGCCGCTGCTGGAAAAATATTTTTCGCATGATCACTTTTTCCGCATCGATGCATTTAAAAGCTACGACAATATCGGCCTTTGGGCCAAAACGCCGTGCATCCAGTTTTTTAACAGCACGGTGGCACCCTCGCTGTTGGAATTTTACCCGGGGGTGGGCGTTAAGCGCGATGTGAACAGCAAGCCCGAGCAGAAAAACTATGCCCTGCGCGGCCTGCTGAGCGTAGAATATCTGATTGTGCCGCTGACCAAGGAAGAAGATTATCTGAAAGAAAATGTGCAGGGCTGGCAGCGCATAGAAGAAGTGGGCAGCTATGCGGTGTATCAGAACGAAAACTATATCCCCATGGGCTTTACCTACGATTATTATGTGCTGATGGACGATCTGGAGCCTGTTACAGCCTCCAGCCGTGCCAATGTGCTGGTAAAGGCCATCGGGCTGAGCGAAGAGCAGGCCGGGCGCTACGGCAGCCTTTTGCAGCAGCTGCCCAGCACTGAGATGAACGGCCGCAGCTATGCCCAGTATCAAACTGATTGTGCCGAACGCCGTGAAAACGCCTGCTCGGAGTTTACCGCTGAGAAAAACGGCTTTACCGCGAAGATCACGCTGGAAAAAGAAAATCTTGTATTTTTCAGCGTGCCGTATGACGATGGCTTTACCGCCACCGTAAACGGGCAGCCCGCGCAGATCGAAAAAGTAGACGGCGGCCTGATGGCAGTGCTGGCCCCGGCAGGTGAATGCGAGATCGTATTCCGCTACCATACGCCGGGCCTTGCCCAAAGCGCCGCTGTAACAGGGGCCTGTGTGGTTTTGTGGGGAATATACCTGATTATCAGCCACCGCCGCGGCCAGAAAGAAAAGACAACACAAACGGAGGAATAAAACCGTGACCGATTACGCACAGAAGATCGCCCAGGAGCTGGGCTTAAAGCAGAACAATGTGGCAAACGCCATTGCCCTGATCGATGAGGGCAACACCATTCCGTTTATTGCGCGCTACCGCAAGGAAGCCACCGACAGTATGGACGATCAGCTGCTGCGCCAGCTGGGCGAGCGCCTGGAGTACCTGCGCGGCCTGGATAAGCGTAAGGAGGAGGTAACGCGCAGCATCACCGACCAGAGCGCCATGACCGAGCAGCTGGCCGCTGAGCTGGAAAAGGCGGCTACCCTGGCCGAGGTGGAGGATATCTACCGCCCTTATAAGCCAAAGCGCAAGACCCGTGCAAGCATGGCTAAAGCCAAGGGCTTGGAACCCTTGGCGCAGTTGATTTTGGCGCAGAACGCGGCCACTGACCCCGAGGCTGCCGCGCAGGACTATATCAGCGAAGAAGTGCCTGATGCGGCGGCCGCTTTGCAGGGCGCACGCGATATTATTGCCGAGACGGTGAGCGATGATGCCCGCTGCCGCGCCGAGCTGCGCCGCTTTTATCATGCCTTTGGCCAGGTGCATAGTGTGGGCACAAAGGAAGAAGACAGCGTTTACAGCCCCTACTATGATTTTTCTGAGCCGGTAAGCAAAATTGCCGGGCACCGCGTGCTGGCGTTGAACCGCGGCGAACGCGAAGAATTTTTAAAAGTGAGCATCGAGGTGGATTCTGAGCGCGCCGGGGCTATGTGCGCCCGCCTGTTTGCCCGCGAAAAAACCGGCGGCAGATGCGCCGGGCAGGTAAAAGAGGCCGCGCTCGATGCCTATAAGCGCCTGATCCACCCCAGCCTGGAAACCGAGATTCGCGCCGAGCTGACCGATGCGGCCAACGAGGGTGCGATCGCCGTGTTTGGCGATAATCTGCGCCAGCTTTTGCTGCAGCCGCCCATCAAGGGCAAGGTGGCGCTGGGGCTTGACCCCGGTTACCGCATGGGCTGCAAGGTGGCTGTGGTAGACCCCACCGGCAAGGTGCTGGATACCACCGTAATTTACCCGGTGCCGGAATTCAAGCGTGTAGAGCAGGCCAAAAAGACCTTGAAGCAGCTGATCCAGAAGCACGGTGTGCAGATCATTGCCATAGGCAATGGAACGGCCAGCAAAGAGACCGAGCTGTTTGCCGCCGAAGTGATCCGCGAGATGAACTGCGGTGTGCAGTATATGGTGGTAAGCGAGGCCGGCGCTTCGGTGTATTCGGCCAGCAAGCTGGCAGCAGCCGAGTTCCCGCAGTTTGATGTGAACCTGCGCAGCGCGGTATCCATTGCGCGCCGCCTGCAGGACCCCCTAGCCGAACTGGTAAAAATTGAGCCCAAGGCCGTGGGCGTGGGGCAATATCAGCACGATATGCCGCAAAAGCGCCTGGAAGAAACACTGGACGGCGTGGTGGAAGACTGCGTGAACAGCGTGGGCGTTGATCTAAATACCGCCAGCGCGCCGCTGCTGGGCCGCGTGGCAGGCATTACAGGCAGCACGGCAAAGAATATTGTGGCCTACCGCGAAGAGCAGGGCGAGTTTACCAGCCGCGCCCAGCTGAAAAAGGTAAAGGGCCTGGGGCCCAAGGCATTTGAGCAGTGCGCCGGATTTTTGCGCCTGCCCAATGCCAAAAACAAGCTGGACGAGACCGCTGTGCACCCTGAAAGCTATGCCGCCGCCAAGGCACTGCTGGAGCTGTGCGGCTTTACGCTTTCGCAGATCGGCACGCCGGAGATCGGGGCGCTGCCTGCTGCGGCAAAAGCCATCGGCTGGGATAAGCTGACCGAGGCCACCGGTGCAGGCCGCCCCACACTGGAGGATATCATTGCCGAGCTGTTAAAGCCCGGCCGCGATATGCGCGACAGCCTGCCCCAGCCGCTTTTGCGCAGCGATGTGATGGGTATGGAAGACCTAAAGCCCGGCATGGAGCTTACCGGCACCGTGCGCAATGTAATCGATTTTGGTGCCTTTGTGGATATCGGTGTACATCAGGACGGCCTTGTGCACATCAGCCAGATCTGCGATAAGTTCATCAAGCACCCCCGTGAAGTGCTGAAGGTGGGCGATGTGGTAAAGGTAAAGGTGCTGGATGTAGACCAAAAGAAAAAGCGCATTTCGCTTACCTGCAAGGGCTGCGGAAATTCGTTTTAAATCAGACTGAATATAATACGCAGACGCACTGGCTTTAAAAGCGAGCGGCTGCATATTGTTATTTTTTATTTGATTTTTTGATAAGTATGTCAGCCACAATACATATAGCAATATATATTATCCAATAAAAGCCAAATGTCTTGAAAG
>CAVGKH010000093.1:0-3534 GCA_963629755.1 Gemmiger sp.
TTGTATCACCGTGCAAAGCGAATGTCAAGCCTTTTTGTGAACTTCCTTTTTTCTGTTTTTTCGCCGCCTGCGCCCTACATGGTATTTTTATTTTTTACGCATGCTGCGTTTTTTGCCGATTTTTACATTTATGCACCGCAAAAACAGGATGCAAGCTTCAATCTTTTTCTGATCTTTTTCGATTTTGATTTTTGTTTTTATGCATTTTATCGCATATTTTTGCTTCATTTTAAAAAACACAAAAAAATCTCAAAAAAAGTGTTGACATTTATCTTTCCATCGGCTATAATCATTATCGTTGCAGCGGCCACGAGGCAACAAAAACTAAAGAGCATGGCCTGGTAGTTCAGTTGGTTAGAACGCTAGCCTGTCACGCTAGAGGTCGTCGGTTCGAGCCCGATCCGGGTCGCCAATGCTGCTATAGCTCAGTTGGTAGAGCGCATCCTTGGTAAGGATGAGGTCTCCAGTTCAAATCTGGATAGCAGCTCCATTGAAAGAGCCATAAGTTTTGATTCGTCAAAGCTTATGGCTCTTTTCTTTTTCTCTTAAAGCCTCCTTGTTAAAGTGATTCGTGGTTGAAAGAAAGCCATCCCGGCCAAACGGCACGGAATGACTTTCTCTTTTTATGTACGCTCCAGCTTTAACACTGCCACGGTAATATCATCGGGGTGAGTTGTGCTTTGGCGGCGGGCCGCACAGCTGATCAGAATATCCGCGATCTCCTGCGGGTCGTTGCCGGTTTTGGCGCACAGCTCAAGCTGCTGGCACAGCCATTCACTGCCATCACACAAAACTCCATCGGATACCAGCACCGCAATATCTCCCGCCTGCATTTGAAAACGCTCGGTGCGGCTGTTTACTATTTTGGCCACACCGATGGGCAGGCTGGTGCTTTCCAGCATACACCTGGTCACTCTGCACCAAAAAGCTGGCCGCCGCGCCTGCCTTAAACAGCTCGGCCTGCCCGCACAAAGCTCCTGGCAGGTATATTCCACTACGCGCTCAAAGCTTTCCTGCTTAGGCGGCAGCTTACGGCAGACCTTGTCCACCGTGTCGGCAATATCAGCCAGTGCCTCCGCGGCCTGCTCTAACCGGCGTGCCGCACCGTGTTGGTCTGCTGACCGCTGCGGGGTTTGCGCCGGTTCGTCCGCTGCGGCTTTTTCCAGCCAGTGCGGCGGAATAGCGCTCCAAACAAGCACGCCGTCAATGCCGAGGCACCGGCCTGCAGGCCAAGCGCCAGGCTTTGCTGCGCCAGCATTCCCAGCAGGCTGCCGCCTATAAAAGCGGCAAGCTGCCCCATGCGTTCACCCGGGGCCAGCACAGCCCCTGCCAGAGCACCGCATACCCGGCATAAGGCTGCAGCGCTTTGGCCGGGCGCTGCAGCGTAGTTTGTAATGGCAGCATTTTCATTCTCCCTTGCCAGCTGCTTTCACAAACGAGCATAGCACGCCTATCTGGCCTATTTTGCCGTGTTTTATGTTCGGGCCGATATTACACAAAGCTCCCCCAGTGCGCCTTTTTTCGGCGCTGCCGGGGGAGCTTTTCTTTTTTATATTGCAGCCTTTACAGTGCAGCCAGCTTTTCAGCGGCAGCCTTTACGCGCTGCAGAGTTTTTTCTTTGCCCAGGTAGGCAGCCATTTCGGTACCGCCGCCGGGGGTGCGCTGCTTTCCGCTGAGCGCCACACCCAACGGATACAGCATCCAGCCGTTCTTTACGCCCAGCTCTTCGGCCTTGGCACGGCAGGCTTCAAAAATGGCATCGCGGTTCCAGCTTTCCACACCCTCCAGCAGGGGCAGCAGCACGCCCAGCGCCTCAGCGGCGCTTTCCGGCGTGGTCTTCTGCTTTTTGTTGCGGTACAGCTCGGCATCATATTCCGGCATGGCATCGATAAAGTCGAGCTGCGGGGGAATATCCTCCAGCACCTCGCAGCGTGGCTGCAGACAGGCGCACAGAGCAGCCTTGTCAATAGGGCTCTTGACCATGCTGTCGATCCAGGGGCTTGCCATTTCCACAAATTTTTCGGCAGGCAGGCGACGGATATACTCGGCATTGATGGCACGCAGCTTGAGCGGGTCAAAAATAGCGGGGCTCTTGTTGATGCGGGCGGGGTCCCAGATTTCGATCATCTCGGGCAGGCTGAAAATTTCTTCCTCACCTGTGGGGCTCCAGCCCAGCAGCAGCAGGTAATTGAGCACAGCCTCGCTCAAATAGCCCTTTGCCACCAGATCCTGATAGCTGGCATCGCCGTTGCGCTTGCTCAGCTTGTTCTGCGCATCCTTCATCACGGGCGGGCAATGGATATACGCAGGGATTTCCCAGCCAAAAGCCTTATACAGCAAATTATACTTGGGCGTGCTGCTCAGATATTCGCTGCCGCGGATCACATGCGTAATGCCCATCAGGTGATCGTCCACCACATTGGCAAAGTTGTAGGTAGGCATGCCGTCGCTCTTCAACAGGATCTGGTCGTCCAGTTCGCTGTTGTTCACCTCGATATGGCCGTAGACCATATCGTCAAAGCCGGTCACGCCCTCGCGGGGCATTTTCTGGCGGATCACATAGGGCGTGCCCGCTGCCAGCAGGCGCTCCACCTCTTCTTTGGGCAGATCACGGCAATGGCCGTCGTAATGGGTCATTTCACCGGCAGCCTTCTGATGCTGATGCATTTCCTCCAGGCGCTCGTTGGTGCAGAAGCAGTAATAGGCCTCGCCCTTTTCTACCAGCTCCAAGGCATACTGCTTAAAAATGCCCATGCGCTCGCTCTGCACATAGGGGCCCACGGGGCCGCCGATATCAGGGCCTTCGTCCCAATTCATGCCAGTTTCACGCAGAGTTTTATAGATCACATCAGCCGCGCCCTCTACTAGGCGGCCCTGGTCGGTATCTTCAATGCGCAGAATAAAGGTACCGCCCTCATGCTTGGCGGTCAGGTAGGTATACAGTGCGGTTCGCAGGTTGCCCACATGCATATAGCCTGTGGGCGAAGGTGCGAATCGGGTCCTCACATTGTTGTTTGCCATACGGTTTTACTCCTGTTGCTTTTTCGCGGGGCTTGCCCCATTGCTCCATAATAATATATTACCTATATTATAGCTCCGGCAGGTTTTTGTCAATCTATCGGCTTTTGCGGCAAGGCTTTTCTTTTGTGAAAAGTATGCTATAATTGATAGATACAAATGCATTCACTCTGCCGATTACGGCATTTATTTTACAGGAGGCTTTCTTATGGAGGAAGTAACACCCCGCAAAAAGCGGATCTTATCCGGCATTCAGCCCACCGGCACCTTTACGCTGGGCAACTATATCGGCGCTGTGCGCAACTGGGCCAAGCTGCAAGACAGCTTTGAGTGCCTTTATATGGTAGCCGACCTGCATGCACTCACCGTGCGCCAGAACCCGGCTGACCTGCGCCGCAACACCCGCGAGGCCGCCGCCATGCTGCTGGCCGCCGGCATCGACCCGAAGCAGAGCCTTTTGTTTGTGCAGAGCCATGTGCCCGCGCATACACAGCTGAACTGGATCTTGTGCTGCAA
>CAVGKH010000093.1:3544-7874 GCA_963629755.1 Gemmiger sp.
GCTGCAACGCCCAGTTTGGCGAGCTGAGCCGCATGACCCAGTTTAAGGATAAAAGCGCTAAGCACCCCGACAATGTAAACGGCGGCCTGTTCACCTACCCCTGCCTGATGGCGGCGGATATTCTGATTTACAACGCCGACCTGGTGCCCGTTGGCCAGGACCAGACCCAGCACCTGGAGCTGACCCGCAATATTGCCCAGCGCTTCAACAGCGCCTACAGCGATACCTTTGTGCTGCCCGAGGGCTACACCACCAAAGAGGGTGCCAAGATCATGAGCCTGCAGGAGCCCACCAAAAAGATGAGCAAGAGCGACACCAATGTGAACAGCTTTATCTTGATGAGCGATGATGCCGATACCATTCTGCGCAAGTTCAAGCGCGCTGTGACCGACAGCGAGGGTGTTGTGCGCTATGACCCCGCCGCCAAACCCGGCGTTTCAAACCTGATGAGCATTTACCAGGTCTTTACTGGTAAGGACATTGCTGCCATCGAGCGCGAATTTGACGGCTGCGGCTACGGTGATTTCAAAACAGCCGTGGCACAGAGTGTGATCGAGGCCCTGGCCCCCATTCAGCAGGAGTTTGGCCGCATTCTGGCCGATAAGGCCTATGTAGACGGCGTGCTGGCCGCCGGTGCCGAGGGCGCTGGCCGCATTGCGAACCGCACCATGCAGAAGGTTTACCGCAAAGTAGGACTTATGCAGCTGTAAATCAGCATCATTTTACACAAGCATCCATATTTTGGGAAAAAGTACAAGATTATTTTGCCCCGGAATGCGCTTTTGCGAGCGTATTCCGGGGCTTTTACTCTATTTCGGCAGGTTTCGACAATTTCCAAATATCGACGATTTTGGGCGCAGCATTTATACTAAACACATCGGATCGTACCGAACCCGTGCCTTTATTACCACGCGACCGAAAGGGCGGAGCGGTACTCCAGAAAACGGCCAGAGCCGAATAAAGAAGATAACATGAAATCTACCGGTATTGTACGGAAAATGGATAAGCTGGGGCGCATCGTGCTGCCCGTGGAGCTTCGCAAGAGCCTGAAGATCGAGCTGGATACCCCCCTGGAAATGTTTGTAGACGGCGAGTATATTCTGTTAAAGAAATACCGCCCTGCCGGGGCCTGTGATTTCTGCGGCGAGATCAAAGACGATGTAATCACCTTTGGCGGCAGCCATATCTGCGCAGCCTGCCGCCGCAAAATCGGTTCGCTGTAAATAGCGAGTCGGATATTCATTCCTTCCTTAAAAGCATAAGCAGGCAGCGGCCAAATGACCGCTGCCTGCTTATGCTTTATGCTTTATTTTTCAGTGCTCGGCTTTATGCCAGCCCGTGATCTGCTTTTCGCTGGTTTTGATCAGGTTCAGCAGGCTACTGGTAAACATGGGGTACTCGCGGCTCAGTGTTTCGGTGGTCATGCTCAGGCGCTCTACATCTTTAAAGGCGGGTTTGCCCTCCTCTACCTCTTCGCCTGCCAGCGCCGCGCGCACATTGGCCTCGCACATCTGCATGGCAGCGCCGGTATACCCCTCCCACCGGCCGGTGGAAAGGCTGAACAGGCTTTGCGCGTTGCGCGGATGCGCTGAGTACATCAGGCGGAACATTTTATATACAGCCAGCATAAGATAAGCGCTTACCTCGGTGGTAAGAGCCTTATCGTTGCAGGCCGACAGCTTATCAAACAAAATGTTCATGCTGTTGGCAATAAGCTTTTTATTCATGGTAGGCAGAACACTGCCGCGGTACACATTATCCTTTACGCTTTCGGGGCTGGGGATATCCTCTACCGAAAGGGTCTGACCGGTACGCTCGGCGCTGCGCCCCAGCAGATAATCGCAGGACACACCGTAGTAATCTGCCACGCGCACTACAAAATCCAGGCCGCATTCCCGAATTCCTTTTTCGTAGTGAGAAAGCAGTGCCTGCGAGACCCCAAGGTCCTGCGCGGCCTGCTTTTGCGTGATCCCCCGCTCTTTACGGAGCAGCGTGATGATCCGGCTAAATTCCATAAACTGATTCCATCCTTGTTTTTTTACAAAAAGGGGCACCTGCCCTATTGCTTGCTTTCATTACTTATGGTAAATTATAAATCAGGGAAAACACTTTGTAAATACATAAAATGCCAAGATTTGCCCGCAGATTTTGCCATTTTTGCCCATACCGCCCCAAAAAGCGGATATATGCCGTCTGGCTTTTGCCAAAGCGCTAAATATTGTGTTTTGGGCGATTTTGGATTTTGGGTTTTTCCTTGTTTGTAATTTTTTTGTAACCATTGGAGGCTGCGATTTTGAAATACTATAAGCTGCATTTGATCCGCCATGGGCTCACCCAGGGCAATTTAGACGGTTTGTATGTGGGCAGCGGCACCGACTTGCCGCTGTGCGCCGAGGGGCGCGCCCAGTTAAAGACCCTGCGCAAGGATTTTTCGTATCCCGTTGTGGATACCGTATTCGTTTCGCCGCTTTTGCGTGCACAGCAGACTGCCGACATTCTGTTTCCAGATGCCAAGCACCGCTATGAGATCACGAATTTAAAAGAGATGAACTTCGGCAAGTTTGAGGGCAAGCCTGTTACCGAGCTGGTAAAAGACCCCGAATTTGCCGCCTGGATGGACCCCACCAGCAAAACCGTGCCCGAGGGCGCTGAGGACCGTGTGGCCTTTTATAAGCGCAGCGGCGAAGTGCTGATGCAGATGTTTGAATTCATGATGAAAACCGGCACCACAGAGGCCGCCTGCGTGACCCATGGCGGTGTTTTGATGAACATGCTGGCCCAGCATGCCATTCCCCAGCATAAGCCCGAGGAATGGATGGCAGACCCCGGCTGCGGCTACACTGTGCAGTGTGATGCCGCCATGTGGATGCGCGACAAAATCGTGGAGGCCGTAGAGGTGCTGCCCTACGGCTATCTGGATAACGACCCGGATGCCCCTGAGGCATAAATAAAACACTGCCATAAAAAAGATCCTGTGCATAAAGCCCAGCCCTGCACAGGATCTTTTTGTTTTTCTGTTATGCCTGCTCTTGTTCTTCGCCATTCTGGTCATAAATCACAGCGTTCTGACCGTTGAATTCGCCCAGAATGCCGATATAACTGGGGCCGGGGTTTACCACCAACTCGGTGCCGTCCTCAGCAAATATCTTGAGCGGGTCGCGCACATCGCCCTTTGTCCAGGTGATCTTTTCCCAGCAGCCCTGCGTAAGATACACGCCCGTGCCGCCCGAAAGGTCATAGTCGCGGGTCGCATTATCATCTTTTACGCCGGTGGCGGCCTTCAGCAAAAACACATTGCGGAATTTTACAGGCTCGCCGGTAGCGGCATCGGTCTCATCGATGCCGTCGGCCCCGGTGCGTAGGTAGCGGCCGCTGAAATCATCATAGTGCAGGCTTACATCGCAGCCGGTGCCGTAATGAACGCTTACGCTCTGTGCGGTGCGCTCGCTGGGGTCAGGGCGCTGCTCGCTGCCAAAGCGGAACAGGCTGCGTGTGCCGCCCTCCGCAGAAAGGCCGTAAAGCTCCAGCCCGCTGCGGATTAGCCCGGCATTGGTGTACCAGCAAAATTCATTGCCCATGGTTTCGCCGCGCTCACTATCGTAATCAAAGCAGGTGGTGCCCGCAAAATAGCCGTCTAAGTCCTGCTCGCCCAGGCTGTTGAGCAGGTTACTGGCATAGATCGTTTTGTTGATCTGCATGTTGATGGCGTTCAGCGGCAGAGAAAGCTGCAAAAACAGATCGTCCCCTTCTGCAACGGGGCCAAGCTTTTCTACCGCATCCACCGCCGGGTACAGGCACATCATAGCGGTTTTCTGACCGGTAGTCACGGCTTCGATCATCACAGAGGCCGCGCTTACGCCCCACTGCCCTGCCAGGCTGGAATCGCTGTTGATCATTACAGCCACGGGGCGCTGGCCGTTCCATTGCAGCTCAAAGCCTGTGAGCGGGTCAGCCGTAAGTTGCTCGGTCTGCGCCGCGGCGGCCGCCGGCTGCTGTGCTTCGCTCTGCGCAGCATGCTCTGTCTGCTCGGCGGTGCTGCTTTGTGCCTCGGCTGCTTTTGAGCCGCAGCCTGCGAGCACTGCCACGCTCAAGGTAACGGCTGCTGCCACTGCCAGAAATCTTTTCATGCTTTCTCACCTCATATCGATACGCTGTAAAGCAACAGGGAGCAGGACCCGCCACTGTACAGCAGATCCTGCCCGCAAGTAAATTGTTGTTTCGGTGTTTATCAGCCTGCCGACTCTGAATAGATCAGCTCCGGCTCGGTGCTTTCGCCTGCACCGGTGTTTTCGTTCGCAGGCTCCTGGGTATCGTCCGCAGTATCGTCGGC
>CAVGKH010000094.1:0-3523 GCA_963629755.1 Gemmiger sp.
GAAGCGGATGGAAAATACCGTGCCGCTGCCCATCGCAAGCCCTAAAAGAATCGAGGTAAGAAAGGTCATCAGCGTAAAGGCAGAGCCTACGGCGGCCAGCGCCCCGGTGCCGATAAAATGCCCCACGATAAGGGTATCGGCAATGTTGTAGCACTGCTGCAAAAGATCGCCCAGGATCATGGGCACGGCAAAGCGCAGCATGGTGGGCATGACCGGCCCCTCGGTGAGTTGTTTCTGCATGGTGCAAGGCTCCTTTGAAAAGTAACTATCAAAATTATAATATGCACCGCCCGGAAAGTCAAAAAAAGCCCCCGGGCTGCGGCGCTTTTATGCGTCGGGCAGCCCGGAGGTGAAAATTGGGTCAGCTTTGCACCGGGGGAAAGGTGATCTGAATGATCGTGCCGTTGCCGGGCTCGCTCTGCAGCGAGATATTGGCTCCGTGCAGCGCGGCAATGTGCTTTACGATGGCAAGCCCCAGGCCGGTGCCGCCGGTGGCCTTGCTGCGGCTCTTATCCACGCGGTAAAAGCGCTCGAACACGCGGCTTTGCGATTCGGCAGGTATTCCGATGCCGTTATCCGACACCTGTACATAACCCTGGCCGTTTTGCTGGCCGGTGGAAATGCACACCCAGCCGCCTGGGCGGTTGTAGCGGATGCCGTTATCCAAAAGGTTGATGCAAAGGTCAAACAGCAGCTTGGCATCGCCCGTGGCAGGGGCAGGGGCCAGATTCTTTTTGATGGTGATATAGCGGTTGCGGGCGTTCAGCGCCAGATCCTGCGCGGCATCGCGCGCCAGCGCCGAGAGGTCAAGCGGGGCCACATCGCATTCGCTGCCCTGCTCTTTTCGGGAATCCAGGTCGGAAAGCTCTAAAATATCCGCAACCAGGTCGATCATACGGGCGGCCTCTTTGTGAATCTTATGGCCGAAGTCCTTCATATCCTCGGACTTGGCGATGCCGCTTTCAAGCAACTCGGCATAGCCGCTGATGCTTGTAAGCGGGGTTTTCAACTCGTGGCTCACATTCGCGGTAAATTCGGCGCGCTGCTTTTCCATTTCAGAGCGCAGGCGGTGATCCTCCTGCAGAACCTGCGCAAATGGGATAAGCTCTAAGTAGGGCACGGTTTTTTCGGTGAGTGCATCCACATTTTCGGCGATGCCCTGCAGCGGCTGTACGATCTGCCTGCTCATAGTGGCGCTGAGAAGCGCGGCAAACACTGCAACGATCATCAAAAGAGCAGCGATCGCAGGAAAAGAGGAGTTGTAGATCGCGTTGACACTGGCTGTGGAATGCGCCAGCCGCAAAATATGGCCGTCTGCCAGCTTACGGGCGTAATAGGTGAGCTCCTGCCCGGTGGTGGCGCTTTTGCGCTGGGCAAAACCGGCACCGGATTGCAGCGCCTCGGCCACCTCGGGCCGGGCAAGATGATTCTCTTCCTCGGAGCTGTCAGCAAGAGCGCTGTCGTACAGTACGGTGCCATCGGTATCCATCAGCGTTATGCGCAGATCATCGGTAGCCAGCGCCTCGGGCGAAACACCTGCATCCAAGGCACCCTCCAGCGATTCAGAGAGGGCTGCCATATCACTGTATACCTGCCGCTCAAAGCTGCGGTGAAAAAATAGCATCAGCAGCGCGGCGGTAACCAGAACCGTGGTGATACCAAGCAGCATCAGACGGTGGGATAATTTTCGTTCAATGGATTCCTGTTTCATTTTGCGGTGCCTCCAGCTTATAGCCTACCTTGCGCACGGTCTGCACATAGCTGCCTGCATCGCCCAGCTTCTGGCGCAGGGTGCGAATGTGCATATCCAGTGTGCGGCTCTCCACTTCGGTATCCATGTTCCAAATGCGGGAAAAGATCTCTTCGCGGCTCACTACCTTGCCCGCCTGGGCCAGCAGCAGCTCTAAAAGGGCATATTCTTTAAAAGTAAGCTCTACGGGCGTGCCGTTCACCGAGGCCGTGTGCGTAGAATCGTCCACGCTGATGGGGCCGAAGCGCAGGGCAGAGGCAGGCTGTTCGGCACGCTGGGTGCGGCGCAGAAGCGCCCGCACGCGGCTGATAAGCTCTAAAATGCCAAAGGGCTTTGTGAGGTAATCGTCTGCCCCGGCATCCAGACCTTTTACGATGTCCAGCTCGCTGTTTTTGGCAGTGACCAGCAGCACGGGCAGCGCGGCGTTGGCAGTGTCGGCCCGCAGTGCCTCTAAGATCTCGATACCGCTTTCGCCGGGGAGCATCCAGTCTAAGATCACAAGCTCCGGCTTTTTCTGGCGCAGGGCCCTATAAAAAGAGGTGCTGTCGGCAAAGGCGGAAACCTCAAACCCGGCGCTTTTTAGTGCATAGGATTCCAGATCGGAAATGCTGGGATCGTCTTCGACTAAATAGATCATAAAAGCACCTCGTTACTGTTTTGCCTCAGAAGAACCCTCGGCGGGAATGGTATAACGGCCGGCATAGCGGGCGTGACGGCGGATAAACTCTTCATCGCCGCCGAACTTGATCTTATCGAGGTAATCGTGGGTGTCAAACTCGCCGTTGTTTACCTCGATCATATCTACGGCAACATTGCTGCAGTGGTCGGCTACGCGCTCTAAGTTGGTGAGCAGGTCATTATACAGGTAGCCGAAAGCCTGGTTGCAGCTGCCGGCCTGCAGGCGGGCAATGTGGCGGCTTTTCAGCTCGCGGGCCAGTTCGTCTACCACCTGCTCCAGAGGCTCTACCTTTTTGGCGGCCTGCACATCGCGGTTTTCAAAGGCGTAAATGGTCTTGTCCAGAAGGTCCTGCACGGCGTTTTCCATCACCTGCAGCTCCTGCATGGCGGGCTGCGAGAAGGTAACGCCCGCCTTGGTCATTTCCTGCGCGGTCTTGGCAATGTTCAGCGCATGGTCGCCCACACGCTCAAAGTCGCTGATACAGTGCAACAGCGTGTTTACCAGGTGGCTGTCGCCGGTGTTCATGGGCTGGGCCGAAAGCCTGACCAGATAGCTGCCCAGGGTATCCTCGTAAAGGTCAGTGGCATCCTCCTCACGCTTTACGCTGGCAAACATTTCTTCGTCCCATTTGCCAACGAGCGACATGCTTTTCAGCAGCGCGCTGCGGGCCAGGTTGGCCAGGTCTACGGTAGTGACCTGAGCGCGGTAAGCAGCCACGGCGGGAGTGTTGAGCAGGCGCTCGTCCAACAGGGGCCTGTCCTCTTTTTGGGCATCGTCCTTACCGTCGGGCACGGTAAGGATGGCCAGCTTCTCAAGCAGGCGGCTGAAGGGCAGCAGCACCAGCGTAACAGAAATATTAAAGATAGAGTGGATCATGGCGATGCCCACGGGCTGAATGGACTGCGAGAGCTGTGCTACAGGAAAGAAGGCATTGTAGCTGTAGAAAACCGTGAGGAACAGGCACACGCCGATGATGTTGAAGTAAAGGTGCACCATAGCAGTGCGGCGGGCGTTTTTGGTAGCGCCGATCGAGCTGATAAGCGCCGTAACGCAGGTGCCGATGTTCTGGCCCATGATGATGGGCAGCGCTGCGC
>CAVGKH010000094.1:3533-7762 GCA_963629755.1 Gemmiger sp.
GGTCACGCTGCCGGTGGCGCACAGTGCCTGCAGAATACCCACGCTGGCCGAGGAGGACTGGATCACCGCAGTAAGCACGGCACCGGCGATCACGCCCAGCAGGGGATTGGAAAATTTCAAAAAGAGATCGGTGAACCAAGGCTCGTTGGCGAGGGGCTTCATGGCGGTGGACATGGATTCCATGCCGGTCATCAGCACGGCAAAGCCAAGCATGATGGTGCCAACGCCCTTTTTGCGCTCAGACTGCTGCATATACAGCAGCACACCGATGAACGCCAGAATGGGGCAGAAGTTGACGGGCTTGCACAGCTGCAGCCAGAAGCTGTCGCCCTGCACGCCGGTAAGGCTGAGCAGCCAGCTGGTGGCGGTGGTGCCGATGTTGCTGCCCATGATGATGCCAACGGCCTGGTGCAGCTCCATAATGCCGCTGTTTACAAAGCCCACCACCATTACCGTGGTGGCCGAAGAAGACTGGATCACCGCGGTGACTACAAGGCCCATGAGAAGGCCCTTGATGGGGTGGTCGGTCAGCTTGCTCAAAATCGTTTGCAGCTTACCGCCGGCCTGCCGCTCAAGCGCCTTGCCCATGACATCCATGCCGAACAGGAACATGGCAAGGCCGCCCAGCAGAGCGGTCACATGAAAAATACTCATAAAATACCTCTTATCTCTACCTTAATAAAATTTGATCTGCGCATGATACCAGTATGCCGGATTTTGTGTAAAGTTTACAACCGGGACAATGTAAAATTTAAGTAAAGTAAGAAAACTTTGCAAAAATACCGCGTAACAAAACGGAATAAAATGTGTAAAAACAAAAATAGGAATTATTCTTAAAAAGACTTTTGATTTTGCATATGGGGTAGTATAATAAGGCCAAGGATAAAGCCGATGCAATCATGATCGGCCAACACGGAATGGAGGAACTTATTATGAACAAATATGCAGACACCCAGACCGAAAAGAATCTGCAGACCGCTTTTGCAGGGGAATCGCAGGCACGCAATAAATACACCTACTTTGCATCCAAAGCAAAAAAAAGAGGGCTTTGAGCAGATCGCAGCACTGTTTTTAAAGACTGCCGATAACGAAAAAGAGCATGCCAAAATGTGGTTTAAAGAGCTGGACGGCATTGGCAGCACGGCCGAGAACCTGGCAGCTGCCGCCGACGGCGAAAACTACGAGTGGACTGATATGTACGACGAGTTTGCCAAAACCGCTGATGCTGAGGGCTTCCACGAGCTGGCACAGAAGTTTCGCATGGTGGGCGCCATCGAAAAGACCCACGAAGAGCGTTACCGTGCCTTGCTGCACAATGTAGAGACCGCGCAGGTGTTTGAAAAGAGCGAGGTCAAGGTGTGGGAGTGCCGCAACTGCGGCCATATCATGATCGGCACCAAGGCCCCCGAGGTGTGCCCTGTGTGCAATCACCCCCAGAGCTACTTTGAGCTGCACGAGACCAACTATTAAAAATATAAGGCAAAGCAATGCGCCCGGCTTTTGGCTGGGCGCATTTTTAGATATAAGGAAAAAACAGGGTATAGGCCGGGCTGTTTTTTCAGTCACAGCGATTATAGCAAAATCAGCCGGGAAAGCAAGCTTGCCGATAGAAGGCGCATGGGATATAATAGTAAAACAAAAATAAAAGCTGCAGGGAAAACTGCGGCAATGTGTTATAGAGAGGCTGCAGATGGCTAAGATCATAGAATTAAAAGACAGCAGTGCCCCGGAGCTGGATGTATTTGCGCGGCTTACCGAGGCGCAGCTGCGCAACCGGCTGGAGCCGGAAAAAGGCATTTTTATTGCGGAAAGCCCCAAGGTGATCCGCCGCGCGCTGGATGCGGGGTATGAACCGGTTTCCATGCTGATGGAGCCGCGCCATGTAGAGGGCGATGCCAAAGAACTGATCGCGCGCTGCGGTGATATCCCTGTGTACACGGGCGAAAGGCCGGTGCTGGAATGTTTAACGGGCTTTGCGCTGACGCGGGGCGTTTTATGCGCTATGCGACGGCCTCGCCTGCCTGCGGTGCAGGATATCTGCGCCGGAGCCCGGCGGGTGGCAGTGCTGGAGGGCATTGTAGATACCACCAACATGGGGGCTATATTTCGTTCGGCCGCGGCGCTGGGCATGGATGCCGTGCTGCTGGACCCTACCTGCTGTGACCCTCTTTGCCGCCGCGCGGCCCGCGTAAGCATGGGTACAGTGTTTCAGGTGCCATGGACAAGGCTTGTGGAAAGCAAGGAAAACTGGCCGGAGGGCGGTATGGCGCTTTTGAAAAAAATGGGCTTTCGCACTGCAGCCATGGCGCTGAGCAACCGCTCGGTGAGTGTGGAAGACCCAGCATTGGCAGCGGAGGAAAAGCTGGCAATTTTTATGGGCACCGAGGGCGACGGCCTGGCCGATGGAACCATTGCCGCCTGCGATTACACGGTGAAGATACCGATGTATCACGGCGTGGATTCGCTAAATGTGGCAGCCGCCAGCGCGGTGGCGTTCTGGCAGCTGCGCGCCAGGTGACAAGGCTGTAAGTGAAAATAAGAAGATATAAGAAAAAGCACCGTGTCATGCGGTGCTTTTTTGCGTGTGGATCATAAGAATTTGTAACTTAAACAAAAAACACCCTAAAGTAAAAACTTTAAGGTGTTTAATGGCTGCTCCTGTCAGGCTCGAACTGACGACATCATGATTAACAGTCATGCGCTCTACCGACTGAGCTAAGGAGCAATATGGTGACCCGTACCGGAATCGAACCGATGTTAACGGCGTGAGAGGCCGCTGTCTTAACCGCTTGACCAACGGGCCATATTGAACGCACTTCTTTAGCGCGATGTAACCATTATACAGCTTTGTATGCAAATGTCAACACATTTTTTGAAAAAATCAAGGAAAATGATAGAAAACCGAAAAATACCATGCTATAATAGGCATTGCTAATTCCTATCTATAAAGTATGAAAACGGGAAATACTGCTGTTTGAGGGGTAACTATGAATCGAAAAACGATCCGCTTTGCATTTTTGTCCAGCCTGCCGGTAATGGCCGGGTATATCGTGCTGGGCATTGGCTTTGGCGTGCTGCTGGCAGATAAAGGCTATTCGTTCTGGTGGGCGCTGCTGATGAGCCTTACGATCTACGGCGGCTCCATGCAGTTTATCGGAATCAGCCTGCTGACTTCGGGCGCATCGCTGGTGTCTACAGCACTGATGACGCTAATGGTGCATGCGCGGCACATTTTTTACGGCATTTCCATGCTGGAAAAGTACCGCAAGCTGGAGCATGGCCGGGCCTACTGTATCTTCGCGCTGACGGATGAGACTTATTCGCTGGTGTGCGAGCCGCAGCTGCCGGAGGGCGTGGGTTATACGCCGTATTGCATTTTGGTTTCTGCGCTGGATCAGGTCTACTGGCTGGCGGGCAGCTTGATCGGCGCGCTGCTGGGGAATGCGCTGCCGTTTGATTCTACGGGCATCGATTTTTCTATGACGGCGCTTTTTGTAGTGATTTTTGTAGAGCAGTGGGAAGCGGCGGCTGACCACCGCCCGGCTTTGCTGGGGCTGGGAATATCGGCGCTGTGCCTGCTGGCATTTGGGCCGAGCCGGTTTTTGATCCCGGCTATGCTGGGCATTACGGCGGCACTGTTTTTGATGCCTGCCCGCAAAAAGGTAAAGGAGAGGAGAGCACAATGAATGATCTGCATTCTTTGATTTTGGTATTGATCATGGCAGGCATTACCATGCTGCTGCGCTTTTTGCCTTTTGTTTTATTCGCTAAGGGAACACCGAAGGCGATTTTGTATTTGGGCAATCTGCTGCCCAATGCCATAATGGCTATGCTGGTGGTGTATTGCCTGAAAAATGTATCGTTTGTTTCGGGCACGCATGGCATACCGGAAATCATTGCCGTGGCATTGGTGGTGATCTTACATAAGTGGAAGCATAATACGCTGCTTTCAATTCTGGTAGGAACGGCGGCCTATATGGTTTTGGTACAGGCAGTATTTTGAAAAAGAAAACCCAATAGGAGAATAATGTAGTATAATATAAAAGCTCTATGGAGCATGGCGCGTGCCGGCGCGGCTGCAAATATCTTGTGTGAAGCGGCATTAAACGGGGATTAAGAAGAAATTTGCAAAAATTTAAAAAAAGTGCAAGAAAGTAGTTGACAAAGTGGTGTGGGAGGTGGTATTATAGCAAAGCTGTCGCGAGACAGGGCGGCCGAAAGGGCGCAGG
>CAVGKH010000095.1:0-7756 GCA_963629755.1 Gemmiger sp.
CTTCTACTGTATATTATTGGTTGACGATCATCCCTATTTTATTTATCATTTTACAGATGGCCTGTGAGACCGTACCTTTTCGCTTTACTTATTCCCGCCTTATTTGTGCAGGCCTTTTTATGTTTTGTGTAATTGGCAGCAGTATTTCTTCGGCATACAGCTACTTCACTTATCCTCCCTATGATAATCGGGAAATGCCTAAAGTAGCCGACTGGTTGGTAGAAAATGGCTACACCAGCGGCTATGCAACATTTTGGAAAGCCAATGTACTTACCGAATGGTCTAATGGAAAACTTGATATGCACTGTATTCCTGGTAATCCTTTTCGTATTCCAGAATTTCATGCTGCGCAGGAGCGTGTTGATCACGCCACCCCTCCTGATGGAAAGGTATTCTTGGTATGCAATGCAACCGAGCTTTGGGGATCACACATTGAAAGTATCCGCAACGATTACAATGTTTACTGGGATGAAAACGACTATCTTGTAATGGCATTTGACAGCTATGATGAAATGGTTTCGGCTATTGAAAATGCGCACAGCGATTGATCCTGTTCTACTAAGTACAAAGCATTTTCCAGTTTGTATTTTCTGTAATTGTTATACTTAAAGCATAGTATTAAAATATCTGCATAAAGGTGTAAAAAGCCCTTTATGCAGATATTTTTTATCATCTATTTACTTCTTTACCGCCAGGCAATAGCACACATTTTCAGGGGCGTGCAGCGGGGTTTGGGGTTGTGGTTTGCCTTCGCCTGCGGGGGCGCTGTACGGCATTATCAGCTGCGCATCGGCTTCGGCCGGGGTCAGATATCCATACAGCAAAAAGCCCGCGCTTTGCAGCAGCCGTTCCAGTTCCGCTTCGGTATAGCAGGCCTGCATATGCTCATTTGCTGCGGCAGCCAGGGCTGCCTGCGGGGTGTTTCCGGCTGTCGGAATATCCATCACCAGCACCGAACCCGGGCATCACAAGCTGCCGATATTTTGCAGCAGGGCCGCAAAGTCTTTTTTAGGCAAATAGTAGCTTAGCCCAAGCAGGCTGCCAAAGGCTTTTTTCGTTTGGCAAAAGCCTGCCTTTTGCAGCTCAGATATCCAATCCGCTTGGCACAGATCACATGCTATAGCATGGTAATTTTGGCATATTTCCAGCTCTGCGGATTCGGCACGGCGACGTTTATCAGCCAGTATTTCGGCTTTATCCAGTTCAAACAGCTGCAGGCTTTCGTCTTGGTTTGTTACAAAAAAGCTGTCGTATCCCGCGGCAAACTGCACTATTTGCCGGCAGCCAAGCGTTTTTTCTGTTTCAACGGCACGCTTACAAAAGGCACTGCGCAGCAGCACTGCCGGAGCCAGCGTTTTGTTTTCGATCTTTTCAAGTGCCTGTTCATCGCTGCCCTCAAAGCCCGGCAGAAAAAAGCTGCGGCCGGTTATCAACTGCTGCGCAATGGCATGATAATCCTTCCCCAGCAAAAGCGGGGCAGCAGGGTCGTAAAAGATCCAGCTTGTATTTTGCTTGGTGTGGTAAGCCCTGGCAAAGCAGCTTACAAGTGCTGTTAGGTTTTTCATGGCGGTGCCTCCTATTCACTATTTACAAAATTCGGTATATACTCTATACACCCAAAGCGCCGCCAGCACAAGACTTGAAAAAAATTGTGAAATGTGGTAATATAATGGTGCTGAAGAAAGAAATTTCCTCAGCTTTTCTTTTTATTGGAGAAACCAAAAACACTCTTTTAATGCAAAAGCTCCCCGCAGGGCACGCACGGCCAAAAGCCGTTTTACCCTGCGGGGAGCTTATTTTTATTTATGCATCTAACCTAAAAGCCGATCACTCGGCCTTTTCAGCGGGAGCAGCCTCACTGGGGGCAGGCTCAGGCTTGCCATCCACAAAGTAGATGACCTTCTTGGGGCACTTCTGGGTGCAAATGCCGCAGCCGGTGCACTTATCGTAGTCAATGCTTGCAACAAAGTTGGTCACGGTGATAGCACCCTCGGGGCAGTTTTTCTGGCACAGCATACAGCCAATGCAGCCTGCCGTGCACTCTTTCATAACAACAGGGCCCTTTTCTTTATTGGAGCACTCCACAACAGGCTTTGCCTCCAGAGGCTTCATAAAGATGATGTGCTTAGGGCAGGCCACGGTGCAGGCCGAGCAGCCGGTGCACTTTTCACGGTCAACCACAGCCACACCGTTTACCACATGGATGGCATCAAACTTACAGGATGCCACACAGTCGCCCTTGCCGATACAGCCAAAAGCGCAAGCACTGGGGCCGCCGGAAACCATAGCAGCGGCTGCACAGGTCTCAATGCCCTGGTAATCGAACTTCTGCTTGCACTTGTCGTTATTGCCGCTGCAGGCCACCATTGCGCGCTTGGGCACACCCGTAGAAGCACCCACGCCCATAATCTTGGCCACAGCTGCCGAGCAGGCAGCGCCGCCGGGGGCGCACTTATCGCAAGGGGCTTTGCCCTCTACCACAGCCTTAGCATAGTCGGCACAGCCGGCATAGCCGCAGCCGCCGCAGTTTGCACCTGCCAGAACGGCAGTGATCTCACCCACGCGGGGGTCCTCATATACAGCCATAAATTTGGCCGCAGCCACCAGAATGGCAGCACCCAGGAGGCCCACAATGGTTACGATGATGATTGCCAATACGATCGTATTCATTCTGTTTCCTCCTTAGGCAGCGATCCCGAAGATGCTGTTCATGATACCGCCGAAGCCCATGAAGGACAGGCTGGTAATAGAGGCTGCCACCAGAGTGATGGGCAGACCCTTGAAGCATTCGGGAGGATTGGCGGCATCCACGCGCTTACGCACGCCGCTGAACATGACCATTGCAGCCATAAAGCCAAAGCCGGAACCGGCTGCGCAGAACAGAGCTTCCAGATAGTTGTAGCCATTGGTGAAGTTCAGAATGCACACGCCCAGCACGCAGCAGTTGGTGGTGATCAGAGGCAGATACACGCCCAGAGAGTTGTAAAGAGCTACCATGTACTTGTGCAGGAAGATCTCAATAAACTGCACCAGCACAGCGATAACCAGAATAAATACGATGGTCTGCAGGTAATGCAGGCCGTTGGGATCCAGAATATAGGTTTCCAGAGGCCAGGTCACAGCGGTGGCCAGCACCATAACAAAGATAACAGCGCAGGACATACCGAATGCGGAATCCAGTTTTTTGGAAACGCCCAGGAAGGGGCAGATGCCCAGGAACTTCACCAGCACATAGTTATTAACAAGGATCATGCTGAAGAAGATAAAGAACAAATTTGCCATAAATTACGCCTCCTCTTCTGCATTGCCGGCGCAGCCAATGCTGCGCTTGATCTTGTTGTTGGTGTGGTTCTCATACAGAATGACCATAGCCATCAGGAAGCCGAAAGTAAAGAAGCCGCCGGGGGCAGAGCCCATAATGGTAAAGCGGTCGATGCTTTCGGGAACGATGGTGATGCCCAGCCAGGAACCAGCCGACAAGATCTCGCGGATGCTGGCCATAGCGGTCAGCGTGAGGGTAAAGCCGATGCCCATGCCCACGCCGTCCAGCGCGGAATCCAGCACGGTATTCTTGCAGGCAAACATTTCGGCACGGCCCAGCACGATACAGTTTACAACGATCAGGGGCAGATACACGCCCAGAGCGGTATAAAGGCTCGGCGAGTATGCCTGCACCACCATCTGCACCAAGGTAACAAAGGTAGCGATAATGGCAATGTAGCAGGGCAGATGCACCTTATCGGGGATCACCTTGCGCAGTGCGGAAATAACGATGTTAGAGCAGATCAGCACCACAGTGAATGCGGCGCCCATGCCCAGTGCGTTAGAAACGGCAGTGGTAACAGCCAGCGTGGGGCAGGTGCCCAGCACCAGGCGCAGAACAGGGTTCTCTTTGATAATGCCGTTGGTAACAATGCTCAGTTTGCTTTTGTTCTCAGCCATGTTATGCAGCCCCCTTTACTTCGTTGAAGCAGTCAATGGCTGCATTTACAGCCGCCACGAAAGCCTTGGAAGAAACGGTACAGCCGGAAACCTGCTGTACATCCTGGTTCAGGGTGAGCTCGTTTGCTGCGCTCAGGCCCACAAACTGGCCGGTAAAGCTTTCGTCGTCGCACTTGCTGCCCATGCCGGCGGTCTGGGTAGAGCAGTCAGAGTAGATGCCCTGAATGTTGCCGTCAGCATCAAAGCCCAGAATGGTGGTGATCACGCCGCCGTCGTAGCCGGAAGCAGTGCTCTTGATGGCGATCTGGCCATCGGCAGTTTTTACGGCAGCTGCCACATTTTCGGTGGTGATGCCGTCGATCTCTTCCAAAGTGGTGGGATCGTCTACGCCCTGCAGCACCTGTGCATAGGCGTTGAGGGTGGTGATGCGCTCGTTTTCGGCAATGATAGGTGCGGTCACATTGTTGGTCACAGCCAGCAGAGCCGAGCAGATCAGAGCGATCACGGTCAGCACGATCACGGGCTTGATCATGGTTTCAAAGGTATTATTCTTGTTTTCCATAATTTGATCAGCCCTCCTTTGCTTTCTTTGCGGGCTTTACATAGCCCAGAGGGGTCTGGTGAGTGAGGTCATTGATGTAAGGAGTGACCAGGTTGCCCAGCAGGATGGAGTAAGAAACACCCTCAGCCATGCTGCCGAAGTAACGAATGGCGAAAGTGACGATACCGATAAAGATGCCGTACACAATCTTGCCCTTCAGAGTAAAGGGGCTGGTCACATAGTCGGTTGCCATAAATACGGCGCCGAACATAAGGCCGCCGGCCATGATCTCGGCCAGAGCGAAGTGCAGGCCGTTGCCGGTGAGCAGGAAGCACACGAACACAGTGCCCACATACGCCACGGGAATGGCAGGGCTGATGACCTTGGTAGCTACCAGGATCACAAAGCCGATCAGGCAGGCCAGAATGCAGGTCTCACCCAGAACGCCGCCGTGGATGCCGAGGAACAGATCAAGCAGATCGACCTCGCCCAGGTTCTCTACCTGCAGCGGAGTAGCGCTGGTGAGCTGGCCCACAGCCATGTCGGGGTAGACCCAAGCAGTCATGCGGGCGGCAAAGCCGGTGAACAGCACGATACGGCCCACCAGAGCGGGGTTGGCAAAGTTCATGCCCAAGCCGCCGAACAACTGCTTGGTGATAACGATTGCCACAAAAGCGCCCACAACAGCGATCCACAAAGGCAGGCTTACGGGGAAGTTCAGTGCCAGAATCAGGCCGGTAACCACGGCGGAAAGATCGCCGATGGGGTTGGGCTTTTTCATAAAACGGGTATACAGGTACTCAAACAGTACGCTGGCGGCCACGGTCACGATCTCGAGGATCAGGGCACGCACGCCGAAAATAATTGCAGAGGCCAGCACGCAGGGCAGCAGCGCCAGCACCACGGTACCCATCAGCTTGCGGGTAGTGGCGGCAGCGGTGATATGCGGGGAGGCCGTAACGATCATACGCTCATCCATTTTTATTTACCTCCCTGAGATCTGAGATAACCCATGTATGCATCCTTTGCCAGGCGCACAGTCTGGGTAACAGGGCGCTTTGCGGGGCACACGAAGCTGCAGCTGCCGCAGGCAACGCACAGATCTACATTCAATTTGCCCAGCTCGTCCATGTTTTTGGCGGTGTAAGCACTGGCAATGTTTACAGGCTCCAGGCCCATGGGGCAGCCGTTGATGCAGCGGCCGCAGCGAATGCAGGCGCTGGGCTCAGGCAGATTGGCAGCCTCGCGGCTGAACAGCAAAAGACCGTTGTTCTGCTTCAGCACAGGGAAGTCGGTGCCGAACATGGCCATGCCCATCATGGGGCCGCCCGAGATCACCTTGCCCAGGGTCTTGCCCTCTTTGATGCCGCCGCAGAACTCGATGATATCGGTAAACAGCGTACCAATCGGCACTTCCACATTCATGGGCTTGGCAGCGGCATCGCCGTCTACCGTGAGGCGCTTAGATACCAGAGGCACGCCGGTCTTGAGGAACTTGCCCAGCGTGGAAATACTGGTGACATTCATCACGATGCAGCCAGCGTCGGCGGGCAGACCGGGCTTGCCGGAGGGGCCGACCTTAGGCACTTCGCGGCCGGTGCAGCTTTCGATCAGGGTCTTTTCAGCGCCCTGCGGGTAGCGCATGGGCAGCGGCTTTACGGTAACGCCCTTCATGCCGGCTACAAGGCCGCTCATCAGGTCGATGCACTCGGGCTTGTTGCGCTCGATGCCGATCACGCAGTTCGGGATCTCGCAATACTTCATCACAGCCTCGATGCCGCTGATGATGGTATCGCTGCACTCCAAAAATTCGCGGGTATCCGGGGTGAGGAACGGCTCGCACTCAGCGCCGTTGATCACCAGATAGTCGATGCCGGATGCGCTCAGTTTTACATGAGCGGGGAAGCCGGCGCCGCCCAGACCCACCAGGCCGCAGTTCTGCACAGCCTTCAAAAAGCTGTCTTTATCTGTGACCACAGGAGGTACGCAGGCGGGATCGACGGTCTGCTGGCCGTCAGATTCGATGGTAATTGCATTGCAGCTCGAGCCGTTTGCCATGGTGACGGGAGCCACTGCCGACACGGTACCAGACACGCTGGAATAAATGTTGGCACTGACAAAGCCGCCAGCCTGACCGATCAGGGTACCAACCATCACGGTATCACCCTTTTTTACAACGGGTGCGGCAGGTGCGCCGATGTGCTGCGACATGGGAAGAACGACCTTGGCAGGGGCAGGCATTACTACCGTTGCCATTGCTGCTGTCGCTTTCTCATGGGGCACGCTGGCACCTTCAGCCGAGCGCTTCAGTTTCTTGAACATGAATAAACGATCCCCCATTTCTTACTATGGTACTCCCTATCGGCATTTTCTTCCGAAGCAGAGCAATCTCACGGCGCGGCGAATGGCCAAAATACACATTTGTGCCTTCCCGCTTTGCACTCGGCCCGGGCCAAAGGCTGTGCCCCCTGCCCCTCCTGCGTGCCGGGAAACTGCTTTGCTCCGGACCAAAAAGGCCCAGAGGCAGTCCAAATGATAGCAGATGAAAGCGCGTGCCCCCAAACGGCACGGCATCGCTGCCCGGCGGCGCCCCCATCTTTACATATATATTTTACCACCCAAGGCCAGCAAGTCAACAAAAATTTCACAAGGCATCCCCTCTTTCGGCACATTTTGTCACCCTGCTTTGTTCTCTGTATGAGAACCCAAAGCGTTGCACTTTGCAGATTTCGTGGTATAATAAGGGTAAGCTTATCGGCGCGCTGTTTCGCTGCACCGCATTATTTATAAAATTTCTTAAAAGAAATGCTTTCAGGGTGCTTTTTCTCTGCTCGCCGGCGGCGCATTTTGCAGCCGCGCTTTCTTTTCACCATGGATTTTTGTTTCACCACAGGGAGGTATTTGTTTTATGAAAGTGCTCGCTAAAATTTTCGCGTTTTTCCTGTTGGCAGCCTCTGTGGCGCTGGCAGTCACCATGCTGCTGGACGATCACGCCATGGCGCGCCGCCGCTATGTAAGCCCGAACGATGAGGCAGAAAACTAAAGTTTATCATGATAAAAGGCGCTCATGCTTTTGGTCTGCATGAGCGCCTTTTATGGTATACTAATAATGTAATATAGGAGAAGCAGTTTTGCCCGGTGCCAAACCCTGTCAGCCATCTTAGGCCGGGCAAAAAAACAACCGCCCTTTTCAAAGAGCGGTCGTTTTTGGCAGGGGCAGAAGGATTCGAACCCTCGGCACGCGGTTTTGGAGACCGCTGCTCTACCAGCTGA
>CAVGKH010000096.1:0-7598 GCA_963629755.1 Gemmiger sp.
GTTATAATGGTTGCAGCATTTGTTGAAAAGCGCCTTTGTTTGGCAAAAGCTGTCAAACGGCTTTTACCGGCATGGGCGCGGCCCCAGGCTTATGAAACATCGATTCTCTGAGGGAGGAAAGTTTTTATGAAAGCAGTTATCACCGTGATCGGCAAAGACACCGTGGGCGTTGTGGCCCGCATCAGCGCCGTGTGCAGCAAGCTGAATATCAATATTGAAGATATGACCCAGAGCATCATGCAGGAAATGTTCTGCATGATCATGCTGGTAGATCTTTCGGGCTGCAATGTAGACCAGGCCGTGATGCGCGCCGAGTTTGAGCGCGTGGGCGAAGATCTGCACATGCAGGTAAATGTGACCCGCCAGGAAGTTTTTGATGCCATGCATCATATTTAAGCGGTTCGCCGTTTTATAAAAGCAAGGAGTGTGACCGCACTATGAGTATGATCGATACCCGCGATATTATGGAAACCATCGACATGATCACGGCCGAAAACCTGGATGTGCGCACCGTGACCATGGGCATCAGCCTTTTAGACTGCATCGACAGTGACCCTAAGATCGCCTGCGAAAAAATTTACCAGAAGATCACCACCAAGGCCGCGCATCTGGTGCCTGTGGTGGAAAAGATCAGCACCGATTACGGGATTCCCATTGTAAACAAGCGCATCAGTGTGACCCCCATTGCCATGCTGCTGGGTGCCTGCCCCTCGGCTGACCCCGTGGATTTTGCCAAAACGCTGGATAGAGCCGCCAAAAAGGTGGGGGTAAACTTTATCGGCGGCTACGGCGCGCTGGTGCACAAGGGCTTTTCGGCAGGCGATAAGCGCCTGATTGAATCGATTCCCGAGGCGCTGGCCCGCACTGATATTGTTTGCAGCAGCGTGAATATCGGCTCTACCAAGAGCGGCATCAACATGGATGCCGTGCGCATGATGGGCGAGACCGTGCGCAAAACCGCCGAGCGCACTGCCGACAATATGTGCATGGGCGCTGCCAAGCTGGTGGTGTTCTGCAATGCCCCCGAGGATAACCCTTTTATGGCAGGCGCTTTTCATGGTGTGGGCGAGCCGGACTGTGAAATTCATGTGGGCGTTTCCGGCCCCGGCGCTGTGCGCGCTGCGCTGGCCAAGCTACCCAAGGATGCCCCTGTAGACCATGTGGCCGAGCTGGTAAAGCGCACAGCCTTTAAGATCACCCGTCTGGGCCAGTTGGTAGCCACCCTGGCCAGCGAGCAGCTGGGCGTGCCTGCCGGTATTATTGACCTGAGCTTGGCCCCCACCCCCGCCGTGGGCGACAGTGTAGCCAACATTCTGGAGGAAATGGGCCTTGAAAGCTGCGGCTGCTGCGGCACCACCGCCTGCCTGGCGCTTTTGAACGATGCCGTGAAAAAGGGCGGCGTGATGGCCAGCAACCATGTGGGCGGCCTGAGCGGCGCATTTATCCCCGTGAGCGAGGACGACGGCATGATCAAGGCCGCCAGCTGCGGCAGCCTGACCATTGAAAAGCTGGAGGCCATGACCGCTGTATGCAGCGTGGGCATTGATATGGTCGTAATTCCCGGCGACACCACTGCCGAAGTGATCAGCGGCCTGATCGCAGACGAAGCCGCCATTGGCATGGTGAACAGCAAAACCACCGCCGTGCGCGTGATCCCCGCCATTGGGCACAAGGCCGGTGATATTCTGGATTTTGGCGGCCTTTTGGGCTATGCGCCCATTATGCCCATCAGCCAGTATGCCCCCGATGTGTTTATTCATCGCGGCGGCCGCCTGCCCGCCCCCATGCAGGCGCTGAAAAACTGATTTTTTAAAAGCCGCTTTCTTTGCTTTCGGGCAGGTTCTATCTTATGCACTTTCTCCCGGCTGTTTGCAAAAACAGCCGGGATTTTTTTGCCCTGCGGCCAAACTACCAAGCAAAGGAAGGATGTTTTGCCTTATGTCCATGTGGAATAAAGTGCTGCTGTGCATTATGATCATCGGCGGGCTGAACTGGGGGCTTATCGGGCTTTTCAATTCAAATGTGGTCGGCTGGATCTTTGGCGGCGCTATGAGCATTTGGAGCCGTATTATTTATGTGGTCGTGGGCGTTGCATCGCTGTGCGGCATTTTGATGCTGTGCATGCCGGAGCCTCGCGGCGGCTCGCAGTAAAAACAGCAGCAAAAAGGGTGAGCGGCCTTTGTTGGCAGCGCTCACCCTTTTTATTCTATCTTGTGATAAGTTTTACTCAAACAGGTTCTTTTTATTGTGCAGATACACGCTCAGCACCACGCCCACGCACAGATACAGCATGGTAACACTGCTGCCGCCGGCCGAGAAAAATGGCAGTGTAACGCCAATGACAGGCAGCACCTGCAGGTTCATGCCCAAATTGATGGTGATCTGGAAGAACATAGCGGCAAAAATGCCAATGCAGATATAGCTGCCGCTCTGGTCTTCACTGCGCAGGCCGGTGGCCAGCGTTTTAAAAGCGATGGAAAACAGAACACCCAAGATCACCAGGCAGCCCACAAAGCCCACAGCCTCGGCCATGTAGCTGAAAATAAAATCGTTCCATACATTGGGCACCACATTGTGGTTTTCGCCAAACAGCCCCCGGCCAAAGATCTGGCCCGAGCCTATAGAGATCACGCCTTTATTCTGCTGGTAAGTATAGCGGGCATAGGCAGGGTCGTCGGGGTAGATCACCGCCATAATGCGCGCAAACTGATAGCTTTTAAACACCTTATCCCTGAAAAAGCCCACGATGATGGCGCTCACGCTGAGCGCTGCTGCCGCTGCGCCGCCGATATAGCGCCACGAAAGCCCCGCCGCAAACAGCATTACACATCCGATGGCCGCAAAAATAATAGCCGTGCCGTCATCGCCCTGAATGTGGATAAGCCCCACCGGAATGAGGATATGCGCCAAAAGCTTTGCCAAGGTGGCCGGTTCATTGATATGCTCTTTGGCATGGTCAAGGTGCATGGCCAGCGTTAGGATAAAGCTGATCTTGGCAAGCTCGGTGGGCTGCAGGGTAAGGCTGCCGAGCCTGTACCAGCTGTAGTTATCGGTGCCGCCCGCATCGTAGCCGATGGTGAGCGGGCCCAGCTTTACATTATGCAAAACCAGTGTGGGCAGCACCAGGCCCCAGGTAAACACCGTATGAAACGGCCAGATCTTGATGAGGTCGCGGTAGTCGATACTGGAAAGCAGCAGTGCGCACAGAATGCCCAAAAGGCTTGCGCCTGCCTGCACCAGCGCCTGGCGGTAGCCGCCAATGCCTGTGATGGCCCCGCTGATGGAATCGTATTCAAAACCGCCCAGCTGGTATTTGCCGATAGAGATCAGCGTGAGCACACTGAATACCGAACAGCTCAAACACAGCAGAATATAAATTTTATCTGTAACCTTAAAATACTGCCGTAATACTTTCAGCACAAAAATTTTCCTCCGAACAGCAAAGGGGTACTCTTTCCCTTTTAGCATTTTGTTTATTATAGTATAAAATGCTTTTCGATACAAGGCTTTCGCTTTATGCAGTACTGTATGCCCTGTGCGCGGCAGTTTATGCTGCGGCGCAAAAAAGGGCGGAAAGCGCCGTGCTCTCCGCCCTTTTGTTTCCTGTAAAATTTACAGATATTTTAAAAATATCACTCTAAAATGCGGCCGTCTACCGAGATGGTGACCACCTGCCAGGGCACAAATTTGCCGCTGGCCTGCAGGGCATTTTTAGCAGCGCGTTCCAGCCCGCCGCAGCAGGGCACCTCCATGCGCACAATGGTCAGGCTTTGAATATTGTTTGCACTGAAGATCTGGGTGAGCTTTTCGGTGTAATCGCCCTCGTCCAGCTTGGGGCAGCCCACCAGCACGATGCGGTTTTTGATAAATTTCCGGTGAAAATTGGCATAAGCATAGGCCGTGCAGTCAGCGGCTACCAGAATATTGGCGCCCTCAAAATAGGGAGCATTCACCGGCACGAGCTTGATCTGCACGGGCCACTGGCACAGCTGGCTTTGCGGCTCACCGGCAGGCACCGCGGGCTGGGCGGGGGCCGGGGTGCGCTCCATCATGCGGGCGCGGCTGCCGGGGCAGCCAGCAGGGGCGCTGATTCCGTGCTTTTTCATTTTGGCCTGCTGCACGGCAAATTCATCGTAAGCAGGGGCCTCGCGCTCTTCAAAGGTGATGGCGCCTGTGGGGCATGCGGGCAGGCAGTCGCCCAGGCCGTCGCAGTAATGCTCGCGCGCCAGCACGGCCTTGCCGTTCTGCATTTCGATGGCGCCCTCATGGCAGGCGTTGGCGCAGGCGCCGCAGCCGTTGCATTTTTCCTGATCGATATGAATAATTTTGCGGATCATAGTGTTCTTTCCTCCATGGTATTCCTATATTGCAGCTATCCCAGCTGTTTTTCTGCTTGTCTTTTGCGGCTTTATTATACTATACTGAAAATGGCTTGTATGTTGGTTTTACAACAAAATAAAAATTTTTACGGAGAGCGTTTATGAATATCGCAAACGAATATTGGCCCGTGCTGCTGCACACCCCGCTTTTCAGCGGCATTGCCGAAAGTGACCTTACCGCCCTGCTCGCCTGCCTGGGACCCCGCGTGCAGCATTTTGATGCGGGCAGCAGTATTTTTGCCGAGGGCAGCCCCGCCGGGCAGATTGGTCTGGTGCTGGCAGGCCGCGCACAGGTGGTGCAGGATGATTTTTACGGCAACCGGCATATCGTGGCCGCGTTGGAAGCAGGCGAAGTATTTGCCGAAGCCTTTGCCTGCGCCGAGGTGCCCAGCCTGCCTGTGAGCGTTTTGGCCGTGCAGAGCTGCACTGTGCTGCTTTTGGATATCGACCGCATTCTGCACCCCTGCCAAAACGCCTGCGGTTTTCACCAGAAGATCGTTTTAAACCTTTTGCAGAACATGGCGCGCAAGAACCTGCAGATGAATCAAAAGCTTTCGCTGCTCTCGCACAAAACCACCCGGCAAAAGCTGATGGCGTATCTTTCGGCACAGGCCAAAGCCTCCGGGAGCTGTGATTTTACGATCACTTTTGACAGGCAGCAGCTGGCTGACTACCTGGGTGTAGAGCGCAGCGCCATGAGCGCCGAGCTGAGTAAACTGCGCCGGGAGGGCTTTTTAACTGCGCAGAAAAGCCATTTTTGCCTTTTGCGCGAGTGGGCAGAATAAGCAAGTGTTTTTTGCTTGACATTTCATCTCTACAAGTGTGGAATATGGTTAAAGAAAATCTCTACAGCTGTAGAGATAAAGGAGATGAACAAAATGAAAAATGCCCCCCGCCGCCTGCCCGATGCCGAGCTGGAGGCGATGCAGGCTCTTTGGGCCTGTGAAGCACCCGCCGCGCGGGCAGAAATTGAGCAGCACTTGCCCCAGAGCCACCCTAGGGCGCTGACTACCCTGCTGACCTTGCTGACCCGCCTGGACGAAAAGGAATTTGTAAAAATAGAAAAGCAGGGCCGCAAAAGCCTTTATACCCCGCTTGTTTCACGCGAAGAATACCTGGCCGGCCAAAGCCGCAGCTTTGTAGAAAAGATCTGCGGCGGCAGCATTTCTACTTTTGCAAGCGCTTTGTGCAGCAGCGGGCTGAGCAAAGAAGATCTGGCCGAGCTACGCAGGCCGCTGGAAAGGAGCGAGCTATGACCAACACTTTCGATTATCTCGTGCCGAGGATTTTCTTTTTGCTTTTGCTTGCCTGTTTATTTGCCGGGCCGTTTCTTATTCCGGCCCTTTTAAAAAGATGCAGGCCGGATTTTTTTAGAAAGCTCCCGTAAATACCAGCGGCTTTCGTATTCCTCTTATCTGCCGCTGTATGTTTTTCTTACCTGCGTATTTTGTATTTTTCTGGCACATCCCCTGCAAAAAACGTTTTTGCAATTTTTCCCGATCTTTCTTACTTTAAGCCTGTATAATGCCGTTTTGCTGCTGCTTCTGCCCCTTTTGCGAAAGCGCATCCAATGCCCGTGCCTGTGCGGGCCTTTGGGCGATCCCCAATATTTTATACATATTTCTTTACTGGAATTTCGCGCGCTTTTTCCGCAGCCCCCAATGGGTGATCTATCTGCCCGACAATTTACTGCGGGGCCTATGCCTGGGGTGGTTTATCGGGTTCGTTCTTATTTTAGGCTGGAAGATCGCCGAGCATTTTGGGTTTCGCCACCGACTGCTGAGCCGCACCAGGCCCGTGACCGATCCGGAAATTCTGGCGGTATGGAAAAAAATTCTTGCCGAGGCCAAGGTGCATAATTTGCCGTATCACATTGGCATCTGCCCAAAGCTGCGCACGCCGCTTTCGATTGGGCTGTTCCGCAAGTTCACTTGGGTGGTGCTGCCCGAAAAAGAATATTCCCGTGAAGATCCGGAACTGATCTTACAGCACGAGATGATCCATATTGAGCGCGAGGACAACTGGCTCAAGCTGACCTGGCTGGTATGCACGGCGCTTTGCTGATTTAACCCCCTGCTGTGGCTGGGCGCACGGCAGAGCCGCAAGGATATTGAGCCGAGCTGTGACGAACTCGTGCTTTTAGACTCTGATGCCACCACCCGCAAGCGGTATGCCGATCTGCTGCTCACGACCGCCGGGGATGAGCGCGGCTTTACCACCTGCCTTTCGGCCGATGCGCGTTCTCTGCGTTACCGCTTAAAAAGCGTGATGCAGCCGCTGCAGCGCAGCAGCGGTGCGCTGGTGGTATTGCTGTTTTCACTGGCTGTTTTATCTGCCAACGGTTTTGCCGCCGTAGCCTACAATCACCAGACCGGCGCAAAGGGCATTTTTTCCGGGCAGGATACCGCACTGTACACTGTTACATATGTTGACCGTTCCAACGCTGAGCTTGACCATGCTGCCCAATATAAGGCAGCAAATGAATCAGCTCTGCTTGATTATCTTTCCGGCTTGCAGCTCTATGAGCTTTCTATCGATTATCCCTATTCTGACAGCAGCCGGATCGATTATTATACTCTAAACTCCCCCGAGGGCGAGGTGTATATTAATCTGTATGACCACGCGGTTTCTGTAACCAAGCACTTTGCCGATGCCACTAAATACAGCGATGCGTTTCAGCGTGCCACCTATTATCTGCCCGAAAAAAACTGACTGGGAGCTTTTACAGCCTTGCTTTATAGAACTGCCGAACCTGGAATTTGGCTATTCCTCGAATGATGCTTCTGATTCCCAGAATAGTGCCGGTTTTGATTGGAATGCTTATGCCACGCCAAGCAGCCTGTGGGAGGTAAAAAACGGCCAGAAAGTGCTAATCGATCAGGAAGGATCTGCGGAATATGATGTTGGGCTTTATGGCACTCTTGAAAGCAATGCCATTGCCCTGCAGTTTCCCTATGAAGCCGGCTCCTGCAGCGTGCAGTTCACTTCGTGGGACGGTGCCGATCAACAGGATTACAGCTTTCCGGTTTTTCCCAAAAAAGTTTCGATTGATATTCCCTTCTTTCCGGCTCGCTGTACCGTAAATATCCGGTACACTGCCGAGGACGGCATTGCCTACGAGGGTGAATATCACTTTTACATCGGCGGCCTTGAAGATGACCCCAGCCTTATACAGGAATAATTTTGAAACAGCGCCCCCTGCACCGAAGCGATGACCGG
>CAVGKH010000097.1:0-2703 GCA_963629755.1 Gemmiger sp.
TGTCTATACTGCTCAATATTCTGACTGTGATCATGAATTTTTGCTATCGGCTCTGCCGCAACTACGGCCTTGCCATTATTCTGTTCACCCTGATCAGCAAGATCGTGCTGATGCCGCTTTCGGTATGGGTGCAGAAAAACTCGATCAAAATGGTAAAAATGCAGCCGGAGATCAACCACATCACGGCCCGCTACTACGGCGATAAAGACCGCATTGCCGAAGAGACCAATGCAGTTTACAAGCGCTACAAATATAATCCCTTTGCCTCCATCATTCCCATGGCCGTGCAGATTCTGCTGCTGATGGGCCTGATCGAGGTGATCAAGGCCGGTATGCTGGACCCCAGCATCGACATGACCTTTTTCGGTCATGTAAATCTGGCTGAGGTGCCCAGCGAGCTGGGCGGCATGCTGGTGCTTTCGCCCATTCTGGCCGGTATTTCTGCCTGGCTTTTGTGTGTGGCGCAGAACGCCAGCAATGTGCTGCAGGCCGAGCAGAGCAAGGCCAACAAATACGGCATGATGGCTTTTTCGGTAGGCCTTTCGCTGTATCTCGGCTGGTTCGTGGCTGTGGGCGTGGCTGTTTATTGGATGGCCAGCAACCTGTTTGCCATTGTGCAGCTGTACCTTTTGAACTGGCTCATTCCGCCCAAGAAATATGTGGACTATGAAGAGCTGGAAAAGAGCAAGCAGGAGCTTGCCGCGCTGAACAACCTGGGCGGCAAAAAGCGCAAGTTCGGCGATGCCGAGGCACGCCGTGAACGCGCCGATTATAAGCGCTTTTTCAAAATTGCCAACAAGCACCTGGTGTTTTACTCAGAAAACACCGGCTTTTACAAATATTTCAAAGGAATCATCGAAGAGCTTCTGCGCCGCACGAACCTGACCATTCACTATATCACCAGCGACCCGAACGATGCCATTTTTAAGCTGGCAGAGACCGAGCCCAAGATTAAGCCCTATTACATCGGTGAGAAAAAGCTGATCACTATGATGATGAAGATGGAGGCCGATGTGGTGGTAATGACCATGCCCGACCTTGAAAATTATCACATCAAGCGCAGCTATGTGAGCAAGGATATCGAGTATGTGTTCATTCCCCACGATATGGGCAGTTACAACCTGACCTGCCGCCAGGGCTGTGTGGATCATTTTGACACCGTGTTCTGCACTGGCAAGGAGCAGCGCGCCGAGGTAGAGGCCACCGAAAAGGCTTACGGCCTGCCCGCCAAAAAGCTGGTGAACTGGGGCTATACCCTGCTGGACGAAATGCGTGCCGGATACGCTGCTTCGCAGGCTGATGCAAAACCCAAAGAGAAAAAGACGATTTTGATTGCCCCCAGCTGGCAGCCGGATAACATTGTGGACAGCTGCCTGGAAGAAATGCTGGACAATCTGAAGGATCTGGATTATCATGTCATCGTGCGTCCGCACCCCCAGCATGTGCGCCATATGCCCGAAAAAATGGAGGCCCTCAAAGCCAAGTATGAGCCTTTGGGCATTGAAATTCAAACCGACTTTTCTTCTAACAGCACAGTGTTTGAAGCCGATATGATGATCACCGACTGGTCAGGCATTGCCTACGAGTACGCCTTTACCACCTGCCGCCCGGTGCTGTTTATTGATACGCCCATGAAGATCATGAACCCTGAGTATAAAAAGATTGACATTGAGCCTATCAATATTTGGATGCGCGGCGAGATCGGCGCTGTGGTGGCCCCCGACCACATGAACGAGGTGGCCGCTGCCGTTACGAATCTGATCGAAAACAGCGAGCAGTATCACGATAAGATCGACAGATTCGTACATGAATATGTTTATAATCTGGGCACAAGCGCCCAGGTTGGTGCAGATTATCTGATTTCTGCCATTCAGGCAAAGATCAAAGAACGAAAGGAACATCAAAAATGAAAAAACTGATCTCTGTTTTGGGCGCTTCTTATGCTGCCCTGTGCTGCATGATGGTGTTCGGCGTAACTGCCAACGCCTACATTGACCCCTCTGTAATGACCTATGTCATTCAGGCTGTGGCTGGCATCGTGATCGCCATCGGCGCTGCCGTGGGCATTTACTGGCGCCGCGCCAAAAAGAAGCTGAGCGATAAGCTGGGTATTGACGAAAACCGCAACAAAGAGGTTGAGTCGGACGATATCATGGCTGCCAGCACCACCAACAGCGATGCTGAGCAGAAGTAACCGAAGCAAAAAGCAGGGGGCGCACAGCAGCATTTTTCGCCGCTGCTGCGCCCTGCTTGCTATTATGCTGCTGTGCCTTTATATATCGGCGTTTCACTTTCAGCTCATGCTGGTGCAGGGCGCTTCGATGGAGCCGACCTACCACAGCTGGGAGTTTGTTTTGCTGGATAAGCATCCCCAATCCTTTGAGCGCGGCGATGTGATCGCATTTCGGTGCGCAGAGCTCCAAAGTGTTTTGATCAAGCGCGTGGCCGCCGTGCCGGGCGATACCGTGGATATTCAAAATGGCGTGTTTTTGGTAAACGGCACCCCCGAGCCCGGTGCCCCCGAAACGCTGCCGCAGAGCATGCCTCTGCCGATTACTTTAGGCGAGGGTGAATACTTTGTGCTGGGCGATAACCGCGCCAAAAGCAAAGACAGCCGCTATATTTTGGTGAGGGAAGTAAAGGAAGAGAATATTCTGGGCCGGGTTTGGCCGAATAAAAGCATGAAAATATAAAGTTTTTCAC
>CAVGKH010000097.1:2715-7487 GCA_963629755.1 Gemmiger sp.
TTGCGGCTGCTCAGCGCCTCGCACGAGCCCTCACCGAATACGCCGTCGATGGCCTGGCAGTAGGCTGGCAGCAGATCATTCGGCACAAAGGCCTGAATGGTGCCGGCAAAGCCGCCGCCCTGCAGGCGGCAGGCGCCGCGGCGGCCCAGCACGCGCTGGCTGACGGCCAGGCCGACCGAAATGCCCTGCTGCTGCGGCTGGCGGATGCTGTAGGCGTTCTGGTTATACTCAAAGCTGGAATGCCCGCCCTCGTTGATGAGGCGCAGGAATTCATCAAAATCGTCCACACGCACGGCCTCGCACAGCTGACCGGCACGGCGGCTGTCGTTAAAAAAATGAATCGCACGCACCACAGCTCGGTCGCCGGTTTTTTCGCGCACAGCGGCAATGCTGCGGATAAACTCTCCTTCGTCTACCTCACGCAGCGCTTTTTTGCCGAAGCAGGCCGCCACCGACTCCATCTCGCTGCGAATGGCCGCATAATCGGGCGTTAAGTCGGCATGGCTGCCCTTGGTATCGCTGATGCACAGTGAATATCCGTGCCTGGTCAGATCCAGCGCCTCTTTTTTAACGATGGGGTTCTGCGGGTCTTTAAAATCAATGGTGATCGCGCTGCCCACGGCACAGGCGGTTTGATCCATCAGGCCGCAGGGCTTGCCGAAGAACACATTTTCGGCATACTGGCCGATTTTGGCAAGCTCTACCTGGCTGAGTAGCGTTTCATCGCCGCCGTTGTATTCGCCGCGCAGGATCGCGCCCACAACCACTTCAAAGGCTGCCGAGCTGGAAAGGCCGCTGCCGCGCAGCACATCGCTGGTGGAATATGTATCAAAGCCGCCGATCTTGCCGCCCAGGCGCGCAATGCCTGCCGCTACACCGCGGATAAGCGCTGCCGAATGGGCTGTTTCGCTTTCTACAGGCTCAAGACGCCCGAGATCGACCGTATCTACCCGGCCAAAGCCCTTGCTTTTAAAGTGAATGGTGTTTTCGCTGTTTTTGCTCACCACGGCGATGATATCAAGGTTCACGCCCGCAGCCATGACCACGCCGTTGTTATGGTCGGTATGGTTGCCGCCAAGCTCAGTACGGCCGGGGGCCGAGTAAATGTGCAGCTCGCGCCCTGCACCAAAGCAGCGCTCAAACTCTTGTACTGCCTGGCTGTAGCGCTCGCGCTGGGTAGCGATGACCGGGGCTTCGGCCCCGTAAAGCTTGGCAAAGGTGCCGTCGAATTGGCCGGCCTCGATCTGAGCCAGCAGCTGTTTTGCAGTTGGCATGGTAAAAATCCCCTTTCATATTGCCGTTCCGCCGCTGATGCAACGCAGCGCAAAAATGCTTATTGTATGTTTATTATAACAGACCCAAAGGATAAGTAAACTATTTTTTGTGTTGAAATATGGACTTTTGTTGAATTAGCTGGTATAATGGGGAAAATACTGGAAAGTATGCTTATATCTGCGGCAGAAGGGAGTTCACTGCATCATGACGAACGGTACGAAGCAATCTTTTAAGCAAAGCTACACCGACAATATAGAGCTTTCTATCTTCAACTGCGGCCATGAGCTTTGCAGCGCCCGCCATGCCTGGGGGCCCGGCATACGCGACCATTATCTGATCCATCTGGTGGTGGCGGGCAAGGGCACCTTTAAAACCGAGAGCGGCACTTTTTGCCTGCAGGCGGGCGATTTATTTTTGGTAAAGCCCAGCCATCTGGTGACCTATACGGCCGATGCCGAAGATCCCTGGGAATATTACTGGGTGGGATTCAACGGTGCGTGCGCCAACCGGCTGGTGCAGCAAACGCCTTTTTCGGATGCCAAGCCGGTATTCCGCTGCCAGGACCCTGCCCTTTTGCAGAAGGCCCTGCACAGCATTTATGAGGCGCGCGGGCCGGAGCCTTTTCAGGAGGCTGCCATGGTGGGCAACCTGTATTTGTTTATGTCGGAGCTGATGAAGGAGGCCCAGGCACTGGAGCCACATAACCCGAGCAGCAGCGCCCAGTATGTGCTGAGTGCGATCAAGTATATTCAGTTTAACTATTCGCACGATATCAGCATCGATGATATTGCCCGCAGCGTAGGGGTGAGCCGCAGCCATTTGTACCGCGTGTTTATCAACAATGTGGGCAAGAGCCCGATCGATTACCTGACCGATTACCGTATTGGCGAGGCCTGCAATCTGCTGCGCAGCAGCAATCTTTCGATTGCCGAGATCGCCGTTTCGGTGGGCTTTTTTGACCAGTTTTATTTTTCGCGCGTGTTTAAAAAGCTGCAGGGCGTGCCCCCCAGCCGCTACCTGGCGCATTTGGAGAAAAACGGCTGAAAACGGCAGGTGCCCCTGCAGGAGACTATTTTTGATGAAAAAGACAGTATTTTCGATTTTATGGCGTTTGGCGGCACTGCTTGCCTGCATAGCGGCCTGTGTATACGCCGTGCGGCGCGCATCGGGATATTATGACCCGCCCACCATGGTGGGTGTAGTGGGCCCCGATGTGCCTGTGGCCTATTTTGATATCGATGATTTTTCCGCCTCGCTGGCAGGCCTTGGCTGCGAGGTGCGCCGGAGCGATGCCTCGCTTTCGGCCGCGCAGGCAGCTTTGCAGCTGATCGAGCAGGGCGCAGAGGTGCTGGTGATCGGCAGCGATGTGCCGTTTACAGACACGGAGGTTTTTGCACAGGCTGCCGCCCACAGCACTACTCTATTGTTTGTGGGCGCTTCGCCCCAGCAGGACCTTTTGGACAGCTACGATAAAGCCTGGGCGCTGGATAACGATGCCGCCTACGGCGGGCAGCTTTTGGGCAAACAGGCCGCTATGGCGTTCCGTGACGGCACGCTGACCGATGCCGACGAGGACAAACTGCTGGACTGCATCGGCCTTTTACCGGGTGACTATCCCAGCGCCGGTGTGATCGGCCGTGAATTTTTGGCCGAATGCGAGCATTACGGCGTATATACCAACCTGCACCACAATTTTACTGCGGTAATGTCTGAGCTGGCCTATAGCCTGGATGAGGTATGGCAGTTCGAAGCGCTGCCTGATGAAGATGCCCCCGAAGAGGATACTGCCGGAGACCCTGCGGATACCTCGCAGCCTGAGGCAATCTTCTGCGCCGGAAGCCATGCCGCAGAGATTGCCCACACGCAGGCAGAAGCGCAGGGCTGGCTGGGTGCTACGCGCATTTATGCGCTGGCTGAAAGCGAAGCCAGCGCCCAGGCACTGCGCGATGCGGGCCTGGCCGACGGCATTGCCTATTACGACCGGGCGGCCGCCACCCGTATTCTGGCAGGTTTTACCCGCAATGTGCTGGGCCATCATTTTGTTGCCCAGGGCAGTGAAGTGCAGCCGGATGCGAACAAGCATTTTATTTTAGCTTATCAGCTTTTGGAGTGAACCATTTATGGCATTGCATAAAAACCAGACCATTCCTTTGACTATAGAAGCCCTCAGCAGCGATGGCAGCGGCGTAGGCCACTACGAGGGCGAGGCCGTATTTGTGCCCGGCACGGCCCCCGGTGATGTGCTGCAGGCGCGCATTGTAAAGGACTGCAAGCGCTATGCCTTTGGCATTGTGGCTGAGCTGTGCACCCCCGGCCCCGGCCGTGTAGAGCCTGATTGCCCGGTGTGCCGTCCCTGCGGCGGATGCTGCTTTCGCCATTTGAGCTATGAAGCAGAGCTGGCCGCCAAGCAAAGCTTTGTTTCGGATGCCTTTTTGCGCCTGGGTGGGCTGGAAATTTCGATGCTGCCCATTCTGCCCAGCCCGCTGCCCATGCGCTACCGCAATAAGGTGCAGTACCCTGTGGCCCTTTCGCCCGAGGGGCATATCGTGACCGGCTTTTACGCAGGGCGCACACACAGTGTGATCCCGTGCGAAGACTGCCTGCTGCAGCCAGAGATTTTGAATCAGATCGCGTTGAAAATCTGCCGTCTGCTGGAAAAATATAAAATCACCGTATATAACGAGCAGACCGGCAAGGGGCTGATCCGCCATATTTTTTTGCGCCAGGGCTACCACAGCGGCGAAATTCTCGTATGCCTGGTGGCAAACGGCCGCAGCCTTCCCCACAGCCGCGAAATCTGCGCAGCGCTGCAGGCTGAGTTTTCTGCCATCGTGGGTATTTTGCTGAATGTGAATACCAAGCGCACCAATGTGATCACCGGGTCGGAAAGCCTTGTGCTTGCCGGGCGCGGCTTTTTGCAGGATACACTGTGCGGTGTGCCTGTAGAGCTGGGCCCCCTGAGCTTTTACCAGGTGAACACGCCCGGCGCCGAGCAGCTATACAGTGTGGCGCGTGAATTTGCCGCCCTAAAGCCCGGCGATACGCTGCTGGACCTTTACTGCGGCATGGGCACCATTGGCCTGAGCATGGCGGTGGATTGCAGCCAGCTGATCGGTGTGGAAATCATTCCCGAGGCCGTGGAGAGCGCACGCCGCAATGCCGCGGCCATGGGAGTGCAGAATGCACGCTTTTTTTGCGCCGATGCCGGGCAGGCTGCCGCGCGCCTGGCCGAGGAGGGCCTGGCGCCCGACTGCATCGTGCTGGATCCGCCCCGCAAGGGTTGCGACCAGGTAACGCTGGATGCCGTGCTAAAAATGGCCCCGCCCACCCTGGTAATGGTGAGCTGCAACCCGGCCACCGCTGCCCGCGATGTGCGCTATTTGGCCGAGCACGGCTATGTGCCTCAAAAGGCGCAGGCTGTGGATATGTTTGCACGCACCCGGCACGTGGAGACGGTCTGTCTCTTAGTGCGGACAAATGGTCTACATATCGACATC
>CAVGKH010000098.1:0-7318 GCA_963629755.1 Gemmiger sp.
GGAAATTCACCTATGCGTATGTATGATCTGATCACGGCCAAAAAGAACGGCCAGGAGCACACCCGCGAAGAACTGGAATTTATTGTAAACGGCTTTGTGGAGGGCACGGTGCCCGATTATCAAATGTCGGCCTGGATGATGGCGGTCTGCATGAAAGGCATGACCGACCGGGAAACTGCCATTTTGACCGATGTAATGGCACACTCGGGCGATATGGTAGATCTTTCACCCATTCAGGGCATCAAGGTGGATAAGCATTCCACCGGCGGCGTGGGCGATAAAACCACGCTGGTGATCACGCCCATTGTAGCGGCCTGCGGCGTAAAGATTGCTAAAATGAGCGGGCGCGGCCTGGGCCATACCGGCGGCACCGTGGATAAGATGGAAAGCGTGCCCGGCACTCGCACGGTGCTGAGCCAGGAAGAATTTTTTGCGCAGGTGAATAAGATCGGTATTTCGGTGATCGGCCAAAGCGGTCATCTGGCTGTGGCAGATAAAAAAATGTATGCCCTGCGAGATGTTACCGCCACGGTAGACTGTATTCCGTTGATCGCCAGCAGCATCATGAGCAAAAAGCTGGCAGCAGGCAGCGATGCCATTCTGCTGGATGTGACCTGCGGCAACGGTGCCTTTATGAAAACCGTAGACCAGGCCATTGAACTGGCGCAGAAAATGGTTGCCATTGGCACCCATAACGGCCGCAATGTGGCTGCCTTGATCACCGATATGGATACCCCGCTGGGGCATAACATCGGCAACAGCCTGGAAGTGATCGAGAGCATGGAGGTGCTCAAGGGCCGCGGTCCGGCAGACCTTACCGAGGTATGCTATCAGCTGGCGGTGAACATGCTGATGCTGGCGGGCCTTGGCACCGAGGCCGAGTGCCGCGCCATGGCTGAGCGCGTAGTAGCCGACGGCTCTGCCTTTGAAAAATGCAAGCAGATGTTTGCCGCGCAGGGCGGCGATATCTCGGTGCTGGAAGACTACAGCCGCTTTGAAAAGGCAAAGTACGCAAGGGAAATATTGGCAGAGGAAACCGGCTATATTTACAGCCATGATACCGAAAAGATCGGCAGCGCCAGCGTGCTGCTGGGCGCGGGCCGCCTGACCAAAACCGATGAGATCGATTTTGCCGCCGGTATCACCCTGCATAAAAAAACAGGCGACTGGGTAGAAATGGGCCAGAGCATTGCCACCTTCTATGCCGATGATGTAGCGCTGTTTGAGAATGCCGAAAAAACCTTTAAGAGCGGCCTTGTAATCAAGAATGAAAAGCCCGCCGAAGTGCCGCTGGTGTATGCCCGCGTGACCAAAAACGGCGTAGAACGCTTTTAAAAAGCAATCAGTATAAGATAAAAAAATCTCCTGAATTTCGTTTCAGAAATTCAGGAGATTTTTTAGCGTCAATATCGAAATTTAGAAGTTTAAATATTTTCCAGGCTTTTTGCCAAAAAGCTCTTGGTCTTTTCACTTTTCGGGTTGCCAAAAACCTCTTCGGGCGTGCCCTGTTCTTCGATCACGCCGTCAGCCATAAAAATCACCTTGTCCGAAACATTGCGGGCAAATTCCATTTCATGCGTGACTATGATCATGGTGCTGTCGCTGCTTTTCAGACTTTTGATCACCCGCAGCACTTCGCCAGTAAGCTCGGGGTCCAATGCGCTGGTAGGTTCATCAAAGCACAGGATATCCGGCTTTAGGCACAGTGCGCGGGCAATGGCTACACGCTGGCACTGACCGCCCGAAAGCTCGCAGGGGTAGTTGACCAGCTTGGTCGAAAGCCCCACGCTGGCTAAGATCCCGCGAGCAGTCTCCTGGTTCTCTTTGTGCACAGCGGCTTTATCAAAGTGTTGGCCTGCCTGCTTGGCCCGGTCTTTGGCCAAAAGATTCATGGCCAGAGTGCAGTTATCCAGCACATTATACTGCGGAAACAGATTAAAGCTCTGAAACACCATGCCAAAATGCAGGCGCTTGCGGCGCAGCTCTTCATCGCTGAATTTGTGCGGGTCATCGTAGTCAAACAGTACCTCTCCACCCACAGAAACTGTGCCCTTTTGGGGCAGCTCCAAATAGTTCATGCTGCGCAAAAGCGTGGTTTTGCCGCTGCCGCTGGAGCCGATGATCGAAAGCACTTCGCCCTTTTCCAGGCTGAAATCGATGCCCTTGAGCACCTCGGTACGCCCGAAGGATTTGCAGATGTGCCGAACTTCTAAAAATGCCATGTTGATCGATCCCTTTCAATTTAGTGGAAGTAACTCAGCTTTTTCTCCAGACGGTTCAGCAGCCAAGTGAGCACCGCCGTGAAGATTAGATAATAAAAAGCGGTAAAGAACAGCGGCCAAATAGCACCGGCAATGCCCTGGCTGCCCTTTAAGAAAGACTGCCCGGCCCAAATAATCTCCTGCAGGGCAATGATGCGCGAAAGGGAAGTATCTTTTACCAGCGTGATGATCTCGTTAGAAATGGGGGGGACGATCAGCTTGATCATCTGCAAAAGGGTAACATGTACAAAGATCTGGCTGCGGGTCATGCCCAGCACCAAGCCGGCTTCCTCCTGGCCGTGGGGCACGCCTTGAATGCCGCCGCGGTAGATCTCGGAAAAGTAGCAGGCGTAGTTGATAATAAACGCCACAGCAGCGGCCACAAAGCGGCCTACCTCGCCGCCGCCCCAGATGTTATTGTGCAGCACGAGCCCCGGGAAATAATAGATGATCAAAAGCTGTATCATCAGCGGTGTGCCGCGAATGAGCCACACAAAGAACCGGGTGAGATACTGCAAAGGCTTAAAACGGGAAAGCGAGCCGAAGGCAATGACCAAACCAAGAGGAAAGGCCCCCAGCAGCGTGATAAAAAATAATTTCAGCGTTTGCAGAAAGCCCACATTCAAAGCGCCCAGCACAATAGGCATCTGCTGCATGATCTGTTCCATAAATTCACCCAATCACAGCGCGTTTTTTGCCTTTACAAGCCATAAGCCGAAAGTGCTCGGCAAAAAGCACTTTCGGCATGGCAGGCAAAAATCGCAGTTTTATTTTTATTCGTTGATCAAAGCGGCCTGCACATCGTAGGTCTCAGCAATGGCCTCCATCGAGCCGTCCTCCTTGCTGGCAGCAAAGAAATCATTCAGAGCGGCGGCCAGGTCAGAGCCCTTGCGGAAGCCAACGCCATACTTTTCATCGTTCAGAGGCACGGTGTAGGTCAGATTGTCATAGCTGGTACCCTCGCCGACCATGGCAGCAGCCATCAGGCTGTCGATCACGGCAGCGCCGGAGGTACCGGCGGCAACCTCCATCAAAGCGGAAGCCTGGTTGCTTACAGGGGTAAAGTTGAGGCCAAGCTCCTTGACCATCTCTTCACCGGCAGAGCCAGCCTCTACTGCAAAGGTCAAATCGCTCAGGCTTTCTACGGTCTGGTAATCATCGGCCTTGTCAGCGGGAACAATCACTACCTGTGCGTTGTTGCAGTAGGCGTTGGTGCATTCCATGCTGCTGGTCACTTCATCGGTTAGGGTCATGCCGTTCCATACACAGTCGATCGACTTACCGTCCAGCTCAAGCAGCTTGTTGTCCCAGTCGATCTCTACAAACTCGGCCTGCACACCCAGGCTCTCGGCAAAAGCCTTGGCAAGGTCGGCGTCAAAGCCAATCCAGTTGCCGTCAGCATCCTTATAATCCATAGGCTCAAAATCGGTAACGCCGATCACCAGCTTGCCCTTGTTTTTCACATAGGCCATATCACTGTCGGCTGCGGCTTCAGAAGAAGTAGCCACGGAGGAAGCAACGCCCTCAGAAGAGGCAGCCGGAGCAGTCGCAGAGGCAGAAGAAGCGGCAGAACCGCCGCAGGCAGTCATCGAAAGGGCCATAGCACCGGCCATTACAGCAGAAATTACTTTTTTCATGATGATTTCTCCTTATTTCAGCAAATGATATACAATACTTTTCACCCGTTATCACTTCAGCGCTTTATCACGGTAGAATGATAATGTGATAACATAATGTATTGTAGCACACTTGCAGGGGGCCTGCAACCCCCCAAAATGCAAAAAAGCAAAGAAAATCAGAATTGTAAGAAATTTGTTGCTGTTTTGGCTTTCAAAAAACATAGGCCCCAGCAGAAACAGGCTTGATTTTCGCATTTTTGGATATATCGAATATACCTCGGCAAAAAAATTCTGCCGCTGCCGTCTGGTTAAAAGGAGTTATTCCACAGTCAGATTCGGGCGGTCCTGGTCACCATCGGCCTTAAACATGGTAAAGCCCTCGGGGCGGTTGGTAAAATAGTAATATTCGGTATTGTCGTAAAGCGGCGGCGTTAAGTAGTTGGGAATGATATTGCCGTCGCCCTCGCGGCGCTCACGAAAGCCTGCCTTTGCCCAAACCTCGGCCGGAATGCCTGCATTGTAGCACTCGGCATATTCGGCGTTTTCACTGTGCAAAAGTGTATCGATGGCCTTGCCCAGGCGGGGCAGCACCTCATCGCAGCCTACAAAATCCACCAGACGCAAAACCGGGATCTCGCCCTGCTCGCCACTCTGCACGGTGCGGGTCACCAGATAAGCCAGCAGCGCGCCGTTTTCGCGCACACACCACACCTGGTAGGAAAGATGCGGAAAAGCAAAGTAGCGCCGCTTCATATACCAGGTATCCTTGGCTGGGGTGTGAGGGCAGGGGGGCATGCCCAGCGCCTCCAGCTGCCCGGGGTTATTTACAGGCTCTAAACAAAGGTTACCCGCAGCAGGCAAAAGCTTAGTATCCGCCGGGCGGCACAGGCGGTATTCATTCTGACCGCTCAAACGGAAGTAGTGGGGCATGCGCTCGGCCGTCCAGCCCAGAAAACGGTAAAAAACACAGGTTTTGGGGCGAATGTTGTTGCAGGCCACCACACGGGTATGCAGCAGCCCCGGCAGGGTATCCATCAGCTCAAGCCCAATGCCGTTATGCCCCTTTTTGGCTACCCACACCGATACCCAGATATCCGGCGTTTCGCTCTGATTGGCCAGAATATACCCGGCCGCCGCCAGCAGCTCGCCGTCCTGCTCGGCCAGCACATACTGCAGGGTCTTGCCGCAGTAGTAATATTCAAAATATTCGGGCAGATTGACAAGCGGCAGTTTCCAGTCAAAATTCTCGTTGATGAAATCGATCACCTTGGTGCGCTCGTCGGGGCGCGCACAGCGCATTACAACATCACTCAATGGCGCTTCCTCCTGTAATAGGCAGCGTTACGCCCGTGATAAAACGGGCCTCCTCGCTGAGCAGAAAAGCCATGGCGGGCACAACATCCTCCACACGGGCATTGCGGCCCATGGGGTTATCGGCGGCGCTGGCCTGCACGATTAGATCGGGCGTATCGGCCAGAAAATGCGTTTCCATCATGCTGGGGGCCACGCAGTTCACGGTGATGCCGTACTGGGCATATTCCACAGCCAGGCTTTTTACAAGGCCGCCGATGCAGCTTTTTGCCATCACATAAGCAGCTGTGTTTTTGGGCGGGCAGCCGATGGTGTAGCTGGTTTGAATAAACAAAACGCGCCCACGGCGGGCCTTGGCCATCTTGGGCAGAAAGGCCTTGCAGATCTTAACGGCGCTCATCACCTGCACATTCATATCCAGCATAAAGCGTGCATCGTCAAAATTCTTGAATTTGGCGTTTACCACCGGCAGAGCAGGCAGGTGCACGATATGTGTGGGCAGCGGGTGCTTTTCGGCGGCAAGCTTTATAAAAACCTCTACCTGCTCGGTGCTGGAAAGATCAACATCGTAGGTGTGGATCGCCCCGGGAAACTCGGCGCAAAGGCCGGCCAGCTTTTCCAAATCGCCGTGCCCCTGTGCGATCACTTCATCGCCCTGCTGCAGTACGCGGCGCACCAAAGCCGTGCCTACATCGCTGGTGCAGCCGGTGATCAAATAAACATTTGCCATGTATACGCTCCTTTTATTTTGCCAGCCCGGCCTTGATCACCCCGCGAGTAACCTTTTTGCCGTTCTGATTTACAATAGATGCCTTGATGGTGGCCTCCATAAATGTCTCGTTTACCTCGGTCACCTTGCCGCTGATGGTAAGGGTATCTCCGATAAAAACCGGCGCGGCAAATTTGCTTTCTACACTGTGCAGAAGGCAGTGCTCACCGGGCAGATAAACGCCCGCCAGGGTAGAAAAAAAGCTGGCGCTCAGCATGCCGTAAACCACACGGCCCGGGTAGCCGCGCCCCTGGGCATAAGAAGGGTCCATATGAATGGGGCTGCAGTCGCCGGTAATGGCAAAAAACTGCTGCATCATTTCTTCGGTCACGGTCACGGAAAAGCTCTCGGTCATGCCGGGGGCAAGATCCTTTAGAGTATAGCTGTTCATAAAAACCTCGCAGTGTAAAGCAAAAAAATCGGCCGGGCACAGTAGCCCGGCCATTCGTTTATAAGCAGGGGAGTGCCCAAAGCTTATTTTGCCATGGTTGAAGAAAAATCAGCCCTTCAGGCGTGCGATCAGATCCAGAAGCTCGCCCACATTCTTGAGGCCGCGCACATCCTCCAGCTTAAACTTTAAGCCGAAGGCCTTTTCCATCGCGGTCAGCAGATTGATCTGCTCCAGGCTATCCCAGTCTTCAATATCGTCGCTGCTGGTCTCGCGGGTGATCACGAGCTCTTCATCGTCGAAGTTATCGCGAAAGATATCCTGCACCGTGTCAAAAATTTCTTTCATATCCATTTTATTTTCGCTCCTTGCTATTCGCAGTCTGCATAGCTGCGGATAAATTTTTATGCAAACACCGGTGTGCCCCGGCTGTTTTGGCTAGTTCACATTGTAGCATAAAATTGAAGGGCAGGCAAGCGTTTTGGCAGGGTTTTGTGGTGCGCATCAAAGGCCGTAATCCTCCAGCAGGCGCTGCAGGACGGTATCATCGGCGGCAGGCACGCCGCTTTGCAGAACCGAAAGGCCTTGCTCGGGCAAAAGCCGGGTATAAATATCGTAGATCTCCAGCGGCTGGGCAGCATCGCTCCCGGCGGCATAAACCGCAATGCGGCCGTGATAATCGCGCAGGTAATAGGCTGCCTCGGGCGGCTGTGGCTGCAAACTATCAGGCAATAACAAAAATACGATGCTCACCCCAAGCGCCAGCAAAAAGAAGATCAGCAGAACAACACGGCGGAAAACACTCATAGAAAAGCCCTCTCTTTATATAATAATGTAAACGCGAAAGCGCAGCTATAGTATGGCCTAACCGGAGTATGCGCCGAAAAGCTGTGAAAAAATACTTTTCACAGCTGAAAGCTGTACTTTTGGCAGAAGAATGTGCTATAATAATCGATACGGTCAGTATCGC
>CAVGKH010000099.1:0-7237 GCA_963629755.1 Gemmiger sp.
GCGCAGAGGCAACCGAAAAATATACGGCCAACCCCGACAGCGCAGCGTTCAACTGCTATTTCCTGGGCGGTGTGAGTGAGTTTGTGATGGACGGCGATACGATCACCGGTCTGGATGAGAACGGCGAGGAGGTATTCTCGCACAGCTATCAGTTGCTGGATGAAGAAAACGAAAATGGCTTTATCTTCTACGGCACAGAGGATGCCGATGCCGGGCAGTTTACTTATTTTGCGTTCTCTCCCGATACCATGGAAACGACCTATCATCTGGAGTTCCGCTATGCGGAGGACCTTGATGACCTGCAGAGCTGGTATGAGGGCAATTACGCATACTGGAACGCTGCCACTATTGCCAAGGACTATAGCGAAGAAACCATGAACAATGTGATCAACCTCTTTGCAGAAGAAAATCTTTCTGGGCAGGAATCGTAAAAAAAGGCAGCATACAGGCTGCCAAGGCATAAGAACATACAATAAAAAATAAAGCAGGTATGTGCAAAAACAGCACCGCCATACAAATATTAACAAATTGCAAAAAAACTTGAGAATCAGTTGTAACTAACCGATTTTTTGATATATAATGTGGTGTAATGAGCAACTGGCAAGAGCTGCTTACCCCATTATGAAAGGAAAGTGTAATAGTTATGAATTGCAAGAATTTTGCTAAAGTTGGTTTGTTTGTTGGCGGTGTTGTTTTTGGCTCTGCAGGCTTTAAGCTGCTGAGCAGCCGCGATGCCAAAAAGGCTTATGCACACACCACTGCTGCTGTGCTGCGCATGAAGGAGAGCGTTCTGAACACTGTTGCCGATGTGCAGGAGAATGCTGCTGATATTCTGGCAGAGGCTAAGGATATCAACGCCATGCGTGAGGATGCCAACGAGGTGGACTGCACCGAGGGCGAGGACAGCGCAGAAGCATAAGAGGCGTTGAACCGTGAAGTACAAGGTAGAACATAGCTGCCAGGGGCGTATTCGCCTACGGCTCACCGGGCTGCAGCTCAGCCCCAACCAGGCAGATGATCTGGAAGCCGCTCTGCAGGCGTTGGCCCCGGTAAGCGAGGCTGTATTCCATGAGCGCACGGGCTGCGCGGTGCTGCTGTATACCGGCAGCAAAGCTGAGCTTTTGGCCGCTGTAAGGGCTTTACAGTGGCAAAAGCCGAAAAAGATCCAGCAGACTGAGGCCGAGAGCCCCCGTGTGCTGAACCGGCATTACCAGAGCGAATTTTACAATATGATCGCCTGGAAGGCAGTGCGGGATATCGCATTCCCCAAGCCTCTGCAGGCTGTTTACACCTGCGTGCGTGCGCTGCCTTACCTGTGGCGTGCGCTGCGCTGCCTGTGGCGGCATGAGTGGAAGGTAGAGCTGCTCGATGGTCTTTCCATCGGCTGCTCGCTGTTGCGCCGCAGCTATTCCACGGCAGGCTCAGTAATGTTTTTGCTGCAGTTTGGCGACCTTCTGGAAGAATGGACGCATAAGCGCAGCGTAGAGGGCCTTGCCCGCAGCATGAACCTGCATGTGGATAAGGTTTGGCTGCGCACGGAAAATGGCGAGGTTCTGGTGCCGCTGGGACAGGTGCATCCCGATGATGTGATCTGCGTGAAGGCAGGCAATGTGATCCCGCTGGACGGCGTGGTAGAAGATGGCGAGGCCATGGTGAACCAGGCTAGCCTGACCGGTGAGAGCGTGGCTGTAGCCAAGCGCACCGGAGCCAGCGTATATGCGGGCACGGTAGTGGAAGAAGGCGGCTGCGCTGTGCGCGTGCTCAAGGGCACCGGCGCAAACCGTTACGACCGTATTGTGGAGATGATCGAGCAGAGCGAGCGCATGAAATCCACTGCGGAAGAAAAGGCCTCGAATCTGGCCGATAAGCTTGTGCCGTATACACTGCTCACCAGCCTGCTCACCTATGTGTGCACCCGCAATCTGGTGCGTGCTTCGTCGGTGCTGATGGTCGATTTCTCGTGCGCCCTCAAGCTCAGCATGCCTTTGGCTGTGCTTTCGGCCATGCGCGAGAGCGGCAGCCACCAGATCACTGTAAAAGGCGGCAAGTTCCTGGAGCTGGTGCACAAGGCAGATACTATTGTGTTTGACAAAACCGGTACACTGACCCGTGCCTGCCCCTCGGTGGCTAAGGTAATCGCGTTCGGCGGCCGTGATGAGCACGAGATGCTGCGCCTGGCAGCCTGCCTGGAAGAGCACTTCCCGCACAGCATCGCTAACGCAGTGGTTCGTGCAGCTAAAGAAGAAAAGCTGGAGCATGAAGAGATGCATGCCGAGGTAGAGTATCTGGTAGCACATGGCATTGCCACTACGGTAAACGGCGTGCGTACCATCATCGGCAGCGCACACTTTGTGTTTGAAGATGAGAATACCACAGTACCCGAGGCAGAAAAGGCTAAGTTTGATGCACTGCCTCCCGAGTATTCGCATTTGTATCTGGCTATTGGCGGCGAGCTGGCTGCGGTGATCTGCATTACCGACCCGCTGCGCCCCGAGGCAGCCGATGTGATCAAGCAGCTGCGCAAGGCGGGCTTTACCAATCTGGTAATGCTCACGGGTGACAGTGAGCGCACGGCAGCGGCCATTGCCAAGCAGGTAGGCGTAGACCACTATTGCGCTGAGGTATTGCCTGAGGACAAGGCTGAGTATGTTAAGAAAGAGCGCGCAGCAGGGCATACGGTGCTGATGCTGGGCGACGGCATCAACGATTCGCCTGCGCTTTCTGAGGCTGATGTGGGCATTGCCATTCGAGAGGGTGCAGCCATTGCCGCACAGGTGGCGGATATTACCATCGACGGTGAAAACCTGCAGGATCTGGTAACGCTGCGCAAGTTGGCCGATGCCCTGATGAGCCGTATCGGCCGCAATTACCGCTTTACCATTGGTTTCAATGGCGGCTTGATTGCGCTGGGCGCGGCGGGCCTGATGGTCCCGGCTACCAGTGCATTGCTGCATAACACCAGCACGCTGGGCCTGAGCCTGTACAGCATGACGAATCTGCTGGACCAGTAAATAAAGCATATTGCAAAAATAAGTGATAACATAAAAGCGCCCCGGCGGGCTTCTTGCAAAAAGAAGCTTTCGCCGGAGCGCTTTTGTTTGTATAAAGCGGCAAAGGTTATTTGGTTGAGATCGCGTTGGGGTAAATTTTGGCCATTACGGCATCGTTATAATGGGTGTCCAGCCAGACGGCTACGCTGTTTTGTGCGGGCTGGCCCTGGCTGCGGGTGCTGCTGCGGTAGAGAGCCATGCTGGAAACCACCATATTGGCGGCCATAAAAAGAACCAGGAGCACAGTTAAAACACGGCCGGGCCGCGGCGGGATCTTTTCAATGAGGGCCGAAATAGGCGGAAAAAGCTTTTTGAGCCATACCACGGTGGCAATGCCCCAGAAAAAGCAGTAGAGCAGATTAATGCGGCCGCCCAGGTTGAACGGCAGAGCGCTGTAATCCCAAAATACCTGCCCAAAGGCAAGCTCGGTGGCAACGCTGCACACATACTCGTACACGCCGCCCAAAACTGTGCCAAGCAAAAACAAAAAGCTGTCAGATTTATGGCGGTAGTTGTATAAAAGCAGTGTGACCATAGAGATGGCAAGGCCCCAAACAATGCTGAAAGGCCCCCACACCAGGCTGCTGCGGCTCATCCACACGCCGGCAGTAACGCGGCAGAAAATGGTCTCAGTGATGTCGCCCAGAAATGCACCGATCAAAAACAGCCAAAACAGCTTGGTAAAGCAGCAGCCCGGTGCAAACACAGCGCTCTTTTCGCGCTTTTTGGGTGTGGCCTGAAGGGCAGGGTACGAGTGCTGCAGGCGGCGCTCGGTAAAACGGGTGATGCTGTGGGTCAGGCGCAGGGTAAGGCTGCCCAGGCGGTTGTGCACCTTTTCCGCCTGCGGCAAACGCTGCGGCAGCCCTAAGATGGTGCACAGGTTCCAGGCAAGATCCAGCCCCAGCAGGCCCACACTGCACCAAACCAGAATATGCTGCACCGGAGTAGGCAGCCAATGCTGCGTGAGCAAAAGCAGTGGGTTTACAAAATGCAGCGAGAGCGTGCCGGCCGCGCCCAGCCACAGTGCCGAGGCAAGGCTCACATAGCCGTCGATATTATGCTTATGGGCAGAGTAATCCCACCATTTGCGGTGGTACAGCTTTTCGAGCAGGCGGCCGGTGAACCATTCCAAAAAGCCTCCCAGCACCGTGCAGCCGATAAGCAAAAAGAACCAACTGCCCCGCAGCTCGCGGCTGAATACCGTGCACAGCACCAAAAACATGCCGTAGCGTGCGCATACCGGGCCGGTAAGCATGCCGCGGTTTACAAATTGGCGGCGGTTCAGGGCGGCTAAAAGGGTTTCAAGCAGCCAGCCTAAAAACGAATAGCCGAAAAACAGCCATAGCAGAGAATACAAGGCGCAGCACCTCTCTTTTTATAAAAAGTATGGTCAAAGAAAAAAGGCCCGTCGGGGGCCGGGGCACTTTGCCCATCAGCCCCTGGCGGGTCGAACTTATGTTATAGAAATCAGCCCAGCTTTGCCAGCTCTACAGCGATCTGTGCTGCGCAGCGGGCATTGTTGTAGGCCAGCTGAATGTTGGTCTTTAGGCTGTCGCCGCCGGTCAGCTCCACGATCTTAGCCAGCAGGAAGGGAGTGGTGGCCTTGCCGTGAATGCCGGCCGCCTTGGCATCGGCCAGAGCCTCGTCGATGACCTTGCTCATGTGGTCATAGTCCATGGCGTACTCTTCGGGCACGGGGTTGCCGATGATCATGCCGCCCTGCAGGTCGCAGGCCCACTTGGTGTGTGCGATTTGAGCCACTTCAGCGGGGCTCTGGGCAGCGTAGTCTACCTTAAAACCGCTCTTGCGGCAGTAGAAGCTGGGGAAGTCTTCGGTCTGCATGCCCAGCACAGGCACACCCATGGTCTCGAGGTATTCGAGGGTGAGGCCGATATCCAGAATCATCTTAGCACCTGCGCACACAACGGCAACGGGAGTGTGTGCCAGCTCCTGCAAGTCAGCAGAAATATCCATGGTGGTTTCAGCGCCGCGATGCACACCGCCAATGCCGCCGGTAGCAAAGATATGAATACCGGCCAGGTTTGCCAGGATCATGGTGGTAGCTACGGTGGTAGCACCGGTCTTGCCCATAGCCAGGGCGATAGGCAGATCACGGCGGCTCAGCTTAGCCACATGATTATCTTTGTTTTCGCACATGAGCAGCAGCTCTTCCTCGGTGAGGCCGGCCTTCATGCGGCCGTTGATCACAGCCATGGTAGCGGGAATAGCACCCTGGTCGCGAATGATCTTTTCTACACCCTTGGCAAACTCGTAGTTCTGAGGGTAGGGCATACCGTGGCTCAGAATGGTGCTCTCCAGAGCAACCACGGGCTTACCGGCAGCAACAGCCTCGGCAATTTCGGGGGTGATATCCATATACTTCTTCAGGTCCATCATAATACATACTCCTTTACATTGTTATAAACAGTAGAAACACTCATATCGGGGTTGATCGTATCGGCGCTGCTTACGGCAACAATGCCGCAACCCAGCGCGAACTCCATGGTTTTTTGCAGGTCAAAGCCCTGGGTGGCTGCGTAAATAATGCCTGCCATCGTGGCATCGCCTGCGCCGGTAGCGTTGGTCATGCCCGTAAAGTCGTGGCTGCGGCCGCGAAGCTCGCCGTCGGGCCCCTGGTAATAAATGCCGCCCGCACCCAGGCTTACAAACACCTGGCGCACGCCAAGGGCGCGCACCTTGCGGCAGGCTGCCTTTAAATCGTCTTCGGAGTTGATAGCCATGTCGGCCAGCACTTCCATTTCCATGCGGTTAGGCTTAATGGTGTCAAACTTGCCCAGCCAGGGCTTTAAATTCTGCGCCCAGGTGGTAGAAACGGGGTCAAGATACAAGGGCTTTTTGCAGCACTCGGTCAGCCTTGCAATGGCTTCGGGGCTCAGGTTGCCGTCACATGCCACCAGGTCAGCGCCGTTCAGCATGTCAAGGCAGTCATCTACAAAGCCGCCGTCCAGCGTTTTCATAATTCGCATGTCGCTCATGGCAACCAGCATGTCGCCCGAGCCGTCCATAATGCTGATATAGCAGCTGCTGTTCTGGCCGGGGCGGGTAAACAGGCATTTGGTGCCGATGCCCAGCGTTTCGCAGCTGCGGCGCATCATATGGCCGTAATCGTCATCGCCCACGGCACTGGCAAGCTGGGTGGTAAGGCCCAGGTGCGCACAGTTCTCCAGCACATTGCGAACCACGCCGCCCATGCTGGTGTGCAGCTTGCCGGGGTTAGAGTCGCGCATGATGACGGGGGCCAGGCTTTGGCCGTGAATATCCACATTCGCGCCGCCGATACCGGCGATATAACCCATGGAAACACATCCTTTCTGATGATTTCAAGCAGAAAATTGCCGAAAAAAGCACCTGCAAAATTTTTGAAAAATTTCGCAGATGCTGCTTTTTATAAAATGGGCAAGCTCTGCTGAGTGAAAGCTGCAAAAGACTTGCTGCAAGAAAAGTCAAAGCTCTTTTGCCCAAAATAATCCTTTTATTTTGAATCTATATTATATATTGTGCTGCTCAAAATTTCAATAGCTTTTTGCAAAAATGTTTTTGCAATTTTGTGGGTGCATAAATGCGGGGCGCTGCGACCAGAATAAAACAAAAGAACCAGTGCGCGGGGGCTGCCCACGCACTCGAAAAAAATCAAAGAGAAGGGAAGATACTCATGAGCAGCTTCAAGGAATTCATGCGCGAAAAAGGGTTTTGTTTTGCACTGCTCGGCTGTATTCTGGCGGCGGCGCTTACCAGTGTGTGGGCAATCAGAACCATGATCAGCCGTATGGGCCAAAACGATTCATCACTTCTGCAGCAGGAGGAAACATCATGGCAGCAGCAAGCCGAACAGCCCGGCCAGGATCTGGCCCCCGAGCCGCCCACCCAGCCGGTAGAGCAGAAAAAAGACGATGTGCCTATTGCCGATGGCTCGAGCTCGCGCTCTCAGCAGCCCTCTGGGCAGTCTGGTGTTTCCGAGCCTGCCGAGGTGCAGGGCGTACCCGAGCCTGCTGCCGAGCAATCCGGTGCTTATGTTTCGGGCTATGGCTGGCCGGTGCAGGGCACAGTGAGCCAGAGCATGAGCGGTGATGAGCTGGTGTATAACCAAACCTTAAAAGACTGGCGCACCCATAACGGCACCGATATCGCCTGCCAGGCAGGGGCCGAGGTAACGGCCAGTATGGGCG
>CAVGKH010000100.1:0-7013 GCA_963629755.1 Gemmiger sp.
TTGCTACACCTATATTATACTGCAATGCCATAGGGGAAACAAGAATTAAAAAAGAATTATTCGCAATAAACAAAATGCAAAACGAACGCCCCGGCAGCAAATACCGGGGCGTTCGTTTTTATGATGATTTTGCAGCTGTTTATTTGGCGTATTCTACAGCGCGGCTCTCGCGGATCACATTTACCTTGATCTGACCGGGGTAATCCAGCTCTTCTTCGATCTTCTTGGCAATGCTGCGGCTCAAAAGGATCAGCTGATCGTCCGATACCTTGCCGGGCTCGACCATAATGCGAACCTCGCGGCCGGCCTGCACGGCAAAGGCGCTTTCTACACCCTCAAAGCTGCAGCTCAGCTCTTCCAGGTTCTCAAGGCGCTTGATATAGCTTTCCATATTCTCGCGGCGGGCACCGGGGCGTGCGGCAGAAATGGCATCGGCGGCCATTACGATAAAGGCCAGCGGCGTTTTGGGCTCTACATCGTTGTGGTGAGCCTCTACGGCATGGATAATAGCCGGGTTTTCTTTATACTTGCGGCAGATATCTACACCGATCTGCACATGGCTGCCCTCAATCTCATGGTCAAGAGCCTTGCCGATATCGTGCAAAAGGCCTGCGCGGCGGGCCTGGGTAACGTTCAGGCCCAGTTCACCGGCCATCAGGCCGCTGAGCAGCGAAACCTCAATGCTGTGCTGCAGCACATTCTGGCCAAAGCTGGTGCGATATTTCAGGCGGCCCAGCAGCTTGACCAGATCGGGGTGCAGGCCATGCACGCCCAAATCCATTACAGCGCGCTCGCCCTCGCGCTTCATCTGAAGCTCCAGCTCATGGCGGCACTTGTCTACGGTTTCTTCAATGCGGGCAGGGTGGATACGGCCGTCGCTAATCAGCTTTTCCAGCGCCATGCGGGCTACCTCACGGCGGGTCTGGTCAAAGCTGGAAAGCGTGATGGCCTCGGGGGTGTCGTCGATGATCAGATCCACACCGGTAGCGGTTTCCAGAGCGCGGATATTGCGGCCCTCACGGCCGATGATGCGGCCCTTCATTTCATCGCTGGGCAGGGGCACCACCGAAACGGTGCTCTCGCTGGAATGGTCGGCGGCGCAGCGTGCAATGGCCAGACTGATCATATCGCGGGCAATATTGTCGCACTGGTCTTTCATGTTGGCTTCATAGGCAGCCACACGAACGGCTTTTTCGTGGCCGAGCTCTTCGTCTAAACGGCTCAGCAGCAGGGTCTTGGCATCCTCCTGGCTCAAACCGGCAATGGTCTCCAGCTTTTCATTTTCGCGGGCTTTCAGCTGTTCCAACTCGCCCAGGCGGGCATCCACCAGCTGGGTGCGGTTTTTCAGGTCTTCTTCCTTTTTTTCCAGTGCCTCGGTCTTTTTGTCCAGCGAGTTTTCTTTCTGGGCCAGGCGGTTCTCCTGGCGGCTTACCTCGCTGCGGCGCTCTTTGATCTCTTTTTCGGCATCGGCCTTCAGCTTGAAAGCTTCGTCCTTTGCCTCGATGATGGCTTCTTTTCGCTTTTGTTCAGCGGTTTTGATTGCATCGTTTACCAGGCGCATAGCCTCTTGCTCGGCGCTGCCGATCTTGGCTTCAGCGGTGCTTTTGCGGTGTGTGTAGCCGCCAAAAAAGCCCCCTGCAACACAAACGATGCCAACCACCACTGCAACGATAATGGTAGTAGTCATTTGTTCAACTCCTCAAAAAAGTAAAATATTCCTTTTGAGGTGCACCTGCAGAGAGCACGGAAAATATGATTCGATTTTATAAGAGGATACGGCAAAAAAACGCAGCACACACCTAAACCGCACAAGGCAAGGCCTGCGCGGAGCACGGGGCGATATGAAACTGTCTTATAAAAAAGAGCATAACGCTCATAAATTCGGGTCTATACAGGGCACCTATTTCTGTACCTAAATAATATATTAAAGGCTTGGCGGCAGAATGTCAAGAAATTGTTACAGCTGGGTAGTGTTTTTGCGGAGCCTGGGGGTGTTGACAAGGCCGGAATAGGGGGTATAATATGACTTATATAACACATCCCGCAAAAGCGCCGATGCGGACAATGCCGTTTTTAGGGCAATGCCATTTTCAGAGAGGGCTGCCGTTCCTTATATAATAGGAATGCGCTGTGAGCAGCCCGGCAGATGCAGAAAACGGATACCACCGCAGAGCGCGGGGGCGAACCCCCGCCGGGCCCGGCCCGTTACAGCCGTTTACGAGCGGCACAGCATTTCGGCTGCGCAATTCGGGTGGAACCATGGAGCCTTTACCGCTTCACCCCGTAGTAGTTTACACGGGGTGGAGCGTTTTTTATTTTTAGAGATGGAAAGGAAAAACTTATGAAGATCATTTACAAAGACGGTACGGTTGCTGAGTGCCCGAAAGACCAAGAGCTGCATGTGCTGCGCCACACCGCTGCCCATATTATGGCCCAGGCGGTAAAGCGCCTGTTCCCGCAGGCCGATTTCGGATTTGGCCCCGCCACCGAAAAGGGCTTTTACTATGACATCGACCTTGGCGATACCAAACTGACCGATGAAGACCTGGAAAACATCGAAAAAGAGATGCGCAAGATCTGCAAAGAAAACCTGCCTATCAAGCCCTTTATCCTGCCCCGTGCCGAGGCCGTGAAGCTCATGGAAGAGCGCGGCGAAAAGTATAAGATCGAGCATATGGCAGACCTGGCTGATGAAACCGAGTTCAGCTTCTTCCAGCAGGGCGAATATATCGATATGTGCATTGGACCTCACCTCACCTACACCAAGGGCCTGAAGGCATTCAAGATCACCCAGCAGTCCGGCGCATACTGGAAGAATGACGACAGCAACAAGATGCTGACCCGTATCAACGGCGTGGCCTTTGCTTCCAACGAAGAACTGGAAGAATACGAAAAGCAGATGCAGGAGGCCCGCGAGCGCGACCACCGCAAGATCGGCAAGGAAATGCAGCTATTCATGACCGATAACCTCATCGGCCGCGGCCTGCCTATGTTCCTGCCCAAGGGCTACACCGTATGGCAGGAGCTGGAAAATTATATCAAGGGCAAAGAGCGCAAGCTGGGTTATCTGCATGTAATGACTCCCTGCGTGGGCACTGTGGATCTGTATAAGACCTCCGGCCACTGGGAGCACTATAAAGAAAACATGTTCCCCGCCATGGAGATGGAGGGCGAAAGCTTTGTGCTGCGTCCCATGAACTGCCCCCATCACATGATGATCTACGCCAACCGCCCCCACAGCTACCGTCAGCTGCCCATTCGCATTGGCGAGATTGCACACGACTTCCGCTATGAATCCTCCGGTACGCTGAAGGGCATTGAGCGCGGCCGTCATTTCTGCCAGAACGATGCCCATCTGTTTGTAACGCCGGATCAGATCGAGTCGGAAATTTCCAAGGTCGTGGATCTGATCTTTGATGTGTATAAAGACTTCAACATCACCAACTACCGCTGTGTGCTGTCGCTGCGTGACCCTGCCGATAAGAAAAAGTACCATCAGGACGATGAAATGTGGAACAAGGCTGAGAACGCCCTGCGCAAGGTGCTGGACGATCTGCACATTGAATACACCGAGGAGATCGGCGAGGCTGCTTTCTACGGCCCCAAGCTGGATGTGAATGTGCAGCCTGCCGTGGGTGCAGAGTATACGCTGTCTACCTGCCAGCTGGACTTCTGTCTGCCTGCTAAGTTCAAGCTGACCTATGTGGATTCCGATGGCAGCGAAAAGACCCCTGTGGTGCTGCACCGCGCTATTCTGGGATCTCTGGATCGCTTCATGGCTTATATCATTGAAGAGACCAAGGGCAAGTTCCCCACCTGGCTGGCTCCCGTGCAGGTAAAGGTACTGCCTGTTTCGGAAAAGACTCTGGATTACGCCCGCAATGTGGCCGCCCAGCTGGAGGATGCCGGTATCCGCGTGGAAGTGGACGAGAGCAACGAGAAGATCGGCTATAAGATCCGCCAGGCACGCCAGCTGGACCGCGCACCCTATATGCTGATCCTGGGTGCCAAAGAGGCTGAGGCCGGCAATATCTCGGTGCGTGACCGCGCAGGCGATACCACTGAAATGAGCGTGGAAGACTTCAAAGCAAAGGTTCTGGAAGAGATCGCCACCCGCGCCTATAACTAAAAGGTAAGCGGTAAAATTCCCGGCAGTTTTAGCTGCCGGGAATTTTTTTAGAAAAATGTGCGGCCAAGGCATTGACAGAAAAGGCAAAACTTGCTATAATCTAAAAGCTGTCAAGTGAATATGTGCCTGTAGCTCAGTTGGTAGAGCACCTGACTTTTAATCAGGGTGCCCGGGATTCGAGTTCCCGCAGGCGCACCAGAAAACGCAATGTCTTATAGGCATTGCGTTTTTTTGCATCAACTGATTACAAAATATTTACAAAATGAGGAATGTTCGATATAATAGCCATAGAAGCCATGGAACCAAGGAGGAAAAGCAATGCGTACTATTACAAAGCATGCAGCTTTTGGGCTGGCGGCCGCTGTGGCACTGGGCCTGTCGGCCTGCGGCGAAAGCACCGCGGCGCAGCCGAACAGCGAGACGGTCAATGCCGTGCAGAGTGAAGCGGCGGCCGAGGCGCAGCCTGCTGATGACGATACGCCCGATTTTTATAAAACGGCCCCGCAGAACATCAACCCCTATACCGGCCTGGAAAAAAGCGAGACCTACCCCCAGGGCACACGGGGCGTGGCGGTGATGATCAATAATGTGCAGGCGGCCCTGCCGCAGAGCGGGCTGAACGCAGCCGACCTTGTGTATGAAATGGTAACAGAGAGCGGCATCACCCGACTCATGGCAGTATACCGCGATTATACAGCCATGCCTACGGTGGGACCTATCCGCTCGGCGCGCGACCAGCATGTGCAGCTGATGCTGCCGCTCGACTGCCTGTATGCCCATATCGGCACATCTACCTATGCGGCGGAGATGCTGAACACCTATAATTATACCGACAGCCGCTCGCTGGACGGCAAGTACCGCAATTATTACTGGATCGATGCCGAGCGCCGTGCCACGCGCGCGCAGGAGCACTGCGTTTACACCGACGGCGAAAATTTTGCCGAAGCCGCCGAGCGCTACGGCCTGGATACCGCCTTGGGCGAGGAACCGGCTCCGGTGTTCAACTGGCTTTCGCAGCAGGAAAAACGCGAGCTGACCGGCGGGCCTGCAGGCGACATTTATGTGCGCTTTTCGGGGTATGCCTATTCCGAATTTGTGTATGATGAAGCCGCCGGAACCTACACAAAATATGAGTTCGGCGCGCCCCAGCAGGATATGGCCGATGGCGGCAATGCCTACACGGCCGACAACCTGTTTATTCTGTTTACCGATATGGAAAAATACCCCGATGGCGTGCTGACCAAGGTTTCGATGGAAAACGGCGCAGGGCTGTATTTCTGCGGCGGGCGTTATGAGGTGGTGCGCTGGAAGAAGGGCCGGCCCGAGCAGCCGCTGCGCATTCTGGATGCCGAGGGGCACGAGACCGATATTGCGGTGAACCCCGGCCGCAGCTACATAGCGCTTGTGGATGCCGACCAGATCGAGAATATGCACATCGACCGCAAGACACTGGAAGAGCTGGGCCTGTAAGTATAGGGCTGCTTATCAAAACTGTAAAATTTACACTTATGGCTTTACATCACAGCACAAAGCAAGTAGAATAGTAGAAAAGCGGCCCGGCGACACAGGCGTTTGCAGTGCGCGGGTGGTAATAAAAAAGAGAGGATCATGATATGACAATCAAGCGTATTGCAGGCGCTGCCTTGGCCTGCGTGATGGCTGTGGGCGTGCTGACTGCCTGCGGTGATAAAGCGGTCGACAGCGGCAGCGGCACCACCACGAAGACCCCGGAAGCTGCAGCTACCCCCACGCCTACCCCGGAACCCCCTTATAAGGCCAATGTGCTGACCGGCGAGCCGGTCACCTCTGATTATATTCCCGAGCGTATCACCGGCGTGATGGTAAATAACCTGACCGCCGCACGCCCCCAGCGCGGCCTTTCTGAGGCAGATATCCTGATGGAGATTAAGGTGGAGGGCGGCATTACCCGCTTTATGGCCATGTATTCCAACTATCAGGATATCCCCGAGATCGGGCCTATCCGCTCTGGCCGCGACCAGTTCTTCCGTTTGCTGTTGCCGTTCGAGGGCCTGTATGTGCACGAGGGCCAGAGCGTTGTGATGAAGCAGTACTCTACAGATTATAATTATGATGACTGGAACATCAACGACGGCGCTTACGGCTATCGCGATTACAGCCGTGTGAACTGGCAGGGCAAGACCCATTCCACGGGCCTGGCTACCGAGCATACCATGTATACCACGGGCGAAAACATTGGTAAGTATATCGAATCCAACGATGTGGATATGAGCCGCGAATATAAGAGCACTTTCTTCAAGTTCCGCGACTACCGCTATTACGATGAGCCCCGCGTGATCGAAAACGGCGAGGATGCCGAGCTGGTCACCATTACTCACTCTGCCAGCTACAAGACCCGCTTTATCTACGATGATGCCACAGGCCTTTACAAAATGCAGCAGTACTACAGCACTGATGGTAACTGGCGTGATTCTGTAGACGAAAACAACAATGTGACCCTGAACTTCACCAACCTGGTGGTGCTGTATACCGATATCCACACCTACCCCGGCCACGAGGCCAAGGATCTGCAGTATGTGGATTATGACTTCGGCGGTGTAGGCTTCTACTTTACCGGCGGCAAGTGCGAGAAGATCTACTGGCAGAAGGGCACCCCGCTGGAGGCCCTGCGCCTGTATTATCTGGACGAAAACGGCCAGTGCGGCGATGAGATGGTCGAGGTCAACACGGGCAAGAGCTATTTGAGCGTGGTAGACTTGGACGAGTACGAAAAGGGCTTTAGCTATTCTTCGGCTGACGGTGTGAACACTTCTTCGGCAGGTCAGCCCGCCGCAAACACCATTGTGGATAACGAGGTGGAAGTGGGCGAAGACAGCGCCGACGATACTGCGGACGATACCCAGGA
>CAVGKH010000101.1:0-909 GCA_963629755.1 Gemmiger sp.
AGGGCCGCATTGCCGAGATCGTGGGCGCCAAAAGCGCCGAGCGGAGAGAAATTTTTGAAGAGGCCAGCGGCATTTCAAAATACCGCTACCGCAAAAATGAGGCCGAGCGCCGCCTGGCTTCGGCCGAAGAAAACTTAGAGCGCCTGCGCGATATCCTGGGCGAACTGGAGGGCCGTGTGGGTCCGTTGGAAAAAGAGTGCGATAAGGCAAACCGCTTTTTGCAGCTTTCTGCCCGCCGCAAAGAGCTGGAAGTGACCCTGTGGATGGATTCGATCCGCCGCGCCCGCGATGCGGTGCGTGATGAGCAGCGCAAATATGAGGCCGACCAGGCCGAATACGACCGCCTGAGCGACGAGATCAACCGCATCGATGAAGAAAGCGGCGGCCTGCGTGAGGAGATGCAGCGCATCGCAGTTGAGATCGAGCGCTGCAATGCCGATATTCGCGCGATCACCGAAGAGATGAGCGGGGCCGACAGCCAGATCGCCGTGCTGCATAACGATATCCAGCACAACGATTCTGCCATGCAGACCCTGCGCGAGGAGCAGGCGCAGTCGGCACAGGGAAAAGAGCAGATTGCAGCCGAGATCGCCGAGCAGAACGGCAAAATACAGGCAGCCGAGCAGAAGATCGCACAGCTGGAAAACAATATCCGGGAGCTGCAGAGCCAGCTGGAAAAGATCCAGGCCGAAAACCTGCAGTCTGGCGAGCGGCGCGGCGCAGTAACGGCCGCCATGGCCGAGCTGACCGAGCGCCAGACCGAAGCCCGCGTAAACGCGGCAGCCCGCGCCAGTGCCGCCGAGGCCGCCGAAAAACGCCTGCAGGCGGCCAGCCGCGAGCAGCAGGATTCCGCCAAGGAACTGGAAAAGCAGCAGCAGGAGCAGGCCGAAAACCGTGAATACTTAAAAC
>CAVGKH010000101.1:993-7009 GCA_963629755.1 Gemmiger sp.
ACTTAAAACAGCTCACTGAAAACTTGGCCCGGCTGGAAAATATCAAGGGCGGCCTTTCGATAAAGCTGGAAAAGCGCCGTCAGCACCTGCAGCAGGCAGATGATGCCGAAGAGGCCGTGACCCGCGAAATGGAACACGCCGAGAACCGCCTGCAGATTCTGCGTGATCTCGAAAAAAATATGGACGGCTACCAACAGAGCGTAAAGACTGTGATGAAGGCAGCGGCCGACCGGCGCATTCCCGGCATTCTGGGCACGGTGAGCAGCCTGCTTACCGTAGAGCGCGGCTATGAAACAGCCATTGAAACAGCGCTGGGCTACGCGCTGCAGAATATCGTGGTAGAGGGAGAGAGCAGCGCCAAACGGGCAATCGCCTACTTAAAAGACACGCGAAACGGCCGTGCGACCTTTTTGCCGCTGGATACCGTTCGCGGCCAGACCTTTACCGGAAGTTTGAGCGGCAGCGCCGTGGTGGCCAGCAGTCTGGTAAAATATGACACGCGTTATCAGAATATCGTGGCATTTCTGCTGGGCCGCATCATCGTGGTGGACGATTTGAACGAGGCCTCCAAGGTGGCGCGTGAGCTGGGCTACCGCAACCGCATCGTTACGGTAGACGGCCAGGTGATCAACGCGGGCGGCAGCTTTACCGGCGGCAGCACGGCCAAGAGCGCCGGGCTTTTCAGCCGCCGGCAGGAGATCGAAGATTTGAAGCAGCGCCTTTCCAAGCTGAAAAAAGACCAGGAGAATGCTCAGGAGGAGACCGACCGCTGGAAAGCCGAGGTGGACGCGATCTCGGCAGAGCTTACGGCTACCGAAAGCGAAGCCGTAACGGCAGGCAGCGATAAGATCCGCGCCGAGATGGAGCAAAACCGCTTGGATGCCGCCGTGAGCCAGCTGGAAGCAGCCAAAGAGCTGCTGGCAGGCGAGGTGGAAACGCTGCAAAAGCAGATCGGTGACGACCGCGCCAAGGCTGAAAAAATGCAGGCGGAGGACGGACGCATCGCCGCGCAGCTGGAAGCATTCAGCAAAGAGCTGAGCGAGATCACCGCAGGTGATGACAGCTTTTTGCAAACGCGCAGCCGACTTTCTGACGAACTGAGCGCTGCCCGCATGGAGCGCCTGGGTGAAGAAAACAATATTGCATTGGCCAAGGCTGCCGTTGCCGCGCTGGAAAGCCGCACAGGCGAGACCAATCAGCGCGCGCAGGAGATCGAGCGCTCGCTGAGCACCCTGCAGGAACTGAACGGGCAGCACCGTGCCCGTATTGCGCAGATCGAAAGCGGGCGCGAAGCCAGCAAGGCGCGTATTGCCGAGAAAGAGCAGGCGATCCGTGCAGCAACCAAGCGCCGCTTGGAGCGTGAGCAGTCTTCGGCCGAGCAGAATCAGAAGATCCGCGCCATCAGCGACCAACGCGAAAAGCTCAGCCAGGAGATGGCCCGCCTGATCGAGCATAAGGTGAATGCTGAAACGGAATATGACCAGACAATTGCCAAGCTTTGGGAGGAATATCAGCTGACCCAAAGCCAGGCACAGGAGCTTTGCGTGCCGTTTGAAAACGCTGCTGAGCTGCGTCGCCAGGTGGCCGAGGTGCGCGGAAAGATCCGCGATCTGGGCAATGTGAATGTGGGCGCTATCGAAGAATACCGCGAGGTGAAGGAGCGCTACGACTTTTTGCATGCGCAGGTCACCGATGTAGAAAAAAGCAAGGCTGAGCTGCTGCGCATGATCTCAGAGATGAGCGCTGAGATGCGGGATATTTTTAAAGAAAGCTTTAAAACCATCAACGAAAACTTTGGCCGCATCTTCCGCGAAATGTTCGGCGGCGGCGATGCGCATTTGGAGCTTTCTGACCCCGAGAATGTGCTGGAAAGCGGCATTGATATCACAGTAGCGCCCCCAGGTAAGGTGATCAAAAACCTGGCGGCGCTTTCGGGCGGCGAGCAGGCGCTGGTGGCTATCAGCATTTATTTTGCCATTCTGGCGGTAAACCCCGCGCCGTTCTGCATTCTGGACGAGATCGAGGCAGCCCTTGACGATGTGAATGTGCTGCGCTATGCGCAGTATTTGCAGCGTATCTGTGATAAAACGCAGTTTATCGTGATCACGCACCGCCGCGGCACCATGGAGGCAGCCGATATCCTGTATGGCGTGACCATGCAGGAGGACGGCATCTCCAAGCTGCTGCGGCTGGATCTGGACAATGTGGATGCATCTCTGGTATCTTAAAATCGTGTACGGCCTATCTGAAAACAAGGAGAAACGACCATGGGACTTTTTGGCTTCGGCAATAAGAAAAAACTGGACGGCGGCCTTTCTAAAACCCGCACGGGCTTTTTTGGCAGCATCGTCAACACGCTGATCGGCAGCCAGATCACCGATGATCTGTATGATGAACTGGAAGAACAGCTGATTTTGGCCGATTGCGGCGCAGAGGTTTCGGTAGAACTGGTGGAGCGCCTGCGCAAGGAGGTAGCGCACCGCCGCCTGACCACGGGCGAGCAGGCGCTGGCTGCACTCAAAGACCTGGTGCGCGAGGAAATGGAGCCCGAGCATGAGATGGACCTCAGCGGCAGCCCGGCGGTGATGCTGGTCATCGGCGTGAACGGCGTAGGCAAAACCACCAGCATTGCCAAGCTGGCCCATTTGTATAAAGATAAAATGGGCAAAAAGGTGATGCTGGCCGCGGGCGATACCTTCCGCGCGGCAGCCAGTGAGCAGCTGGAGATCTGGGCCGAGCGCGCCGGTGTGCCCATTGTAAAGGCTGCCGAGGGGGCCGACCCCGCCGCCGTGATCTTTGATGCCGTGCAGAGTGCTGCCGCGAAAAAGTATGATCTGGTGATTGCCGATACAGCAGGCCGCCTGCACAACAAGGCGGGTCTGATGGCCGAGCTTACCAAGATCAGCCGCAGCGTGACCAAGGCTGCCCCGAACGCCAGCGTAGAAACCCTGCTGGTGCTGGATGCCATCACCGGCCAGAACGCCATCAGCCAGGCACAGGAGTTTATCAAGGCTGCTGAGGCGACCGGCATTATCCTTACCAAGCTGGACGGCACCGCCAAGGGCGGCTGCGTGGTGAGTGTGCGCAAAAAGCTGGGCCTGCCTGTGCGCTTTATCGGCGTGGGCGAGGGCATGGACGATCTGATGACCTTTTCGGCAGAGGATTTTGCCGACAGCCTGTTGGCAAAGCCGCAGGAACATGAAGAGGAGGAATAAGCCATGCTGATCTGTGCCGCAACCAACAACCAGGGCAAGCTGAAAGAGCTGCGCCGCATTCTGGAAGCACAGGGCCATGAGGTGAAAAGCCTGAAAGAACTGGATATCCACATTGACCCCGAAGAAAACGGCGATACCTTTGCCGAAAATGCGTTTATCAAAGCGCAGGCCATCTGCAAGGCGTGCGGCTTTGCCACCGTGGCCGATGATTCCGGCCTGTGCGTGGATGCGCTTTCAGGTGCGCCCGGCGTGTATAGTGCGCGTTACGCAGGCGAGCACGGCAACGATGCCGCCAACAATGAAAAGCTGCTGGCGGCGCTGCAGGGCATTCCCCGGGAAAAGAGAACGGCTAAATTTGTTTCGGCAGTATGTTTTATGCTGCCGGACGGCCGCCACCTGACCTGCGAGGGCGAGTGCCCCGGCTGGGTGTGCCCCGAATACCGCCTCGGTGACTATGGCTTTGGCTACGACCCCATTTTTGTGCCGGACGGCGTAGGCATGCCGGACGGCAGCGTGCGCCCCAACACCGAAGAGCGCAGCTATTCGCAGCTGACCCCGGACGAAAAGGATGCCATCAGCCACCGCGGCCGCGCCATGAAAAAGCTGCAGATGATGCTGCCGCTGTTTTTAAACATCTAAAAAACAGATAATATAAAATAATTTGACGGATACGATATACTATTCTATATAAGGAGAACGATTTATGCTTACTTCCAAACAGCGTGCAACTCTGCGCGGTATTGCCAGCACCATGGACCCCGTTTTTCAGGTGGGCAAGGGTGAAATTGATGAAACCATGGTCGAGGGCGTTCTGAACTGCCTGAAGGCACGCGAGCTGATCAAGCTGAAGGTGCTGAAAAACAGCATGTACACCGCCAAGGAGGCTGCCCCCATTCTGGCCGAAAAAACCGGCGCTGAGTGCGTGCAGGTGATCGGCAGCAAGTTTGTTTTGTACAAGCAGAAAGAAAAAGAATCTCAGTACGCCGAACTTCTGAAATAACAAAATGAAAATTTTACTCTACGGGGGAACTTTCGACCCCCCACATTGGGGCCATATCAATAATCTGCGCGCCGCCATGCAGGCGGTGCAGCCCGACCGTGTAATCGTGATGCCGGCGGGGATACCCCCGCACAAGGCGGCCAGCGCCACCCCGGGTGAGCTGCGCTTAAAAATGTGCGAATGCTTTTTGCGGCTGGGCAGCCAGGTAGAGGTGTCTGACTGGGAGATCGCACACGGGGGCAAAAGCTACACGGTGAACACACTGCGCATGCTGCACGAAAGCGCCCCGCAGGCGCAGCTGTATCTTACGGTGGGCAGCGATATGCTGGCATCATTTTGCACCTGGCGCGAATGGCAGGAGATCCTGCGCCTGGCTGTGCTGGTGGTAGAAAGCCGCGAGGCCGATGATGCCGCGCAGCTTGCCAAGGCTGCCGAAGACCTTCGCCAAAGCGGCGGCCGGGTGGTGTTTGCAAAGGCAAAGCCGCTACCGATGTCTTCTTCACAGATCCGGCAGGGAAGCGCCGGGCCCGAGGCCGTGCCGCCCGAAGTGTGGCAGATCATGTGCAGCGAAAGGTTGTATCAGTGCAAAGGGGAGAAAGAAACCATGAATTATCAGCAGGCAGAGGATATGGTGCGCCGAACGCTCAGTGCAAAGCGCTTTCAGCACACGGTAAATGTAAAAGATATGGCAGTGCGCATGGCACAGCATTACGGCGAAAATGCCGATAAAGCGGCACTTGCGGCCATTCTGCATGATTCGGCCAAAGAAATGCCCCGCGCAGAATTATTGCAGATCATGCAGGATAATGCTATAATAGCCAAAGGCGCTCAAAACCGCCCCGAGCCTATCTGGCATGGTGTGTGCGCCGCCATTCTGGCAAAAACCAGATGGGGAATTCAGAATGAAGAAATTCTTTCTGCCATTGCCTGCCATACTACCGGTAAAGAAAATATGAGTAGGCTGGATAAAATTCTGTTTTTGGCCGATATGACCAGTGCTGAACGGGATTACCCCGGTGTGGACGAGCTGCGCCGCTTGGAAATGCAGGACCTGGATAAAGCCATGATCCGCGCGCTCACCATGACCATTGACTTTGTAAAACAGAAAAACGCGGCTGTGGACGAAGAGTCGGCTAAAGCACTGGCCTGGCTGCAGGCGCACTCCGTGGAGGCAAGTGAATGAACGAACCCAATAGACCCCGCAAATTAAACACTTCGGGGGCGCAGCATAAAACCACCTACCATGCCGCTTCTTCCGGCAGCAGCCAGCAGGCAGGCGCACGGCGCACGGCGCATACGGGCACCGGCACGCGCACACATGTGGCCGAGGCTTCCGGCGGCCGGGGCAAAAAGGGCAAAAACAGAAAGAAGAAGAACGGATGCCTTGTGCCGTTTTTGGTCATGGTGGCTGTGCTGGCCGTGATCGTGCTGGCAGCCTGGCAAATCGTGATGCATGCCATCCGGCCAGACAGCGATACCCCCTCGCTGAAAGACTTGATCACCAGCATTGGCACGCCCGATGAATATTCCGGCGATGTGATCAACATTCTGGTATGCGGCATCGACAGCGACGAAGGCGAGACCCGTTCTTACGGCGACGGCTCCAACGACGGCATGACCGATATGATCATGTATGTGAACTTCGATGTCAAAAACAAAAAGGCAAGCCTTTTGCAGATCCCGCGCAACACCTTTGTGGGTGGCACGGTGACTACCCCCAACGGCACCTACAAGGCAAGCAACGGCCAGATCAACTCGATCATGCTCTCAAACGATGAGGGCATGACCGCACTGTGCGATG
>CAVGKH010000102.1:0-7006 GCA_963629755.1 Gemmiger sp.
GCTGTATCCAGCGTGACCATCAGCCAGTCGGCATCCCGGTCACTAATCTCAGTAATGGGGTAAACGCTCTCGCCCACCTGCAGCGCAGAAGCATTCTGCAGGCGCTTTTGGGCAAGGGGCGTATCATAAAACAGCACGGTGCAGCCGTCCCAGCTCAGCACGCCATTTACCCAGTTGTCATCGGTATAGTCGGCAATGCGCAGCGGGTAGCCTTCGCCGTACTCTGTGCAGCCCTCTGCCGAAAAGCCCTGCATCCCGGGCGCGATCACATACCACTCATCCTCAATCGAGCCGCACCAGGCCTGCGCCTGTACCGCTTCGGCTGCCGAAAGAAATAACGCCTCAGAGTGCGTGATATAAAGCGTATCGTTTTGCACCCGGCCGCTTTGCAGAAGCGCCAGGGTATCCTGCTGATGCAAGGCCTGGCTTTCAGCATTGTAGCGCGCGGCAAAAAGGTCGTTGGTGGTCAAGCCGTTATCGGCGGCCCAAAGTGCCAGATGCAGCGCATCCTGCTGGGGGGAGTCGGTATCCAGCGAGCATAAATGGCTGTACTGCCCGGCGGCCTGCTGCCAAAAGCTGCTGGTAAGCTCGGTAGAAAATTCCTCCTGGTAGGCATAAATCTCCGCATGGCGTGCTGCCAGCGCGGGCGAAAGGTCGATGAGCTGCAGCACAACGAGAGCCGTCAGCAGCAGAGTGCCGCGCCGTCTGGCTAAAAGCCTGCCCAGTGACCAAAGCGCAAACAAAAACAGCAGATAATAGACCGGCCAGAACAAGCGCCCGCTCGAGCGGAACACCGAGCATAGACCCAACAGCATGCGGGGCAGGGGCAGCGTGAGCAGCGCAGCGCCGTTGGCCGTTATCTGATTCGTCACGGCAAAAACCGTAAGGCAGGCACATACCAGCGCCAAGCACCAGTGGACGCGCAGCAGCCGCACCAGCCGCTTTGGGGGCCGCAAAAGCAGCAGAGCCCCGGCGGCACAGCCCAGAAGAATGCCCAGCCCCAGATAGTTGAATGCATCGTAGTTGCCGCGGATCTGGTTCTGCACCGGCAAAAACAGGCTCCACACCGTGCCGCCGATGCTCGTGGGGTTCCACAGTGCGTTCAGGTTCATAGAAAAATAACCGTACAGCAGCTCGCTTCCGCCTGTGCCGCCGCTGCCAAACAGCCCAAAGCACCAGCCCAGCAAAACCGCCGCGGCAAGATCGCTCAGCAAAAAGGCCAGCGGCTGCTTCCACCGCCGCGTGCGCAGCGCATACTCGGCCAGCATGGCCAGCGTAACTGCAAATACCATGGGCACCAGGTAAGGGTGTACGGTAATGGAAAGCGCGTTCAAAAGCCACAGCGGCCAAAAATCGATGCGTTCTTCATGGCGTGAGCGCAGGTAGTAATACAGCGCGGCCAGAATAAAAAAGTGCGCGGCCAGCGCTGTGTGGTGCAGCGTGCGCTCGATCATAATGGGGCTGCACACAAACAGCAGACTGCCTAAAACGGGCTTTAAGCGCCCGCCGAAAAGCTCGTGCAGCAAAAGCGCGGCAAAACCGCCCTGCAAAAGATAGCACAGCAGGCTGAAAAGGCCAAAATACTGAAACGATGCCGGCAACCAGGCGCTGAAAAGCCGAAACAGCGCAGCAAAAAGGGGAATAGAATCGGTGTAGGCCACGCTGATGCCGTCCGGCCAGTTGATGCGGTTTGTAAAGCACAACGGAAACTGCAGCGGCGACTGGCGCAGAAACAGCCAGCCCGCATAGTGCTGTATAATGTCTTTTTCCACAAAGCCGCCCCGGCAGAAGGCATCCCACACAGGGGTCAGCGCCGGGCCGAACAGCAAAAGAAAAACCAAAGCGCCTAAGGCACTGCCCGCCGCAAAAAGCCGGGCACGGCGCGATCTTACTATTTTTTGCATGAAGCAAAGGCTCCTAATCACAATTACTCATTTTATTTATAGCATCAAATACCCTTTTTGTAAAATAAAAATCTGTAAAAATTACCCCCGGCCTTGTGCTTTGCAAGGCCGGGGGCATAAAGAAATACGGAATAGAGAAAAAGGCAAAAGCGCAACTTACAAATGCAGCACGCGGTCGCGGATCTCCTGCGTGCGGCCCTGGTTCCAGAACTGGGTGCCGATATAGCCGCAGGTGCGGCGGGCTACATTCAGCTTGCTCTGGTCGCGGTTGCCGCACTTGGGGCACTCCCAAACCAGCTTGCCGCCGTCCTCTACGATCTTGATCTCGCCGTCGTAGCCGCACACCTGGCAGTAGTCGCTCTTGGTGTTCAGCTCGGCATACATGATATTGTCGTAGATAAACTTGATCACATCCATGGTGGCATCCAGGTTATCCTGCATGTTGGGCACCTCCACATAGCTGATGGCGCCGCCGGGGCTCAGCTTCTGGAACTTGCTCTCAAAGGCCAATTTGGTAAAGGCATCGATTTTTTCAGTCACATGCACATGATAGCTGTTGGTGATATAGCCATGGTCGGTGATGCCGGGCACAATGCCAAAGCGCTTTTGCAGGCACTTGGCAAATTTGTAGGTGGTGCTTTCCAGCGGGGTGCCGTACAGGCTGTAATCGATGTTTTCCGCGGCTTTCCACTTAGCGCAGAAATCGTTCATGGTCTGCATCACCTGCAAAGCAAACGGGGTGGCCACAGGGTCGGTGTGGCTCTTGCCGGTCATATATTTTACGCACTCATACAGGCCGGCGTAACCCAGGCTCAAGGTAGAATAGCCGCCATACAGTAATTTGTCGATGGGTTCACCCTTTTTCAGGCGGGCCAGCGCGCCGTTCTGCCACAAAATGGGGGCAGCATCGCTGAGGGTGCCCTTCAGGCGATTGTGGCGGCATCGCAGGGCTTTATGGCAAAGCTCCAGGCGCTCTTCAAAAATCTGCCAGAACTTATCAAAATCACCGCCGCTCGAAAGGGCGGCATCCACCAGGTTGACGGTCACAACGCCCTGGTTGAAGCGACCGTAATATTTGGGCTTGCCGTTTTCGTCCACATAGGGGGTCAAGAAGCTGCGGCAGCCCATGCAGGTGTAGCAATGGCCCTCACCGTTTTTGTCCACCTTGTTCTGCAGCATGATCTTTTCGCTGATATAGTCGGGCACCATGCGCTTGGCGGTGCACTTGGCAGCCATTTTGGTGAGGTAATAATAGGGGCTGTCCTCGTGGATATTCTGCTCTTCCAGCACATAGATCAGCTTGGGGAAGGCGGGGGTGATCCACACGCCCTGCTCGTTTTTTACGCCCTGGTAGCGCTGGCGGATAGTTTCCTCAATAATAATGGCAAGGTCTTTTTTCTCCTGCTCATTCTTGGCCTCGCCCAGATACATAAATACTGTGATAAACGGGGCCTGGCCGTTGGTGGTCATCAGTGTAACTACCTGATACTGAATGGTCTGCACACCGCGGCTGATCTCCTGGCGCAGGCGGCGCTCTACGATCTGGTGGCGGCGCTCCTCGCTCACATCCAGACCCTCCAGCTCGGCCTTTACCTCGGCAGCAATCTTTTTGCGGCTCACATCCACAAACGGGGCCAGGTGCGCCAGGCTGATGCTCTGGCCGCCGTACTGGTTGCTGGCAACCTGGGCAATGATTTGCGTGGCAATGTTGCAGGCGGTCGAAAAGCTGTGCGGCTTTTCGATCAGCGTGCCACTGATCACGGTGCCGTTCTGCAGCATATCCTCCAGATTCACGAGGTCGCAGTTGTGCATGTGCTGGGCAAAATAGTCGGCATCGTGAAAATGCAGAATGCCCTCGTTGTGCGCCTCCACAATCTCTTTGGGCAGCAGCAGACGGTTGGTCAGGTCTTTGCTCACCTCACCGGCCATATAGTCGCGCTGCACGCTGTTCACGGTGGGGTTTTTGTTGCTGTTTTCCTGCTTGACCTCTTCGTTATTGCACTCGATCAGGCTCAGAATACGCTCATCGGTGGTGTTGCTGGTGCGCTTGAGGTTCTGCACATAGCGGTAAGTGATATAGCGGCGGGCAACCTCGTAGGCCCCCAGCCCCATGATCTGATCCTCTACCAGATCCTGGATCTCCTCCACGCCCATGGCGCGGCCCATGTGCATACAGTAGCTCTCTACATTGGTGGCAAGCGTGCGGATCTGCTCGCTTGTGAGCTGCAAATTTTCGGCAACCACCCGGTTGGCTTTGGTAACAGCAACAATGATCTTGGAAATATCAAAATCCACTTCGCTGCCGTTACGCTTGATGATCTTCATAAATTTTGGCCCCTCGATTCCTGATATTTTAAATTAAAATAAAACACACTCTAAAAAACGCTGAAGCAATGGCTGAAAATGCCGCAATACCGCCCGCAAAGGCTCACAACCCCGGCATGCATGGGCAAGGTCAGCGTGTTAATCATAGCATTGCAGGGGTGTCTTGTCAAGAGTGACAAACACAATATATTGTATTTGCCAAGGAATGGTACACAATAAAAGGTAGCCAAAAAGCCCGGAAACCCCGATAAATAGGGCGTTTTGGCGCTTGCATAAATTTATTTTGTCGGCTACAATAAGGCTATCATGGAGCTTTGTGGGCTGCGGGGGGCAGCGCCCCTGGGGGCGGGCACGGCAGTCAGGTCAAAATCCAAACCGACAAAACTGTTTTATGAAGAGGGAAGTTGAAGAGTATGATACTGGAATGGTTCGTATTCGCGTTCAATGCGATCGCGCCGATTATCGGCCTGATCCTTTTGGGATATATCCTGCGGCAGAAAAACTTTTTCAGCGCAGGCTTTCCCAAAGAGGCCAATAAGTTTGCCTTTCACTACTGCATCGGCACCATGCAGTTTTTAAACATCTACAATCTCGAAAGCATCCGCGATATTCCGGTAGTCATCACGGCCTTTGTAGTCATTGCGCTGGCGCTGCTTAGCCTGCTGGGCCTTGTGATGGGCCATATCTGCACAAACAAGCGCGAGCGCATCGGCGTGATCGCCCAAACCTGGATGCGCTCCAACAGCGCCGTGATCGGCATTCCCTTGGCAACGGCCATCGGCGGCAGCGCAGCGGCGGCAGTGCTCACCCCGCTGCAGGCCCCGGCGGTGATCATGTATAACTCGATGAGCGTGATCTTTTTGAGCATCTATAACCGCAACACCGAAAATAAGATCAACTGGGGCCGCATTCTGCGCGGCGTTTTGAATAATCCATTGGTCAGGGGCCTGCTGCTGGGCATTCTGACACTGGCCGTGCGCGAGGTGCTGCCCGTAAATGCCGAGGGGCACCCCATTGTTTCGCTGCGCTACACGCTGCCGTTTTTATATGATATTTTAGGAAGCCTTTCTAAAATGGCCACGCCTCTGGCGCTGGTGGCACTGGGCGGCCAGTTCAGCTTTGGTGCGGTAAAAGAGCTGCGCAAGGAGATCATCACCACCTCGCTGGGCCGCCTGGTCATTGCACCGGCCATCGGCTTTACTCTGGCCTACACGGTCAGCCGCATGGGCTTTTTCGATTGGAACCCCGCGCTGGTGGCTGCGTTTATCGCGGTGTTTGCATCGCCTGTTTCGGTTTCGAGCGCGCCCATGGCCAGCGAGATGAACGCCGACGATGTGCTGGCCGGCCAGCTGGTGGTGTGGACGAGCCTGCTCGGCACCTTCAGCCTGTTTGTGATCATTGTGCTGTTCCAGGCAATGGGTTGGCTGTGAGCCGAAAACAAATTTATCAAATGTTTACAGTTTGGCGGTTGACTTCACAAAATTGGGATTTTATTATTATCAAGTAGATATTCCTAAAAATATGGAATACCATGGGGAGGATCACTGCAATGGCGCAGAATGAGCAAAAAACACTGACCATCACTGTGCCCTGCTATAACGCGCAGGACTATATGGAAAAATGCCTGAAAACGCTGATCACCGGCGCACCGCGCGTGGATATCATTATTATTGACGATGGCTCAAAAGATGATACCGGCCTGATCGCTGACCGCTGGGCCGAAAAATTCCCCGAGAGCATCCGCGTGCACCACCAGGAAAACGGCGGCCACGGCGAGGGAATCAACCAAGGGCTGAAGCTGGCAAAGGGCCGCTATTTTAAAGTGGTGGATTCTGACGACTGGCTGGACGAAAAGGCTCTGCAGCAGGTTTTGGATAAGCTGGATGCGCTGGATAAAAACGGCGGGGTAGATCTGATGGTGTGCAACTATGTGTATACCCATGCCGACCCTAAGGATAACACCACCATTCGCTTTGGCAATGTGTTCCCCGCGGGTGAGACTCCGGTGGGCTGGAGCGGCATTAAGGGCCTCAACATGAAGCAGTACCTCACCATGCACGCCTGCATTTTCTCGGTGCGTGCGCTGCGCGAAAGCGGCGTGGTGCTGCCCAAGCATACTTTTTATGAAGACGATCTGTTTGCCTATGCGCCGCTGCCCTATGTAAAAAAGCTGTGCTATATGAATGTAGATCTGTACCGCTATCTGATCGGCCGCGAGGGGCAGACTGTGAGCGAGGCGACCATGTGTAAAAACTATCACCACCAGCTGCTGTGCAACCGCCTTATCTTCGACTGCGCCGATGTGGATAAAATTTTAAAAACCGAGCCGAAGCTGGGCAGACTGATGCTGCACGAACTGGTTACCATGTGCTGCTCCAGCGCGGTATTTGCCCGCATGAACGGCAGCGCCGAGGCCGAAAAAGAACTGTATGACCTGCTGGATCATATCGAGGCAGGCGGCCCTGTAGGTAAAAAGCTGCGCCGCCGCAGCCTGGCAAGCTTTTTGTGTATTCCCGGCCGCTTTGGCCGTGCGCTGTGCGTAAATGGCTACCGCATGGCGCGCCGCGTAGTCAGCTTTAACTAAAAAAGCTGGCTTTCTAAAATACATAAACCTACAAATAAATCAGTAGCTATATAGAGCAAAATAAAAAGCCCGGGGGAGCCAGTAAAACCCCGGGAAAAACGCTGAAGGAGGAAGCTGAAATGCACCTGCACCGCAACAGGGGCCTGCAAAGCCGCCCCAAAAGCGAGCTGTGGATCCCCATTGTATATGCTGC
>CAVGKH010000103.1:0-7005 GCA_963629755.1 Gemmiger sp.
GGCTGAGAGCGAAGCTGCTTCTTCTGAGGCTGCTTCCAGCGAGGCTGAGAGCGAGGCCGCTTCTTCTGAGGCTGCTTCTTCCGCTGCTGCAAAGTAATTTGAGCTTTTAAAAAGCGTTTACAGGGTGCGAGGTCTCTAGAGGCTTCGCACCCTGCTTTTTTGTGCGCGGCCCCGCGTTTTTCCATTTGACAGCGGCCCGCCCATGTGATAGGATATACCAATATAAATACTATGTTTCTATGTATAAGGAGAAGCGCGCATGCAAACCAGAACAGCGGCGGTTCCGGGGCCGGAAAATCGCGATAAAACCGCACTCATTGCCATGAGCGGCGGTGTAGACAGCTCGGTGGCTGCCTATGTTATGCAGCAGCAGGGCTACCGCTGCATGGGCACGACCATGCGCCTTTACCGCAACGATACCATCGGCCTGAGCCAGTATCATACCTGCTGCTCACAGCGGGATATCGACGATGCCGCCGAAGTGGCCTTTACGCTGGATATGCCCTATGAGGTGCTGGATTTTACGCTGGATTTCCGCAAAGAGATCATGAACCGCTTTGTGCAGATCTATGAGGAGGGCGGCACACCAAACCCGTGCATCGACTGCAACCGCATCATGAAGTTCGATAAGCTGCTAGCATTTGCCCGGCAAAAGGGGCTGGAATATGTGGTCACCGGCCACTATGCCCGCATTGAATACGATGCCGCCAGCGGGCGCTACCTTTTAAAAAAGGCTTTGGATGCATCGAAAGACCAAAGCTATGTGCTGTATATGCTCACGCAGGCCCAGCTGGCGCACACAAAGTTCCCTTTGGGCGCGCAGTCCAAAACCGAGACTCGGCGCATCGCCGAAGAGCAGGGCTTCTGCAATGCCCGCAAGCATGACAGCCAGGATATCTGCTTTGTGCCGGACGGCGACTATGTGCGCTTTATGGAGCAGTACACCGGCAAGCACTACCCTGCCGGAGACTTTTTGTATACCGATGGCCGCGTGGTGGGCCGCCACCGGGGCGCGGTACGCTATACGCTGGGGCAGCGCAAGGGCCTGGGGCTGGCCATGGGCGAGCATGTGTATGTGTGCGGCAAGGATATGCAGGCCAACACCGTAACGGTAGGCCTTGAAGGCGCGCTGTATCACCGCAGTCTGCTGGCCGAGGATATGAACTGGATCAGTATTCCGGCCTTGGAAGAGCCGCTGCGCGTAAAAGCCAAGACCCGCTACCGGCAAACCGAGCAGTGGGCTACAGCGCTGCCGGGCCCCGAGGGCAAAATGCGCCTGGTATTTGATGAACCTCAGCGTGCCATGACGGTGGGCCAGGCTGTGGTGCTGTATAACGGCGATATCGTGGTAGGCGGCGGCACCATCTGCCAGGTGGGCGATGAAGTGTAAACCTGCCCGCAGAAAGCGGCAGAAAAGCATATATAATATATAGGGTATAAAAAGAGGAACCAAACGCAATGCTGAACCAATTTTCCAGAACGCAGCTTTTGATCGGGGCCGAGGGCATGGAGCGGCTTTATAATGCCCGCGTGGCCGTGTTTGGCCTGGGCGGTGTGGGCGGCTACACCGTAGAGGCTCTGGCCCGCAGCGGCATCGGCACGCTGGATCTCATCGACGATGACCGTGTGTGCTTAACCAATTTGAACCGCCAGCTGTTTGCCGACCGCAATACCGTGGGCTATTACAAGGCCGATGTGGGCGAGGCCCGTGTGCAGGAGATCAACCCCAAGGCCGTGGTAAACCTGCACAAAACCTTTTATTCACCCGAAACAGCCAACCAATTCGATTTTACCCAGTATGATTATGTGGTGGATGCCATTGATACCGTAACGGGCAAGCTGGCTTTGGTACAGCAGGCTGCGGCGGCAGGCACGCCCATCATCAGTTGCATGGGGGCAGGCAACAAAATGGATGCCACGGCGTTTGAGGTGGCCGATATCTACGAGACCTCGGTATGCCCGCTGGCGCGCGTGATGCGCCATGAGCTGAAAAAGCGCGGCATCAAAAAGCTGAAGGTGGTTTATTCTAAAGAAAAGCCTCTTACCCCGCTGGACGATATGAGCATCAGCTGCCGCCAGCACTGCATCTGCCCGCCCGGCACAGCCCGCAAATGTACCCAGCGGCGGCAGGTGCCGGGCAGCAATGCCTTTGTGCCCGCCGTGGCAGGGCTGATCCTGGCCGGTGAAGTGGTAAAGGATCTTTCCGGCTGGAGGGCGCAGGCATGATCTATCTGGATTATTCGGCCAATACCCCGGCTGACCCGGCGGTGCTGCAGGCTTTTCTGCAGACCGAGCAAAGCTTTATCGGTAACGCCAACTCCAACCACCCGGCGGGGCTGGCCGCCCGTGCCGAAATGGCCCGCGCGACCGATCATATCACTGCCCTGCTGGGCGTGCAGCCGGGGGAGATCATCTATACCTCGGGGGCCAGTGAATCCAATAACCTGGCCATCAAGGGGCTGGCATCGGCCAACCGCCACCATGGGCGGCACATCATCTCCACAGCGCTGGAGCATTCCTCGGCTGCCGGCTCGCTTACAGCCCTGCAGGAGCAGGGATGGGAGATCGACCTTGTGAGCATCGACCGCACAGGCAAGATCGATTTAAACGAGCTGCGTGAGCTGCTGCGGCAGGATACCGTGCTGGTGGCGCTGTGCGCGGTAGACAGCGAGCTTGGCACCGTGCAGCCCATTGCCAAGGTTGCCGAGATTCTGAAAGACTACCCCAACTGCCGTTTTCATGTGGATGCCACGCAGGCTGTGGGCAAAACGGATATTATTTGGCAGGGCGTGGATACCATGAGCATTGCGCCGCATAAATTTTACGGCTTAAACGGCAGCGGCCTTCTGCTCAAGCGCAGCGGCGTGGCCTTAACGCCGCAGATCAACGGCGGCACCAGCACAACGCTGTACCGCAGCGGCACACCCGCTTTAGCGCTGGCCGTAAGCTGCGAAACTGCACTGCAGCTGGCGCTGGAAAACGCCCCGGCGTGTTTAGAGCGTGTGCGGGGGCTGAACGTCCGCCTGCGCCAGGCGCTGGCCGCCTACCCGGCTGTGCGCATCAACAGCCCGGCCGATGCCGTGCCGCATATTTTAAATTTGAGCGTGCAGGGCGTAAAGGGCACACGCTTTCAGCAGGCGCTGGGCGAAGCCGGGGTATGTGTTTCGGTAAAATCGGCCTGCTCAAGCGACGGCACGCCCAGCCGCGCCGTGTTTGCTGTGAGCCGTGACCGCAAAAATGCGCTGTCTTCGTGGCGCATCAGCCTGAGCCACCTTACGACCGATGCCGAGATCGAGGAATTTCTGCAAATTTTTGACAGGCTGTATCATGAATTTGTACACTGATGGCAAAAGAGGAATAGTATGCCCAAAGAACTTACCCGCTGCCAGCTCATTGAGCGCAGCATTATCAAAAAATACCGCGATAAGCTGTGGAAGCCGTTTATCTATGCCGTAAAGCGCTACGAGCTGATCCAGCCCGGCGATAAAATTGCCGTGTGCATTTCGGGCGGTAAAGATTCTATGCTGATGGCAAAGCTCTTGCAGGAGCTGCACCGCCACAGCACCGTGCCGTTTGAGCTGGTTTTTTTGGTGATGGACCCCGGCTATAATGAGGTGAACCGCCAAAAGATCGAGGCTAATGCCGAGCTTTTGCAGATTCCCATCACAATTTTTGAAACTAATATTTTTGATGTTGCCAACAGCAGCGATAAAAGCCCCTGCTACCTGTGCGCGCGTATGCGCCGCGGCCATCTGTACAGCAAGGCAAAAAGCCTGGGCTGCAATAAGATCGCACTGGGGCATCACATTAACGATGTGATCGAAACCACCGTGATGGGCATGTTTTACGGCTCGCAGCTGCAGGCTATGCCGCCCAAGCTGCACAGCACCAACTTTGAGGGCATGCAGCTCATTCGCCCGCTGTATTGCGTGCATGAAGAGGACATTCTGGCCTGGAAGCGCTATAATGAGCTGGAGTTTATCCAGTGCGCCTGCCGCTTTACCGAAAACTGCTCGATCTGCGATAATGGCGGCGGAGGCTCTAAGCGGCAGGAGATCAAAACCCTGCTGCGCCGCTTAAAGCGCGATAACCCCAATATTGAAAACAGCATTTTCCGTAGCATCCATGCAGTGAGCATCGATACTTTCCCGGGTTATAAAACCGATGGTGTGCTGCACAGCTTTTTGGAAGACTATTAAATCAAGCAAGAGTAAAAGGCGGCCGAAAGCTGCCTGTTATTTTTGTTGTATGTGCATGCTGCCTGAATATCGTGTATAATAAAAGCAGAAAACTTTTACGAGGTGAACTTTTATGGATACTTTGCGCAACCTGCCCACCGCCCAGCCTGCGGCGCTGGCCGGGCTTATCGATATCCGGCCCGGGCGCGTGGTGAGTATGGCGCTGAGCCGCAGCGACCATTGCCAGATGACTCTGCTTGCCTTTGGCGATGGTGAAAGCGTAAGCGATGAAGAATACTTTGGCGATACGCTGTATACCGTGCTGGAAGGAGAAATGCCCCTGCGCATGACCGGGCAAACCCTCTGCTTGAAAGCCGGGCAGAGCCTGCGCATTCCCTCGCGCACGCCTCACGCCATTGGCGGAGAAGGCGCGTTTAAGCTGCTGCAGATCACGGTGGCAGATTAAAAACCAAAAAACGAACAAAAAGGAGAAAATGATCATGGAACTGATCCGCAATGTAGAGCATGCCGTTCCGTTTGGCGTGGCCGACCAGGTGCAATATGAAGAGGGCAAAGTGGTGAGCCTTACGCTGGCGCAACAGCCCGGCGCAGGTATCACGCTGTTTGCCTTTGATAAAGACGAGGGCATCAGCACCCACGCCGCGGGCGGCGATGCCATGGCCTTTATTTTAGAGGGTGAAGCCGAGATCACGATCGATGGCAAGCCCCACCGCGTAAGCGGCGGCCAGGCCATCATTCTGCCGGTGGGCATTCCCCACTCGCTCAAAGCTATCACCCGCTTTAAAATGCTGCTCACCGTAGTGCTGCCGTAACCGCCTATAAATATTCATACAAGCAAAACAAACCCCGGGCCGCACCTGGCACAAATGCATGTGCCGGTGGCGGCCCGAAAATTTTTAAATAGGTTGAATTTGTCCTACAATTTCGTTATACTATACATATAAAAAGGAGGCGGATTTTTATGCTGGTAAATACAGAGAATCTGGTTTCTATTACCGAGGCAAATCAGAATTTTTCAAAAGTGGCGCGCATGGTGGATGAAAACGGTGCGGCGGTGATTTTAAAAAATAATGTGCCGCGTTATGTAGTGGTTGAGTTTGGCCAGTACGAAAAAGAGCAGCAGGCAAAAGACGAAGATATTTTGAGCATTTCCGAGCGGTTAATGGCAAAAAATAAACAGGCATATGAGGTGCTTGCTAAGTGAAAACGCTTACAAAAAGCCAGGTTTTGCAGTTGCATACCGCGCTGATCCAAAACTTTGGCGGAAGCGATGGCGTGCGCGATGAGGGACTGCTGGAATCGGCATTGAGCACACCGTTTGCCACTTTCGATGGAAAATATCTCTACGCCAGCCTGCAGGCAAAAGCAGCACAGCTGGGGTTTGGCCTTGTGCGCAACCACCCATTTTTGGATGGCAACAAGCGTATAGGGGCGCACACAATGCTGGTATTTTTGGCATTGAATGGCATATTCAAGAAAATAGTGGCAGCCATTTAACGCTGGATTCACTTGCAAAGGCATTTAATATGAGCCCAAGTCATCTAAGCAGACTTTTCTGTAAATATTATCAGGTATCACCGATCAATTATTTGATTGGTGCGCGTATCGGACAATCAACAGAGTATTTATTGAAATCAAATCTGCCGATAGCGCGGATTGCTGAGTTAGTGGGATACGATAATCCAGCTCATTATACGGCAATGTTTCAAAAACGAATTGGATGTACGCCAGCTGAATACCGTGAGAAAAATCAAAGGCTTCCTAGCCTTGATAATTTGGCAAAATAAAAAATCGCCCTGCTCAAGGCAAGGCGATTTTCTATTTTAGTTAGCGGCAAGAATGCCCAGGTGCAGCACAAAGCGCTTATCGCTGTTATCAGTGCCGTTGATACAGGTGCTTAAAGTGAGCACATGCGGCTCTTCGGCGCTGCAGGGGGCGGCGGTAAATGCCGAGCGGGCCAGAATGGTTTGCAGCCAGGCGGCATGGTCGGCAGCAGTGCCGCCCTGCTGGTAGGCATCGCTTACGGCATTTGCGATGTAGCCGCTGAGAACGGGCAGCGTATAGTTGCCCGAGGGCGTGTATAAGATCATGCTCGGGTGCTCATCGTAATAGCTTTGCGCTTCATATTCGGTCAGGCAGGCCAGCATGGTGCCGTCTTTCATATTATGGCCGTATACAATGTTGTTCCAGTCGGCAAAATCGGCGCTGCCATCGCAGTCTAAAAACAGGCTGCCATGGCTGTTTGCGGTACCGCCCGGCAGGTGCGTGAGATAATACTCATTGTTGCTGGCCTGCATAATGGGGTAATCGATGCTTCCGGCAGGGTCGCTGATCCAGCCGATGATTCCGGGGTAGTGGGCCTGTAAAAACTCCCAGTTGAACTGGCGCTGCAAAGGGTCGGCCGGGGCCTTGCTTTGCCCGGTCTGCCCGGCGGCCTCGGCAGCAATATCGCTGTAAGCCTTTTTGGCGGTGCTGGTAGAGTGCAGAATGTTGAACACCTGCCACCCCGCAAACGCCGCTACCGCAATCAGGCAGATGGTAATAATCGTGGTGATGATATTTTTAAACGCAGAATTTTTCATAAAAACCTCCGAGAAAAACCTTTCTTCTATAATAATATAATAAACCGGCCCAGTAAAGATAAAAATAAATGCGGCAAGGTATAAAGCTGCCTCGTAACTCCCCTGCCGAAAAATCCGGTTTATATTTTCGTAAAGTTTCGGTCAAGTTTGGCAAATCTGCTTGCACCCTGCGGCCTCGGCAGCAATATCGCTGTAAGCCTTTTTGGCGGTGCTGGTAGAGTGCA
>CAVGKH010000104.1:0-6979 GCA_963629755.1 Gemmiger sp.
TTATTATACTATAAAATCAGGTTTTGGGAAACTGTTCTTTGCCTGTTTCACCGCAGGCTCAGGCGGTTGGCCTCTAAAATTTTGCGTATCTCGCCGTTGGCAGCCTCTACCTCCATTTTAAAGGCCCGGGCGCTCACGCGCAGGCTGCCGTGGCCTAAAATGATCATCTGCTCGGCGCCGTCGCTGGTGGCTACACGCACGCGGCAGTTTTTGCCCAGCTGATAGGTGACGCGTTCGATATAGCTGTCGGCCGTTTCGGCCTCGCGGGTATACACCACATGAATACCGCCCTCGCGCACCACACTGCCCGGGTTGCCGCGCACACGGTAGGCATCAAACACCAAGATCAGGCAGCATTTGCGAAAGCCCTGGTAGTTGCACATTAAATCGATCAGCGCCTGCCGGGCAGAATCCAGGCTTTGCCGGGCCAGCGCCTGCAGCTCGTCCCACGCAAAAATAATGTTATAGCCGTCTACCAGCAGGTATTCGGGCGCATTTTCCAGTGTGAGCCCGGCGGCCTGCACGGGCGGCAGCTCTTCGGCAGGCTGGGCAGGGTGGTTCTGCTCCTGCACGCGCTGTGCCCCGGCACTGAGCATATCGCGCCGCTTAATGGTCCCAAAGCACTTTTCATAAATGGCCATCAGCTCTTTGTCCTCTTCCAGCGAGCCGGAATAGGCTGTCGTGCGGCGGCGCACCGCCCTGGCGGCGGGCTCATCGCTCTGTGAAGCGCGCACGGCCAGCATGGGCAGGTGCGCGTGGCTCTCCGCTTCGTTCCATGGCACCACAGTGCCTGCACCATGGCTGCAAAATACCGAGTCGGCGGGGTTGGCGGTGTCACGGTCGGGGTCGTAGGCAAATTCGGCGGCGATCACCTCCTGCTCGGAGCAGGGCTGATACCCGGCTGCCGAGGCGCTCCACCGACCCAGGCCATGCGTGTAGGCGGCTACCTGGCGGCCATATTCCTGCAAAGTGCGCACGGGGCCCTGCCCGGTAAGGCGGGCGCTTTCACCCACTGTTTCGGGGGCCTCAAAGCTGGCGCTCATGCGCTGCAAATCGTTCATGGCGCGGCCCAGCTGCCCGGCGGGTACCTCCAGGCTAAAGCGGTATACAGGCTCCAGCAGCACAGGCTGCGCTTTGCGCAGGCCCTGGCGCACGGCCCGGTAGGTGGCCTGGCGAAAATCGCCGCCTTCGGTGTGCTTGGCGTGCGCACGCCCCGCTATCAGCGTGATCTTCATATCCGTAATGGGCGAGCCCGTCAGGCAGCCCAGGTGCTCTTTTTCTTCCAGATGGGTCAAAATCAGGCGCTGCCAGTTTCGGTCCAGCTGGTCTTCGCTGCAGGCGCTTTCAAAATGCAGCCCGCTGCCGCGCGGGCCTGGCTCCAGCAGCAGGTGCACCTCGGCATAGTGGCGCAGCGGCTCAAAATGGCCCACACCCTCCACCGGGGCGGCAATGGTCTCGCGGTACAAAATGCTGCCGGGGCCAAAATCCACATGCACGCCAAAGCGCTGCTCGATCAGGCTCTGCAATATTTCCAGCTGCACCTCGCCCATCAGCCGCAAGTGAATTTCGCCTACATCCTCCTGCCACACCACATGCAGCTGTGGATCTTCCTCCTGCAGCTTGCGCAGGTTTTGCAGCATAACGCGCGCATCGCACTCCTCAGGCAAAATTACCCGGCAGGTGAGCACGGGCTCCAGCGCCGGGGCCTGCCCCTCGGGCTCGCAGCCCAGCGCCTGCCCGGCCCAGGTTTTTTCGGGGCCCAGCACGGCGGCCACCATGCCCGCATCGGCTTTTTCTATGGCTGTATATTTCTCTCCGGAATATACGCGCAGTTGATTTGCCTTCTCTTCCCAGGTCTCTTCCCCGCTCTGGCCGTGCAGCATTTCGCGCACCTTCAGGCTGCCGCCTGTCACCTTCAGCCAGGTCAGGCGTTCGCCCTGCCCGCTGCGGCTGATCTTAAAAACGCGTGCGCCAAAATCGGCGGGGTAATCGGGCACGGGGGCCAGCTGCGCAATGCCCTGCAAAAGCTCAGCCACGCCCTGTGCCTTGAGTGCCGCACCAAAATAACACGGAAATATCTTGCGGCGCGCTATGCAGCGGCGCAGCTCGGCGGCAGGCAGCTCCTGCCCGGCCAGGTATGCCTCCATTAGGCGCTCATCGCATAAGGCGGCCTGCTCAGCAAAATCGCCTGCCATATCCAGGCATCCTGCGCCCAAGCGGCTTTGCAGCTCTGCCAAAAGGGCCTCACGGCCTTTTCCGGGCAGATCCATTTTGTTTACAAACAGAAATACCGGCACCTGGTAACGGTGCAAAAGCTGCCACAGCGTTTCGGTGTGGCCCTGCACGCCGTCGGTGCCACTGATCACCAAAACGGCAAAATCCAGCACCTGCAGTGTGCGCTCGGTCTCGGCCGAAAAATCCACATGGCCGGGGGTATCCAAAAGCTGCAGGCGGGTATCGGCGTTTAAATTCATCACGGCCTGTTTAGAAAAAATCGTGATGCCGCGCGCGCGTTCCAGCGCCTGTGTATCCAGAAAAGCATCCTTATGGTCTACACGGCCCATTTTTTTGAGTGCGCCGCATTCATACAGCATAGCTTCTGAAAGCGTGGTTTTGCCCGCATCTACATGGGCCAGAATGCCGGCCACAAGATTTTTCATAAATACTTCCTCCATGAGCTGTTTTCAGGAACAGGTGCTCCCATATTCCCCGCCAACAAAGGCCCCGCAGCGGAAAAGCCGCCTGCGGGGCCGGAAAATTCTGTTTTAGATCACTTGCCCAGCTTCAGCGTTTTTTCGTAGGCGGCCAGTACGGCCTCCATGGCAGCCGAGCGGAAGCCGCTTGCCTCCAGCGTGCGCACGCCCTGAATGGTGGTGCCGCCAGGGCTGCATACGGCATCCTTCAGCTGGCCGGGGTGCTGCCCGCTCTGCAGCACCAGCTCGGCGCTGCCGGCTATCATCTGCGCGGCATACTGCAGGGCTTTGGCGCGGGGCAAGCCGCAGGCAACGCCGCCGTCGGCCAGGGCCTCAATGAACAGGTAAGCAAAGGCAGGCCCGCAGCCCGAAACGCTGCTGGCGGCATCGATCAGCTTTTCGTCGATCTCATCCACCAGCCCGGCCGGGGCCAGAATGGCTTTGCAGGCTTCTATCTGCGCGGGCGTAACGCCCCGGCCGCAGATCTGCACCACGCCCTTGCCGATGGCGGCGGGGGTGTTGGGCATAATGCGGATCACGGGGTACTCGCCGCCCGCCATGGCGGCAATTCTTTCACACGAAAGCCCGGCGGCCATGGTCACCAGCACAAAGCCGGTTTTGCGCTGCTGCAGGGCGGGCGCGATGCCGGCCAGCATATCGGCCATCATCTGGGGCTTTACGCCCAAAAAGATCCACTGGCATTCCTGCGCGATCTGCAAATTTGAGGCTGCCGAGCAGCCAAGCTCTTTGGCCAGCGCCTCGGCCTTGGCCGCTGTGCGGTTGGCCAGCATCACGCGCGCGGGCTCGCCGCTTTTGCAGGCGGCTCTTGCCAGCGCGCCGCCCATGTTGCCGCAGCCGATAAATCCGATTTTTTCCATATACCTTACACACCCTTTCAGCGGCATTTTCATGCCTGTTTTTATAATTATGTTATAGTTCGGCCAGCAGAGTTTCTACACATTGCAGCTGCTCTGAAACCGAAATCGTGGGCTGCTCTTTATCCAGCACATGATCAATCAGGCGGTTGCGCACGGCTTGGTTTACGGTGAGCTGGCTTTTGTAAAGGCGGTTTAAAAGCTTGCCCAGCTCTTTGCGGCGCAGCTCAGCCTCGTGCCCCAGGCGCAGATATAAAGTAAGGCGCTCGATGCTGGTGCCCGTGTTGATCACATTGCGGTCGATGCGGTCTTCTACATTTTCGCAGCAGCTGCCGCGAAACGCCATAATATCATCCAGCACCCACTGCAGCTCGATCTCGGCGGCGGGGCTGTTTGCGGCGGTCTCCATAGCCTAGCGTGCCATGCGAATGTAAGCCAGCGTTTCATCGGGAATCACATCGCCTAAAAGCCGCGCATTGCGGCAGGCGCGGTGCAAACAAGAGATCACGCTGCAGCTGCTGCTTTCATCAAACAGATAGCGTAGCATAAAATCTTCGGTATCTTTATATACATTAGGGATACCGAGCCTGCGGCAATACTCGGCGTATTCTGCTTCTTCGCCCTGCACATAGTCTTCGGCCAAAATTTTTACGGCGCGAATGGTGGTGTAGGTGCGCTCGATATAGCGGCCCAGCCAGTAGAGCCGCTCGGTTTTAGGGTCGGTTTTTGCTGTCATAGGGGCCTCCTCATATAGGGCTTATATGTATTTATTGTAACAGGTTATCAAGTAACTGGCAATAAAATAGCAAACAAGTACCCTTAAAGTTTGCAAAAAAATTGTAACTTTTTGGGTACCTGTTTGCCGTTCTTGGAAAAATGAGGTAAAAGTTTAGAAGCGTGGTTAGTAGTTATAGATAAAGAATTTATCTATTTGTCCCAGACTCGTTGGAATTTTGATGGCTAATAGATAAATGACTAGCAGATATATAAGAATTTTCAGCGATAATATCGCTGTTATCTACTAGTTGGCCAAAGCCATACAAGAGAAAAGAAGACATCCATGCGACTACAGAACCAACAATAAAAATAATTACGCCAACAGCAATATTGTTTTCTTCAACAAATCCGGCTAAAATGACGGCTGCAATCAAAGAAGCCGCAATGCCTAACCAAGTTTGAATTATAGCCAACATTTTTATTTTTTTGCCAATGTGATTGAACATAAATGAATAGCTCCTTTCTTTTATAAAATACAGCGCATATGCGAAAACTATTGATAACAAGAATAAATTGTTTACGCATTGCTTTTCACGAACAGTATAGCATGTATGATTCATAAAAGCTATATAAATAATACATCTGAACACTATAACGCACTGAAAATTCTTTTTACAATAGAGTTCAGAAAGGAATTATTGCTATGACAGATGTAATAGATCGCCTAAAAGCACTGATGCGCCAGAGAGGGTGGACTGCATATCGGCTAGCAAAAGAAACTGGACTAAGTTCTTCGACCATTGCAGATATGTTTCGTCGAAATACAATTCCAAGCATTCCCACACTAGAAATGATTTGCAACGCATTTGGTATTACCCTGTCGCAGTTTTTTGCGGATGAATCAAACATGGTATTATTAACACCGGAGCAAAAAGAGTTTTTTGACCGTTGGGCTAATGTGATACCAGAACAAAAAGAGCTATTAAATAAATTGATATTAGAATTTAAATAAGCCTGTTGCACACACGATTTTGTGAATGCAACAGGCTTATATTATTTAAAAGCTTATTTTTAAAAAATCAGGTATTTTTCTTTAGCCAGGCGGGCAACTCGGCAAGGTTTAAAAGCACATCGTCGGCCCCGGCCTGCAAAAAGGTTTGCCGGGCATCGGCCAGCGCCTTTTCGCGTCCCGCGGCGGGCAGGGCTTCATATTCGGCCTGGTGAAGCCCAAGGGCACTGCTGCCCTCTAAAATGCCCAGTGAAACAACGCCCGCGTTTTTGCCTTCACGGATATCGGCAGCAGTGTCACCCACCTTTATCACCTGCTGTACCGACTGCACGCCAAAGCGCTGCATGTTGGCAAAGATCATATACGGATAAGGGCGGCCAAAGCCCCCTACAGCATCGGGGCTGAACCAGGCATCGGGCGCATAGCCCTGCTGCGCGGCCCGGGGTGCAATGATCTGCATCATCTTATCGGTATAGCCCGTGGTAGAGCCGATCGAAAGGCCCATTTCACGCAGCGCGGCCACAGCCTGCAGCGTGCCGGGCTTAGGGGCGGCATAGTCGGCAAGGCTTTGCAGAAGGCTCTCTTCAAACAGGCTGTAAATGCAGCCCGCTGCGGCATCATCGGGGGGCGCTGCCCTGCGCCTGTTTCCATAAAGCGGCCAGGCGCGGCATTTGCAGCATGGTGCGGATATGGTCGATCTTCAGCATACCCATCGGCTCGCGGATCTCGGCCTCGGTGGGGGTGATGCCGAATTTTTCAAAGGCCAGCGCAAACACCTTTACCGGGGCAAAGCAGCCATAATCTACCGTGGTGCCTGCCCAGTCAAGAATTACAAGCCTGGTGTTCATGCTCTTTCCTCCTGCAGAAATTCAGCCAGCATTTTGGCCAGAGCCTCGATATCGGCCGGATAGATCTCACCGATATTGCCCACACGGAAAGTTTCGGCATCCACCGTTTTGCCCGGGTACAGCACATAGCCGCGCTCTTTGATGTAATCGTACATTTCTTTAAAGGTAAAATGCGTATTTTCCGGGTAATAAAAGGTAGTGATAATAGGCCCCTGCACCTCGGGGGCCAGATAGGGCTTAAAACCGAGCGCCACCATGCGCTGCGAAAGCAGCTGCTGGTTGGCCACATAGCGGGCGTGCCGGGCGGGAATGCCGCCCTCGGCGGCCAGCTCTTTCATGGCTTGGGCAAAGGCCAGCACCACATGTGTGGGGCTGGTAAAGCGCTATTTGCCGTCTGCCTGCTGGGCCTTCCACTGGTCGTAAAGATCCAGCGAGAGACTACGGACCGTTCCGGCGCTGGCCTCCAGCTTTTGGCAGTCTGCCAGAATAAAGCTGAAGCCGGGCACACCCTGAATGCACTTGTTGGCGCTGGAGATCAGAAAATCAATACCCCATTCCCCCAACGGGATATCCACGCCGCCAAAGCTGGACATGGCATCCACGATAAAAGTCTTGCCCGCAGCCTTTACCACCTTTGCCACGGCCTGCACATCGTTTAAAATGCCGCTTGTGGTTTCGCTGTGCACCATGGAAACATGCGTGATAGCCGGGTCGGCCTTTAAGTAAGCTTCTACTCGGGCCGGGTCGGGGCGGCAGGTGTTGGGCTCTTCGTAGTGCGCAAAGGCGATGCCCGCGTGGCGGCAGATATCACCCATGCGCAGGCCGTAAGCACCGTTG
>CAVGKH010000105.1:0-6978 GCA_963629755.1 Gemmiger sp.
GTAAAGCTGTATGTGCCCCAGCGCGGCGATATCGCCAAGCTGGTGAGCATGGCATATACCAACGCGGTAGAGCGTCTGGCGCGCGAAAGCGGGCGCTTCAGCAAAGAGCAGAAGCTGCTGGAGGAGCTGGCGCATCTGCTGGGGCTTGCGAAAACGCCGCGCACCATCGAAAGCTATGATATTTCCAACTGGGGCGATGGCACCAGTGTGTGCGGCATGGTGGTATTTCAAGACGGCAAGCCCAAGCGCAGCGGCTACCGCCGCTTTAAAATGCGCACGGTGGCGGGCACCGATGATTATGCCAGCATGGCCGAAACACTTTCGCGCCGGGCCGAGGAACACCGCTTGGCACGGGTGGGGCAAAAGCCTGACCATGAGGGAAACCAGTTTGCCACCCTGCCGGATCTGATCTTGCTGGACGGCGGCAAGGGGCAGGTGAGCGTGGTGCAGCAGGCGCTGAAAGGCACGATGATGGAAAATGTGCCGCTGTTCGGCATGGTGAAAGATGACCATCACCGAACCCGCGCTATCGTGAACAGCCAGGGGCAGGAGATCGCGATCCAGATGAACCGGGGCACTTTTACCTTTGTGACCTCAATCCAGGACGAAGTGCACCGCTATGCCAACGAATACCGCAAGCAGCAATACAACAAAAAATCGTATGCCAGCACGCTTACCGAGGTGCCCGGCATTGGCCCGGCCACGGCAAAAATGATATTAAAAAAGATGGGCTCGGTGGCGGCGGTGCGCGCCGCTGCGCGCGAAGAACTGCAGGCTCTGCCCGGCATAGGCCCTGTTACGGCCGAGGCAATCTGGAACTATTTTCACGCAAGCGGCACTTGACAAAAACGGTGTAAGCCAGGATAATTAAAAGCCAAGAGCAAAAAGCTGCTTTTCTGAGCGGGAACTATGCATAGAAAAGTGGATTTTATGATAAGGAGGCGTTGCTATGCGCGTAATAGCCGGAACAGCCCGGGGAACCAAGCTGCAGGCTCTGCCCGGAGAAGATATTACCCGCCCCACGGTGGACAGGGTAAAAGAAGCCATGTTCAGCAGTGTGCAGTTTCTTTTGCCGGGTGCGCGTGTGCTGGATCTTTTCGGTGGCAGCGGGCAGCTGGGCATTGAAGCTGTTTCACGCGGGGCAGCAGGTGCAACTATTTTAGACCGCAACGACGGTGCGATCAAAGTGATCACGGCAAACTGCCGCGCGGCGGGCCTGGCTAATCGGTGCGAGGTGCGCCGGGGCGAGGCCGATGCTTTTTTGGCAGGCTGCGGTGTGCAGTATGACCTGGTGCTGATGGATCCGCCGTACCACTACGGCACTGTGCAGCGCCTGCTGCCGCTGGTGGATAAGGTAACGGCACCGGGGGGCGTTGTGATCTGCGAGACCGAGCGCGAGGCCGTGCTGCCCGAGAGCGTGGGCGGCCTTATACTGAAAAAGCAGCACAAATACGGAAAAATTCTTGTAACGAAATATGAAAAGGAGAACGCACAATGAATGTGGATGAAATCCTGTACATGATTGAAGAGCAGCTTGAGAATGGTATGAATGTGCCTCTTTCTGGCGGCAAGCGGTTGGTGGATGTGGATAAGGTGCACGATTTGATTGACGATATCCGCGGCAATCTGCCCGATGAGATCCGCCAGGCCAAGGGCATTGTGAATGACCGTGCGCAGATCCTGAGCGATGCCAAGCGTGAGGCTGAGCTGATCGTGAGCAAGGCCGAGGCCCGCGCCCGCGCCATTGTAAGCGAGCAGGAGATCGTAAAGGAATCTCAGCGCCGTGCGGCAGAAATCCTGAGCGCCGCCCAGAGCCAGAGCCGCGAGCTGAGCAGCAAGGTGGCAGGATATTGCGAAAATATGTTGCGCAACACCGAGGAACAGCTGGCCCAGAGCCTGAGTGAGGTAAAAACCACGCGCAGCAATCTGCGCCAGGCAGCCAAAAAGTAAGCATGGCTGCGCGGGCAGGAAGAGCAAAAAAAGTTTCACAAAATTTGTTACCAAATTGTTACCAACTTGTAAAACGCAAAATATCACTAAAAATAGCGATATAAAACGAATAAAACTGTAAAATTTAAAATGAGCCCAGCTGTGGTCCGACACAGTTGGGCTTGTTTTTTGCCCGGTAAATTGGTATCATATAAAAGAGAAATGGGCAAAAGTGTTCAAAAGTGGGCAGCAAAACACAGGAAAGGGGGGCATCGCGCATGCTGATGGGCCGGTATGACTACGCCATCGATGCCAAGGGCCGCCTGAACTTTCCGGCACGCTTCCGGCAGGAAATGGGAGAGGTGTTTGTGGTGACCCGCTGGCTGGACGATTGTTTGGTGGCGTTTCCGCAAAAAGAGTTTGAGCGCATGGCTGAGGTACTGGCCGAAAAGGGCATGATCAAAAGCCGCGATATCCAGCGTTTTCTGTTCAGTGCCGCTGCCGAGGTGCAGCCGGATTCGCACGGCCGCATTCTGCTGCCTGCCAATCTGCGCCGCCATGCCCATTTGGAAAAAGATGCAACGATCATCGGCAGCCGCAATCATGCCGAGATCTGGGATACCGCTTTGTGGGATGAACACGAAGCTGCCATGGACCAGGAGAGCATCCAGGCCGCCATGGAAGCATTGGATCTGTAATTAGGGGGGAACGAAATGCTGGAATTCAGCCATGTGCCGGTGCTGTTGCAGGAGTGCATCGAGGGCCTTGCCATAGACCCGGAGGGCATTTATCTTGACGGCACAGCTGGCGGGGCAGGGCATTCGCGTGAAATCGCAAAGCGTCTGACCACCGGGCGGCTGATCTCGCTGGATCAGGACCCCGATGCCGTGCAAACAGCTACCGAGCGCCTCAAGGGCCTGCCCGCGCAGGTGGTGCAGGTGAATTTCCGCCAGGCCAGGCAGGCGCTGGCGCAGCTGGGCATAGAGCAGGTCAACGGCGCGCTGCTGGATCTGGGCGTTTCGAGCCATCAGTTGGACGATGGCGACCGCGGTTTTTCGTACCACATGGATGCGCCGCTGGATATGCGTATGAGCCAGAGCGGCCAGACAGCGGCTGATCTGGTGGCGGTGCTTTCCCGTGAAGAACTGACCCGCATTCTGCGCGATTACGGTGAAGAGCCGTATGCCTGGCAGATCGCAGGGCGCATTGTAAAAGAGCGCGAACAAAAGCCAATTTTAACTACGCTGCAGTTGGCCGACCTCGTGGCAACTGCGGTGCCTCCGGCAGAACGCCGCAAAAGCAAAAACCCGGCACGGCGCACCTTTCAGGCGCTGCGCATTGCCGTAAACAGCGAGCTGGATGCCTTGAATGAGGGCATGGAGGGCATTTTTGATTGCTTGGCCCCCGGCGGGCGTTTCTGCATTATCACTTTTCACAGCTTGGAAGACCGCCTGGTTAAAAACAAGTTCCGCCGCTGGGCCACGGCCTGCACATGCCCGCCAGAATACCCGGTGTGCGTATGCGGCGGCAAGCCTAAGGCTAAGCTGATTACACGAAAGCCCATTGAGGCCGACGGCGCCGAGCTGCAGCAGAACCGCCGCTCGCGCAGTGCAAAGCTTCGCGTGCTGGAAAAGCTATAACAACATTCAATTTTTTACGATAAGGGGTGACCGATATGCAACAAAATGCCTATGATCTGGATGCATTTGCCAACCGCCCCCAAAGCGCCTACAGCAATATCCGCGTTGCCCGGGGCGGCGGTAAGCCGAACCATAAGCGCCTAGAAAGGCTGCGCACGGTCAATACAATTATTATGCTGGCACTGCTGTTGGGCCTTGCCTGCAGCCTGCTGCAAAGCTATGCCAATCTCAACGAGCTGAACATGAGCGTGCAGTATACCCAAAAAGAGCTGGTAGCAGCCAAAAGCGAATATGATTACCTGTCCAGCGTGCTGAGCAGCAAAACCAACCTGAAAACCGTAGAGGAAGTAGCGGGCGAGTTGGGCCTGATGAAGCGCGACGAGAGCCAGGTGACTTACATTACGCTGGAAAAAGAGAGTGTGATCTCTTCGCCTGAAAGCGGAACCGAAAAATTTGTAAGCTTTTTGCAGTGCATGGGCGCGGATATTCTGCAGGCCCTGGCACCGTAAAATCGTGTGAGCGCACAAAAAGGCACTATTTGCACACAAAATTTTATATCTGGCCGCAGCTGAATATGCTATAATAGCTTTGTGCCTGCGGCAAAGAGCGTAAGGGTCGGCCGCAGGCAGGCTGTGCTGCACTCTATCACTTTAAAAGCGTGCGGTTTCTGCACGCTTTTTTATTCCAAGTACTACTTATAGATCAAAAAGGGGGCCAGCGGCTCTATGCAAAAAAAATCATCCGGCAAAAAACAGCCGCTGCCGTTTGGCCGCCTTGTGCTGATGGGCGGCGTGTTCGCCTGCTGCAGCGCAGCGCTGATCGGGCGCTTGGCCTACTTTCAGTTGTTCAATTACGAGGATAACCGTGCTTCGGCCGCGCAGCAGCAATATTCCGATACCACCATCAAGGCATCACGCGGCTCCATTTACGATGCCACGGGCAAGGAGTTGGCACGCAGCATTACCTTATATAATGTAGTGGCAGACCCTTCAAACTGTGATGCGACCCAGCTCGACCGCCTGAGCCATGACCTCGCAGATATTCTGGAGGTAGATCAGTCAGAAATCTACGATAAGCTCAGCCAGTCAGATTCTAAATACAAGGTGCTGGCCCGCCGTGTTTCCAAGCGCGTGGCTGACCAGATCGAAGCTTACGCCCCCACCATTCCGGCAGACCCCGATGTGAAAGACTCAAAAGAGAAAAAAATCAAGGTGAGCCTTTCGCTGGAAACCGTGGACAGCCGCGAATATCCCTATGGGGCCTTTATGGCCAGCGTGCTGGGCTTTTGCAACGATGACGGCGAGGGCTTTTACGGCCTGGAAAAATATTATAACGATACCCTGGCCGGGCAGGACGGCCGCACGATCAGCCTGACCAACGCGAGAGGCTACGAGCTTACCGAGCAGGCCGAGCAGTACCATGCCGCGCAGGACGGCCAGAGTTTGGTGCTGACGGTGGATGTGAACCTGCAGGAGATCGTGGAGCGCTACCTTTCGGCGGCCATTGAAACAAACAATGTACAGAACCGCGGCTGCGCCATGATCATGGATGTGAACACCGGTGCAATATTGGCCATGGCCAGCAAGCCGGACTTTGACCCCAACGACCCCTATACCATTTATGATGCCGGATACCAGGCCCAGCTGGAGGCAGCGGAGACCGATGAAGAGTACAATGCACTCAGCAAGTCGTTTCGTGAGACCCAGTGGAAAAACAAGGCCATTACCGAGCTGTATTACCCCGGCTCAGTGTTTAAGCTGGTCACGGCCTCGGCAGCACTCGACAGCGGTGTGATGACAGAAAACAGCTCGTTTTACTGCGGCGGCACACTGCAGGTGAGCAATATCACCTACACCTGCGCAGCCTCTACCGAGGGCGGCACCACCACGGTGCACGGCATGCAGCAGATGGAGCAGGGCCTGAACAACTCGTGCAATGTCTATTTTATCCAAACCGGTCAGGCCCTGGGTGTATCGCGCTTTTACGACTATTTCAATGCGTTTGGCTTTACGGAAATGACAGGCATCGATCTGCCCAGCGAAACGCCGTATCTGTTGTATTACACCCCCGAAAAGCAGGGCACGCACAGCAAAATGGGCGATGTGGAGCTGGCCAGCTCTTCGTTTGGCCAGGCACAGAAGATCACCCCCATGCAGATGGTCACGGCGGTGGCGGCTGTGGTGAACGGCGGCTATCTGGTAACGCCGCATGTGGTGGATCATATTCAGGATGCCAACGGCAACACGGTAAAAACCATAGAAACACAGATCAAGCGCCAGGTCATCAGCGAGCAGGTAAGCGAAAAAATGCGCTCGATGATGGACTATGTGGTGGGCAGCGGCCAGTCGGGCCACTCGGGGCGCAATGCCTATGTGGCAGGTTACCGCATTGGCGGTAAATCCGGCACCAGCGAGCAGCTGGATATGGAGCTGCGCAGCTATGACGGCGACTACCGCAAGGTATCCAGCTTTGTGGCCGCACTGCCCATTGATGACCCGCAAATCGTGGTATTTGCCATGCTGGACGACCCGCAGGGCGAAAACGACTATGCTTCGCGCATTGCGGCCCCCATTGTGGGCAACATCATCAGCGAGGCCGCGCCGTACCTGGGCCTGAGCACCGACGGTGTGACCACCAGCGGCACCACAAAGGTGCCGAACGCCGTAGGGCAGGACTGGGCACTTGCACAGGTAGAGCTGAACAAGCTGGGCCTCAGTCATCGCCTGATCGGCCACAGCGGCACGGTGACCTATCAGTATCCGCTGGCCTACAGCGAAGTGCCGGCCGGCAGCACGATCTATCTGTATACCGAATCGGCCGAGGGAACCACGACCACAGTGCCGGATGTGACCGGTAAGAGCGTGGAGCAGGCAAAGCAGATGCTGAAAGCAGCCAACTTGAATGTATCGGCCCCCGATTCTGGCACCGTGACCACGCAGAGCATAGCTTCTGGCGGGCAGGTAACGCTGGGCACGGTGATCGAACTGACGGCGGCCGACCCGCAGCCGGAAGCCGCGCAGGAAGAACAGCCTGATGGGGAAACCGAAGACGGGCAGCCGGCGGCAGAGTGAACCTGCAAGGCAGAAATCAGCAGCATGATTTTGGGCGTGAATGCGCCATTTGAAAAAAGTGAGGGAGAACGACTATGGCACGAACTATGTTGGCACTGGCAGCAGTGCTGGGCTTTTTGATCTCGGCGGTAACGGGCTGCTTTTGGGTGCCACTCATGCGCAGGCTGCACTGCGGGCAGACCATTAAAACCAAAGATGGCCCCAGCTGGCACGCCAAGAAAAACGGCACGCCTACCATGGGCGGCGTTTGCTTTATCGTGGGCAGCCTGGTTTCGCTGGGCATCGTGTTTACTACGCTTATTCTGCATATGCCCGAGCTGTTTGGCACCAACCAGGAT
>CAVGKH010000106.1:0-6830 GCA_963629755.1 Gemmiger sp.
TGAGCATTATCGAGAACGCGGCCGCCATGGGGCTGCCCGTGCCCAAGGGCCTGGTGGACAAGCTGGAACAGCTGAAAGAACAGAACAACAGCGGCCAGAAATAATTGATACATGAAAAAGGCGGTAAGAATCCCCCGGAGCACGGGAACATTTTTACCGCCTTTTTTGTGTAAATATAAATAGGTGGGTTCATCTATGGGTTATATGCAAAGAAAAAGGCTTAGAACCTTTCGATTCTAAGCCTTTTTTGCTGGTGCGAGAGATGGGACTTGAACCCACACGCCTAAACACACGCACCTCAAACGTGCCTGTCTGCCGATTCCAGCACTCTCGCATGACTGCAAGGCATATTCTAGCATACCGGAATGTGCAAAGTCAAGCCTTTTTATGGCAAAACAACAGAAAAGTTTTTCGCAAAAGGGGATAGCCCCGCAGAATCCGCCATATTTATGGTAACAGTATCTGCAAATAAGGGGGCCAAAGCTATGAGAGGCGACCATTTGAAAAGGCATGAATTTCTGTATCAAGCCCTGTGCACAGCTGCTTTAGGGGCCTTGCTGCTGGCGGTGGGCAGTGTGCATGCGCCGCAGCTATGTTCACAAAAAGATATAGCCAAAATTCCGGATACCTCGTTTGAAAACCGCGCTTTTACGGTGGAAGCCAATCAAAACGAGGAACAAACCAGGCAAAAGCTTGTATGCCTTACTTTTGACGATGGTCCCAGCAAAACCACTTCACTTGTGCTGGAAACACTGCGCCAAAAACAGGTTCCGGCTACATTTTTTGTAATAGCCGCAGAAAATAACAGCAAATATCTGCCGTTAGTTCAGCAGGAGGCTGCAGAAGGGCATCAGATTGCGCTGCACAGCGCTTCACATGAATATAAGCAGATCTATCAAAGCACTGAAAGCTACTGGCAGGATATAGAGCAGCTAAAAAATTCTCATTCAGACTATATCGAGGCAGATGAGATCCATTATCTTCGATTCCCGGGCGGCAGCACCAACACAGTAAGCCGAAAATATGGCGGAAGCGGTTTGATGAAACGCCTGAAAGAGCAGGCAAAAGAAAAAGGATACCATTATATTGACTGGAATGTGTGCGCCGAGGATGCGGCAGGCGGGCACCCCAGTGCAGAGCAGATCTATCACAATATTATAAAAGAGGCAAAAGATAAATCGGTATGTGTGGTATTGATGCACGATACAAACGCAACGCAGAATGCCGCCAAAGCACTGCCCGATGTGATCGACTGGTTTGCAGAGCAGGGCTACCGCTTTTGCACCGTAGAAGAAATGGAAAGTTTGTGCGCAGGGTAAAGCACACAAAATAAGAAATTCATGAATATACGGTAAACAAAATTACAAAAAGATTGAAAAAAATACGGACTGGGTATATAATAAAAAAACTATTCTTATAGGTATACTTGTTTTTATCTATATGGATTTTTGAAGATGCTTTACCGCATGATTTTATAAACGGCTGCCCGTTTTATAATGGGCGCACAAGAGTGCAGAAAAGCCAAATTGAAGTAACTGGCCCGGGTATTTTAACCCAGGGCAGCAGGCGGGGCACAAAATGTGCCGGCCCTGCATCAAAGCCCCAAGGAGGTTTTTTATTATGTGTGGAATCGTTGGATATGTAGGCGGCCTTAACTGCCAGGATGTACTGATGGAGGGCCTTTCCAAGCTGGAATACCGCGGATATGATTCTGCCGGTGTTGCCCTGCACATGGGCCGTGATATCATGGTGGTCAAGGCCAAGGGCCGCTTGGCTGTGCTTAAAGAAAAGCTGGAAGAAGAAAATCTGCCGGTCTGCCATTGCGGCATTGGCCATACCCGCTGGGCTACGCACGGTGTTCCCAGTGATGTGAACAGCCACCCCCATTCTACGCCTCGCGTTTCGATCGTGCACAACGGTATTATTGAAAACTATGGCAAGCTGAAAGAAGACCTGATCAAAAAAGGCTATACATTTGTAAGTGAAACCGATACCGAAGTGCTGGTAAAGCTGATCGATTCCTGCTATACGGGCGACCCGCTGAGTGCCCTGACCAAGGCTCTCAGCATGGTGCGCGGCAGTTATGGCCTGGCCGTTTTGTTCAAGGATTTTCCCGATATTGTGTATGCTGCCCGCCGTGAAAGCCCCCTGATCGTGGGCTATGGCGAAGGCCAAAACTTTGTGGCCAGCGATGTGCCGGCACTTTTAAAGTATACCCGTGAGTACAGCGTGCTGGATGAAGGCGATATCGTAAAGCTGAGCCGCGAGAAGATTGAGTTCTTTAACGAGTTCGGCAGCCCCATCGAAAAGCAGCGCCTGACGGCCGACTGGGATCTGGAAGCAGCTGAAAAGGGTGGTTATCCGCATTTTATGCTGAAAGAAATCCATGAGCAGCCGGATGCGATCCAAAAAACCGTAAGCCCCCGCGTGCAGGACGGCCTGCCCGACCTGCGCATTCCGGAATTGAACGATGTAGCCCTTGCCAAGATCAATGCGGTGCACCTGGTTGCCTGCGGAACGGCTATGCATGCCGGTATGGTGGGCAAGATGGCAATCGAAAAGCTGGCCCGCGTACAGGCGGATACCGATATTGCCAGCGAGTTCCGCTATCGTGACCCCATCCTGCACCCGGATGACCTGGTGATCATTATCAGCCAGTCCGGTGAGACAAGCGATACCAAGGCGGCTTTGGAGCTGGCAAAAAAACGCGGCTGCAAGGTGCTGGCAATCGTAAATGTGGTTGGCTCGTCGATTGCCCGTGCGGCAGATTATGTGCTGTATACCTATGCCGGGCCCGAGATAGCAGTGGCCTCCACCAAGGCCTACATGGTACAGCTGAGTGTTTTGTATCTCTTTGCTCTGCGCCTGGCAATGGCCAAGGGCAAGCTGGAAGAAGCCGAAGCACGCCGTTTAACGGCAAAGCTGTTGGAAACCAGCACGCAGATCAAGGCTATGCTGGACAGTTGCGAAAATATCAAATTCCTGGCAAGCAAATATATGAATGCAAGTGATTTGTTCTTTATGGGCCGCGGCTTTGACTATGCGCTTTCGCTGGAGGCCAGCCTAAAGCTGAAAGAAATCAGCTATGTGCACTCTGAAGCCTACGCTGCCGGCGAACTGAAGCACGGTACGATCAGCCTGATCGAAGAAGGTACGCCTGTGATCGCACTGGCTACCCAGAAAGACATTTACGAAAAAACGATCTCGAATGTAAAAGAAACCAAGAGCCGCGGTGCGAACACGCTGCTGTTCACTACAGAAGATCAGCCTGTGCCTGATGGCGTGGCCGACCATGTAGTTCGTCTGCCGGAATTTGAAGAGCTGTTTATGCCCATGCTGCTTATCGTTCCGCTGCAGCTGTTTGCCTATTACATGAGTGTGCTGCGCGGCTGTGATGTGGATAAACCCCGCAACCTGGCCAAGAGCGTTACCGTGGAATAATTTGCCGGAGTATAAAAATGGAACCGAACAACGAAAAGTTCAAGCTTAGCGAAAACTTTTTTTCCAACTTGCTGCTGGTGGTGCTGGGCATTTTATGCTACATGGGTATTTCGCATTTTGATACCGTGTGGGCGTTTCTGCGCAGCGGCTGGGCAATTCTGTCGCCATTCGTGTGGGGCGCAGTGATCGCCTATTTGCTCGATTTTATCGTGCGTGCACTCGATCACGGTTTTCTGCGCGGCCGCAGGGCACTGCGTGTGCTGCTGGCCTATGTGATCGCTGCCTTTTTTATCGGTGTACTGCTGATGCTGCTGGTACCGCAGCTGATCAGCAGCGTAAAAATGCTCATTACCAATATACCGGCCTATTTCAGCTCAATGGAGCAGTATCTTTCCGTTTTGCAGAACCATTTGAGCGACTCCGCACAGTTGGAAAAGCTGCTTGGCTCTTATGAAGAAGTGCTCAAAGCAGTCACGGATGCGATATCCGGCCTTTTTCCGCATGTGATCAACTACGGCATGGCTTTGGGCAGCGGCCTTGTAAGTACGCTCACGGCGCTGATGTTTTCTATTTACATGCTGCTCGATAAAGAAAAGCTGCTCAAACAGGCGAAAAAGCTGGTTTTCACCTTTTTGCCCGAAACGCATGCCCGGCGCACGCTGCGTGTGTTGGCACGCACAAACCAGACTTTTGGCGGGTTTATCGGCGGCAAGATCATCGACAGCCTGATCATCGGTGTTCTGTGCTTTATCATCTGTGCAATTTTGCGAATTCCTTATGCGCTGCTGGTCAGTGTAGTGGTCGGCTGCACAAATGTGATCCCTGTATTCGGGCCTTTCTTGGGCGCGATCCCGTGCGGGTTCATTCTGCTGATCGTAAATCCGTTCAGCTCAGTAGAATTCTTGATCATGATTTTGATTCTGCAGCAGTTTGACGGCAATGTGCTCGGCCCCAAAATTCTGGGTGAATCTACCGGCCTTTCGGCACTGTGGGTGCTGTTTTCCATTATCGTAGGCGGCAGCCTGCTGGGCTTTGTGGGCATGCTGATTGGTGTGCCTGCCTTTGCGGTGATCTACTCGCTGATTGCAGAGTATACCGATATCCGCCTGGCAAAAAAAGGCATCAATGCCCAGGGTGAGCCTGTGCAGCCCCCGCAGGAGGATGACTCTGATATAAAAATAGTGCCTTGAGAAATTCAGATGCTGCCCTGACTTTTGCCAGGGCAGTTTTTTCAAGAAAAGAAAAGGGAAAGCTTTATGCTGTTTAACTCGCTAAAATTTGTGCTGTTTTTTCCTTGCGTAACACTGGGCTATTTTGTGCTGCCCCCAAAGGTGCGCAATCTCTGGCTGCTTGTATGCAGCTATCTGTTTTATATGTGCTGGAACCCCCGCTACGCGCTTTTAATGCTGGCCAGTACAGCCATCACCTGGCTGGCGGGGATCGCCATGAAAAATGCCGCGCCCAAAAAGAAAAAACAGGTGCTGGCGGCAGCGGTGCTTTTAAATCTTGCCATTTTGTTCGTATTCAAATATGCCGGTTTTGTGCTGGATAATCTCAACCAGATCCGCCATATGCTGGGTATGGAGAGCATTTTTACCGGCTTTCAGCTTTTGCTGCCGGTGGGCATCAGCTTTTACATATTTCAGGCTGTTGGCTATGCGGCCGATGTTTACCGCAGTGAAATAGAGCCGGAGACGAATTTTTTGCGCTATGCGCTGTTTGTCAGTTTCTTTCCGCAGTTGGTCGCGGGCCCTATCGAGCGCAGCCGCAATATGCTGCCGCAGTTTCGCGAGGTGCATCGTTTTGATTACGGGCGCTTTCGCACAGGTTTGATCCAAATACTGTGGGGCTATATTCAAAAGCTGGTCATTGCAGACCGGCTTGCTTTGCTGGTAGACGGTGTATACAGCAACCTGGCGGCACAGGGCACCGTGTCGCTTTTGCTGGCAGTGGTATTTTTTGCCGTGCAGCTGTATTGCGATTTTTCTTCTTACAGCGATATTGCTATCGGTGCCGCGCGCATTATGGGCTTTGATCTGATGCGCAATTTTAACAGCCCGTATCTGGCACTGTCGCTGGGGGAATTCTGGAACCGCTGGCACATCAGCCTTTCTACTTGGCTGCGCGATAATGTTTATATTCCGTTGGGCGGCAATCGCAAGGGCACGGCCCGCACCTGCCTGAATCTGTTTACCGTATTTCTGGTCAGCGGCATCTGGCATGGCGCTGCGTGGACCTATGTGATATGGGGCGCACTGCACGGCCTCTGGATGGCGGCTTCGCGCCTTAGCTGCGGCCTGCGCACAAGCCTTTGTAATGCGCTTCACATTGACCGGCAGGGAAGAGTGCATACGTTTTTCTGCTGGCTTCTTACTTTTGCTTTTGTCAGCGGGGCATTGGTAATTTTCAGGGCCGACAGTCTTTCACAGGCAGCAGAATTTTACCGAGGCCTGCTGCATTGGAACGCAGCGCCCTTTGTGGGCGGTTTTGATGCGCTGGGTATGGATAGGCCCGATTTTATCGTTTCCTGCCTGGCGGTGGCAGCCCTGTTTGTATGCGATTGGCTGCGCCGCAAAAAAGGCCCTTTAACCCCGCAGCTTACAGCCCAACCCATTGCTGTGCAGTGGGCAGTGCTGCTGGCAGGTATTTTGCTGGTGGTCATATTTGGCATGTACGGTGAGGGCTATGTAGAAAAGCCGTTTATCTATTTTCAGTTTTAACGGCACAAAGAGCGTTGAAAAGTTATGAAAGAAATCATGAAAATAAAAACATCCGCGCTTCGTCGGCTGGCAGCCTTTATTCTATTCTGCATATTGGCACTGGCCATGATCGCGTATACAGATCGTGTGCTCTGGGATAAAAACGGAACGATCATGGGCTTTTATGAAGAGCCCAAAAACTCGATCGATGTAGTTTATGTGGGCGGCAGCCACACGAACGCAGCAATTTCACCCACACAGCTTTACGAAGAGTATGGTACTACCGGCTATGTGCTGTACTCCTGGAGCCAGCCCATCTGGACGGCATATCATTATGTAATAGAGGCACTCAAGACCCAAAAGCCCAAGGTAGTGGTCGTAGATGTGTTCGGCATGGTATACGGCAATACCTATATGACGGATGTAGATATGAATTCCGTCAGCGATGATTATTCGCTGTTGATTCCGCCAAGCCTTAACCGTGTGCAGCTTGCCATGGCCATGAGCCGCTGCCAAACCGAGCATCAGCCGTTTTATCGCTATGCTTCGCTGCTGCGCTACCATAACCGCTGGAAAGCGCTTACCCAAGAGGACATTCTTTGGCCGCTGCAAAGCTACCGCACAACAGGCAAAGGCTTTGGCCCGCTATATACCACCGAAAGCTATGAACTTCACCAACCGGCTGAAATT
>CAVGKH010000107.1:0-6700 GCA_963629755.1 Gemmiger sp.
GCCCCCTGCACGAGGGGGCTTTTATTGTGATCATTTGGCTTAAAAAGCTTTTGTTATCGTTTAATTTTTAAATATTTTCTTATTTTTGCGCTCAAACTCCCTCAGCCGCGCTGCCGCGCGCCAGCTCCCTCAAAGAGGGCGTCATTTGCCCCCGGCCTGTTTTGGCTGCTTTTTACAGGGCGCTTTGGGCGGGATACAAAACTTTCGTTAATGGCGGCTGCTGTAGCGAATGGAGGGACGGCCGCCGGTCTGGTAGTCGATCTGGCTTACCAGCTCGCCCTGCTCGAGCATATAGTTCACATAGCGGCGGATCGTGATGCGGCTCAGGTGCATCTGCTCGGCGATCTGCTCGCTGGTAAAGCTGCCGGTGGCGTTATTCAGCCAGAATTCGCGCACTTTTTCGAGCGTGGCGTTGTTGAGACCCTTGCCCAGCTGCTCTTCGCTGGGCTTCTGGCCGCCGTCTTTGCCCAGCAGGCGGTCTACGCTGCGCTGGTCGAGAGTGGCCTGCTCGTGCGACATCTGGTTCAGCTGCAAAAAGCTTTCAAGCGCCTGCTGGAAGCGTGCAAATTCAAACGGCTTTACCAGATAATCGATCACGCCGCGGGTAAGCATGCCGCGCACGATCTCGCTGTCGTTGGCAGAGGTGACTGCGATCACCGAGGGGGCCATGCCCCGGCCGTGCAGCTCATCCATAAATTCCTGGCCGGTCATAGCGGGGGTATAGTAGTCCAGAATGATCAGGTCTACTTCGTGATTTTCCAAAAAGGCGAGCGCTTCGGTGCCGTCTTTAAACACGCCCAGCACCTCAAACTTGGAGTTGGTCTCGACATAGCGGCGGTCGATGGCCGCCACCATAGGGTCATCCTCTACAATGATCACGCGATAATTCATAGTTCATTCTCCTCTCTGCGGGTAAAGGTGAGGGTGATCTCGGTGCCCTCGTCTTTTTCACTTTCAATTTCGATGGTTCCGTGGTAGCGCTCTACCAGCTCGTGAATGGCATACATGCCAATGCCGCGGCCTGTGCCCTTGCTGGAAACGCCCTTGATAAAAATGCTGTCGCGAATGGAGGGGTCGATGCCGCGGCCGGTATCTTCACACAGCACTACATTGCAGTCGGGCCGGCAGTAAAGGCCCAGGTGGATCTCACGCGGGTCTTCTTTTTTCTGGGAAAGCTCTTCAATGGCGTTTTCCAGCAGATTGCCCACGATAGTGACATACTCCTGCACGGGCAGCAGCAGGTCGTTTTCCATGCAGATACTGTCGGGCTGCACGGTAAGGCGGATGCCCAGCTCGGCCGCTCGCATCATTTTGCCCACGATCAGTGCGCACAGCTTGCTTACGCGGATCTGCGCGGCAGCCTCACGAATGGCCTGGCTGGAGACCAAGCTGCTGTTCATGATAAACTCCATGGCCTGCTGCGTTTGGCCGATCTGCAGGTAGCCCAGGATCACATGCAGCTTGTTCATATATTCATGATTGAAGAAGCGCAGCGAATCCAACACATTTTTGGTGCCGGAAAGCTCATCGGAAAGGCGCATGGTCTCGGTTTTATCGTTGAAGATGCTCAGCATGCCCGGGCGGTTTTCTTCCAGTGTAACGGGCAGCTCGGTGACCATGACCGAATGCGTGCCGACCATATCGGAATAATTTTTGTGGCGCTCGGCATTCTCTTTTTGGCAGCAGGTGGAATCAGGGAAGATCTCTGTCAGCGAAACGCCTTCCAGCTCCTGCTGTGTTTTTTCAAACAGGTGCTGCGCCACACGGTTGGCAATGAGGATCTTACCGGCGGAATCGGTGACGATCAGGCCATCAGCCAGGGCGTTGAGCATTTCTTCCTGCATAAGGTAGAGGTTGAGCAGCTCGGCGGGCTTATGGCCCTGCAGCGAGTTTTGCAGAAAGCGCACGATCATGCGCGAAAGCAGCATAGCCAGCAAAAGCGAGCCGGGCAGCAACATGAGATACAGCGCAATGGTGTTTTGGCTTTTTTTGAGCAGGTTCGAGTTGAGAATGCCGCTCATCACATAGCCCAGGGTTTGGCCATTGGCATTTTTGATGGCGCAGAAGGCGCGGCGCTGCTCGCCGCTGGTGCCAAAGCCCGTGGTGATATAAGGGTCCTCGCCTGCCAGGGCGGCGTTTTCTTCGCCGTCTACAAAGCTGTCGCCCCAGTCCTGCCGTTTGGTGTGGTAATAGCGAAGCTTGTTGGTATCGCAGATCATCAGCACATTCACATTTTTCATGGCATCGCAGAGGTCGTCCATCTGGTGCTGTACCTCGGGGTCTGGGTAGCCCTGCTGCAGCATATTGACCACGCTGTCGAGCGAGGCCACATACTCGGCAATGTTGCTGATGGTGCTGTCGATCTGGCTGCGCTCATTGCGGATATCCAGCACCACGCTCACCATCATGGTGAGGGCGATCACAAAGCTGGCCAGCAGAAAAAAGCTCCATACCAGCTGTTTTTCCAGCGGGAATTCCTTGAATTTTTTCTTCATAGATCCTTACCGTCTTTCTTTCAGCGGATCAGTTTTTGCGGGCGGCGAAAAGCCTCACGGTACAAGGCGCATATACAAAAGCGGGTAAGGGCCGCCCTGCTCGTCTTGCTCGGTGCGCCGGTAGGTTTGAAAGCCGCAGTGCGCATAAAAGCCCACGGCCTGCGGGTTCTGCTCGTTCACGGTCACTTCTTTTACGCCGTATTCGCGTATAGCCTGCCCGAGCAGCTGCCGCCCCAGGCCCCTGCCGCGCTCGGCCGGTGCGATGAACAGCATTTCAAGGCGGCCGTTTTCGGTGCCCATAAAGGCCACCGGGGCATGCGCTTCGTTTTCAGCCACGGTCAGGCTGGCTACACCGGCCAGCGCCTGCGGCACACACTCTTTAATGTGCAGGATCTCTTCTTCGCTTAAAAACAGGTGTGTGGCGCGCACCGATGCCTCCCACACCTGCACCAGCTGCTCGATAAGCGCCGGAGTTCTTGTTTTGGCTTGATAAATCTGCATGCTGGCTGTTCCTTGCCGATGGAATTAGTTCTTTATTATTATAGCGGCAAAACGAGGCGATAGCAAGGCAAAAGAAAAAGGGCAGCTGCCCCTTGCGGAAAGCAGCTGCCCTTTTAAAAGCAGTTTTCAGAAAAACTTACTTCAGCTCAACCTTAGCGCCCAGGTCGCCCAGCTTCTTCTGGATGTCCTCAGCGTCAGCCTTGGAAGCGTTCTCCTTGATGACAGCGTTAGCAGTCTCAACCAGCTTCTTAGCGTCCATCAGGGAAGCGCCGGTGATTTCCTTAACAGCCTTGATAACGCCCATCTTGTTGCCGCCAACTTCAGCCAGCACAACATTGAACTCGGTCTTCTCTTCTGCAGCGGGAGCAGCAGCGCCAGCGGCAGCAGCGGGAGCAGCAGCAACAGCAGAAACGCCGAACTCCTCGCAGTATGCATCGATCAGCTCTTTCAGTTCCAGAACGGACAGAGCCTTAACTTCGTCGATAATGGCAGTGATCTTTTCAGAAGCCATGGTATTACCCTCCAATTTAAATAATATAGTGTTGTTTTTAAATAAAATTCAGATCGCAGCGGTCAAGCGGCCAAATCAGGCAGCTTCGCCGTCCTCCTGCTTATCCACATAAGCCTGCATAGCAACAGCCAGGCCGGACAGGGTGCTGGTAAGAGCACCTGCAAACATGGACAGCATACCCTTGAGGTCGGGCAGCTTGGCGATCTCGCAAACCTCAGCAGCGGTCATGACATTACCGTCCATGTAACCGCCCTTGATGGCAAAGCTCTTGGTTTTGTCTGCCTCTGCAAACTTGTTCAGAATACGGGCAGCAGCGATGGGATCTTCCTTAGAAACAGCGATAGCAGTATCGCCCTTGAAGGTCTCGGCCAGAGCCTCCAGAGAAGTGCCCTTCACAGCCAGGCGCAGCATGGTGTTTTTTACAACAGCGTACTCAACGCCAGCCTCACGCAGCTCTTTACGCAGCTTGGTGTCAGCATCCACGGGGATACCCTTGAAGCTAACCACAACACCAGCGCAAGCGCCGGTGAGCTTTTCGTTCAGAGAAGCAACCAGAGCCTGCTTTTCGCTCAAAATCTTTTCACTGGGCATTTAGTTTCACCTCGTTTCGCAAAAAATATCTATACATCTTACAAAAAAAGCTCTCTGCCCGTTGCCGAGCAGAGAGCTTAGTAATGCTTTACAAGCGCTCGTTTCTCGGCAGGTGGGCGAACCCTTTATGCGTAATGCACCTGCTGTCTTAAAAACAGCATAAGTATTATACCGCAAACGAGCGGGTTTTGTCAAGCTTTTTTATGCCTGCACAAAAAAGTTTTTTGTGCAGGCTAAAAAGTACAAAGTGAAATTACACGCCGTACTTCAGGGTGCTGAACTTAATGCCAGGGCCCATGGTGGTTGCAATAGAAGCGCTCTTGAAGTAAGTGCCCTTTGCAGCAGCGGGCTTAGCCTTTGCGATGGCATCCATCACAGCATCCAGGTTGACACCCAGCTTTTCAGCGCCGAAGGAAACCTTGCCCACGGGAACATGGATAATGTTCTGCTTGTCGAGGCGGTACTCGATCTTACCGGCCTTGGCATCGGTCACAGCCTGGCCGATGTTGGGGGTAACGGTGCCGGCCTTGGGGTTGGGCATCAGGCCGCGGGGGCCCAGAACCTTACCCAGACGGCCAACCTGGCCCATCATGTCGGGGGTGGTGACCAGAACATCAAAGTCCATATAGCCGCCTGCGATCTTGGCGATCAGGTCTGCATCGCCCACTTCCTGAGCACCTGCAGCCTCGGCAGCCTTAGCAGCCTCGCCCTTGCAGATAGCCACAACGCGCACATTCTTACCAGTGCCGTTGGGCAGGATAACAGCGCCGCGAACCTGCTGGTCTGCATGGCGGCTGTCAACGCCCAGGCGAACATGCAGCTCAACGGTCTCGTCGAACTTTGCCTTGGCGGTCTGGCAGCAGATGGCCAGAGCCTCGTTCATATCGTATGCTTTGCTGCGGTCAACGAGCTTAGCGCTTTCCACATACTGTTTGCCGTGTTTCATAACTCTTTAATCCTCCTTGGCTCAGCCTTCGACGGTAACGCCCATGCTGCGAGCGGTGCCGGCGATCATGCTGCAGGCAGCCTCGAGGCTGGCAGCGTTCAGGTCAGGCATCTTGGTCTTGGCGATTTCTTCGACCTGTGCCTTGGTGATGGAAGCGACCTTGTTCTTGTTGGGGGTGCCGGAAGCGGTTTCGATGCCGGCAGCCTTCTTGATCAGAACAGGAGCGGGAGGAGTTTTGGTGATGAAGCTGAAGGAACGGTCTGCATACACAGTGATCACAACGGGGATGATCATGCCCATCTGATTCTGGGTACGAGCGTTGAATTCCTTCGTGAATGCAACAATGTTTACGCCCTTCTGGCCCAGAGCGGGACCAACAGGGGGAGCCGGAGTTGCTTTGCCGGCGGGAATTTGCAGTTTAATGTAGCCAGTAACTTTCTGTGCCATTGTAATTGCACCTCCAAAATTGTGGTAAGTTGCGGGCTGCGGTGCAGCCCTCCCACGAGCATGCGACCCTCGCACGCTCTATAAAAACCGCATGCGGTTTTTACCGGAAATAAATTTCTGCGCCTTTTATGGCAAAAGCCATCAAAGGGGTTTGACCTGTGCCAGGTCCAGTTCCGCGGAAGTATCGCGCCCGAACATCGAAACGCTCACCTTCACCTTGCGGGTCTTGGTGTCGATCTCTTCTACCAGACCCACAAGACCTTCCAGCGGGCCGGCCGCGATCTCGACATTGTCGCCCACAGCAAAATCTACCTTGGTCTCGGTTCGCACTTCTACGCCCATCTTGGCTACTTCAGCCTCGCTCAAGGGTTCCGGTTTGCTTCCGGGGCCCACAAAGCCGGTGCAGCCGCGGGTGTTGCGCACGATGTACCAGGTCTCGTCGTTCATGACCATTTTCACGAACACATAGCTGGGATAGAGCTTGCTCTGAACTTCCTTTTCACCGATTTTGTTGCCGCTTTTATCCAGCACATCCTCGGTAGTGATCTCCACGGGGACTTTGACATCACAGATAAGATCCTGCAGATGGCGGTTCTCGACCATGGTCAACAGGTCTTGCGCGACCTTGTTTTCATAGCCGGAATAGGTATGAACCACATACCACAAAGCCTGATCAGCCATTGAATGATCCTCCGTTTTAATTTCAGCCTACCAGCAGGCCGATGATGCCGCCGAAGATCGCATCGAGTGCGACCATGAATACAGCGGCGATGATAACGACCAGAATAACAACGATGGTGTTGTTTTTGGTCTGCTCCTTGCTGGGCCAGACGACCTTTTTCAGCTCAGCAGCAGTATCCTTCCAGAACTGCTTAACGCGGCTGAACCAGCTCTTCTTGCCGGAGCCTTTTTTGGCCTCAACTTTTTTCTCAGCCATTTCGCTCCGCCTTTCCTTACTTGGACTCGCGATGGACAGTATGCTTCTTGCAGAAACGGCAATACTTCTTCATCTCAAGACGGTCAGGGGAATTCTTCTTGTTCTTCATGGTGTTGTAGTTGCGCTGTTTGCACTCAGTGCAGGCAAGGGTGATTTTCACTCGCATGATTCGGCACCTCCATTTGGTTTTTTTAGCCTCCCTCGATCGCGGTGCATCCCAGAAAAGGACACAAAAAAATAACCCCCGCAATAGAGGTGCTATTATAATACCA
>CAVGKH010000108.1:0-6692 GCA_963629755.1 Gemmiger sp.
CGGCAGCGAGTTCAGAGTAGATTTTGATTCCCTCGGCCTGACTGGCTATTGGTGCCACCCCAGCTGCCCGCATGAACGGGGAACAAACGAAAACACAAACCGCTTGGTTCGCCGTAAACTGCCCAAAGGAAAGAGCCTGTCTAGCGTTACCGCTAAACAGGCTCATGAGGTGCAGAATTGGATAAATAGCTACCACCGCCCAAAGTTCGGCGGCAAAACAAGCAATGATATGTTCTATAAAGAACTGGCAAAAATTAAACTGGATAACCCTCAAAAGATTTATGATTTCTGGCCGCGGGAATAAAAATTCTCTACCTCTGTCGAGAGTGCGCCGAACAGGTGCACATTGCGCATAGAAGAGAGCGGGCGCATTCTCTCAGATAGAAAACAAAGACAAGGCTTTGTTTTCCCCCAAAAGACTACAGGCTTTTGAGGCTTATTTGTGCTGCCCTTTTTTGCACTTTGCACAAACGCTCTCGCCTAGCTGGCCGCGATCAGTAAGAGCGCATTGTGCAAAGTCACAATTTTACCTCATTTTTCGCAATTCCCACTTGACAGTACCTGAAAACTTTATTCTTTGTGCTCTGGGTTCAAATAGGCAATGGCAATGGCATCGGGGCCGGTGTTGCAGCTCACCACGCCGCCCAGATGGAACAGCCCGGCGGGCGCATGGCCAAAGGCCTTTTTGCACTGCTTGGCAAGCTCCTGTGCGGCGGCCTCACAGTCGGTATAGCCGATCTGGTAAACCATTTCGGCAGGGTTGTTCACGCGGCTCTGCACATGCTTAATCAGTGCGGCGGGCACAGCATCGTTGCCGCGCACCTTGGCTACCACCTTGCTCACGCCGAAGTTCAGCTGAACGATGGGGCGCAGGCCCAAAAGCTCACCTGCAAAGGCGGCGGCAGCCGAAATGCGGCCGCTCTTTTTCATCTGCTTCAGGCTGTAGGCGGCCAGTGCGATCTCGCAGCGGTCAAACTTATCTTCCAGCTCGGCAATAATGGGGGCCAGCTCGGCACCGTTGCGAATTTTGCGGGCGGCCTCCAGCAAATGCCAGCCAAAGGTCATGCTGTAGGTGCGGCTGTCTACAATATGCACGCGCAGCGTGTTGCCGGGGCGTTCCTCGGCCAGCATCTGCTGGCCCATCACAGCGTTGTTGTAGGTGCTGCTGCCGCCCTTGCAGATGGAAACATACAAAACATCCGTGTAGCCCTCGTCTACATACTGGCAGAACTGCTGGCAGAACTGAATGGGCGTAATGGCGGCGGTGCTGGGCACGCCCTTGCCCTGGCGCAGAATGTCATAAAACTCTTCCACGGTGCAATTTTCGCCGGTCTTATAGTCCTTGCCGTCCAGCGTCATTACAAAGGTCAGCACATCGATGCCGTACTTTTCGGCCTGCTCAGCGGTCAGGTCGGCGCTGGAATCGGTCAAAATGGCAATTTTACTCATTGGTTACTCTCTTTCCATGTGTATTCGGTAAGCTGGCCGTGGGTCTCAAGGCCTTCAAAATCCCACTGGCGCAGTACTTCGTATACGCCCACAGCTACGGCGTTGCTCAAGTTGAGGCAGCGGGCCTTTTCCAGCGGGCGCATAGGCATGCGCACACAGCTTTCTTCGTTTTCAAGCAAAAGCTTTTCCGGCAAACCGGCATCCTCGCGGCCAAATACAAGATAGCTGCCGTCGGGATACTCTACATCGGTATGGCGGCGGGGGCCCTTGCTGGTAAAGTAAAAAAACGGCCCCTTGTTTTTGGCGTAAAAATCCGCAAGCCCATCATAATAGCTAATGTCCAGCAGGGGCCAGTAATCCAGCCCGGCGCGCTTTAAATGCTTGTCGGTGATCTCAAAGCCCAAAGGGCGCACAAGGTGCAGGCGCGCGCCGGTCACAGCGCAGGTGCGCGAGATATTGCCGGTGTTTTCGGGAATGCGCGGCTCTACGAGCACGATATTCAGCGTTTTCATGGCGGCTTACCTCGCGGCCAGGTGCCAGAGCTGCGGCTCAAAGCACACGCCAAGGCAGGTATCGGCATCGGCGGGGGTGTTGTTGATGCAGTCGGCCACGAATGCGGCGGCAGCTTCGGTGGCAGCGCTCAGCGCATTGCCTACAGCCAGGCGGCTGATAAGCACCGCGCCGAACAGATCGCCCGTGCCGGGAAAGCTGCGCCCAGCCTTGAGCTGGCGTGCGGTAAAGGCATCGCACCCGGCCCCGGCACAGTAAAGGTAACGCCCGATGGGCAGCCCTGTGATGACCACATTTTTGCAGCCCAGCTTTTGCTGCAAAGCAGCTGCCAGCTCTTTGGCAGCATCGGGGTCGGCAGGTTCAGTGCCGGGCTGCCCCAGCAAAAGGCCCGCCTCGGTGGCGTTGGGCAAAACCAGGTCGGCCATGGCGGCCAAATGGCGCATGGCCTCGGGCATGGAGGCATCCACGCCGGAATACAGCCTGCCGCCGTCACCCATCACAGGGTCTACTACCAGGTAAGCCTCGGGCCAAAGGGCATGTGCCTTTTCTACCAGCGCAGCCTGTGCCGGGCTTGCCAGATAACCCGAATAGATATAATCAAACTGCATGCCAAGCTCTTGATACTGCTGCAAAGCAACCTCGCCGTAGCTTTCGTTCTGCATGGCGGCCGGTTGGCCCAGCCCGCCGGTATGGCTCGAAAGCACTACGGTGGGCAGCGCCACAGCCTGCAGCCCGCTTACAGCCAGCACGGGTGCGATGGCATAAAAGCCGGCGCGGCCCAGCGCGGAAAAGTCATGGATGCAAAGCACGGTTTTAGGTGTTGGAAAAATCATAGATGGGTTCCCTCTTTCTCTATACGGATACATTTTATCATAAATGCCCCAACAAAAAAAGATGAATAATTAAAAAAATCGGGGGAAACTTAACAGCAGAATTTTATAAGGAGGACAAAACCGATGAAAGAATATTCTGCACAAGGCATGATCCCCGGCATGATGCTTGGCGCAGCGCTGGCAGCGGCAGGAACCTACTGTTTGTGCCATTCGCCCCGGCAGCTGAAACGAACCACCCGCAAGCTTACCCGCGGGGCAGAAAACGCCCTGTATGAACTGGAAGACCTGATCTGCCGCTGCGTGGAGCAGTAACACACCAAAACGCCCCGGCGGGAAGAAAGCAAACAGCAACGCTTTTCTTCCCGCCGGGGCGGCTCTTACCTATTATTATATACTTTATACTCTCTATGCTTTGGCAGATCTTACAGCACGCGCACGCGGATCACCTGGGGCACGGCGTTCAGCTTTTCGGTGATCTGGGCCGTGGCGGCGGCGTTCATGCCGCTCACATCCAGCATGGTGTAGGCCATTTCTTTTTTGCTCTTGTTCACCATGTTTTCAATGTTCAGCCCGGCTTCGGTGGTGATGTTGGTGATGGCGCTGATCAAACCGGGCTCATTGCGGTGGATCACGCAGATACGCTTGCCGCCGCTGCGGGGCTGGCTGACCTCGGGCATGTTCACGCTGTGAACGATGTTGCCGTTTTTCAGATAGTCGCTGATCTCGACGGCGGCCATCACGGCGCAGTTATCCTCGGCCTCGGGGGTGGAAGCACCCAGGTGAGGCGTGCAAATCACGCCCGGCACATCAATGAGCTCCTCGGCGGGAAAGTCGGTGCAGTAGGCGGCCACCTTGCCGGTCTCCAGCGCAGCCAGCATGGCAGCGTTGTCCACAAGCTCGCCGCGGGCAAAGTTGAGCACACGCACGCCCTCTTTGCAGGCGGCCAGGGTCTGCGTATTGATCGTGCCCTTGGTGGTGGGCAGATACGGCACATGAATGGTGATATAATCGCACTTGGGCAGCATATCGCCCAGGTTCAGGCAGTGGTGCACATGCTGGCTCAGGTTCCAGGCAGCATCCACGCTCAGGTACGGGTCATAGCCGTAAACGTCCATGCCCAGGTTCAGGGCATCGTTGGCTACCTTGGCACCGATCGCACCCAGGCCGATCACGCCCAGCACCTTGCCGCGAATCTCGGGGCCCACAAATTGCTTTTTGCCCTTTTCCACGCTCTTGGCCATATCGGCATCGCCTTTGAGGCCCTTGCACCAATGCGAAGCCTCGGCCAGATTACGGCTGCAGGCAATCAGGCTGCCCAGCACGAGCTCGGCCACGGCATTGGCGTTTGCGCCGGGGGTATTGAACACCACAATGCCCTTTTCGCTGCACTTATCCAGCGGAATATTGTTTACACCTGCACCGGCGCGGGCAATGGCCTTTAAGTTGCCGCCCAACTCCATTTCGTGCATGTTAGCGCTACGCACCAAAATGCCGTCGGGGTCAGCGCATTCCACCAGCACCTCAAACTGGTTGGTGGAAAGCTTGCTCAGGCCAACGGGGGAAATTGCGTTCAGGGTTTTAATGGTAAACATGGCTTTTGCACACTCCTATTTTTAAAATCAGGCGTTGGCCTTGCGGAAATCTTCCATGAAGTCGACCAGCTTTGCTACACCCTCGGCAGGCATGGCATTGTAAATGCTGGCGCGCATACCGCCCACGAGGCGGTGGCCCTTCAGATTTACAAAACCGGCCTTGGCAGCCTCGGCGCAGAACTTCTTGTCCAGATCGGCGTTCGGGGTGGTAAAGGTCACATTCATCATGCTGCGGTACTTGTGCTCTACGGGGTTTACATAGAATTCCTGACCGTCCAGATAATCATACAGCACCTTGGCCTTGGCCTCGTTCAGCTTTTTCATGTTCTCCAGGCCGCCAATGTCCTCTTCCAGATATTTCATCACCAGACCGGTCATGTAGATATTCCAGCAGTTGGGGGTGTTATACATGCTGTCTTTATTCAAAATGGTGGTGTAGTTCATCATGGTGGGGATCTGCTCGGGGGTAAGGCTCTTGGCGCTCTTGCCCAGCAGGTCTTCACGAATGATCGCCACAGCCATACCGGCGGGGGCGATGTTCTTCTGCACGCCGAAGTAAATGCAGCCGTACTTGGTCACATCCACAGGCTCGCTGCAAATGCAGCTGCTCATATCGGCTACCAGGGGGATCCCCTCGACCTGGGGCACCTCTACATATTTGGTGCCGAACACGGTGTTGTTCTGGCAAATGTGAATGTAGCTGGCATCCTTGTCGTACTCGATGGCCTTTACATCAGGAATGTAAGTGAAGTTTTTATCCTTGCTGTTGGCAACGATATTCACCTCGCCGAACTTGGCGGCTTCCTTGGCAGCTAGGTTCGAGAAGTTGCCGGTCACCAGATAATCGGCCTTGCCGGTGGTCATGAAGTTCAGGGGCACCATGGCAAACTGCTGGGTGGCGCCGCCCTGGAAAAAGCCTACTTTATAGTTATCCGGTACATTCAGCACACGGCGAATGCGAGCCTCGGTATCAGCAGCCACGGCCATAAATTCAGCAGAGCGGTGGCTCATCTCCATAATGCTCTGGCCGCTGGTGCCATATTCTACCAGCTCGGCCTGGGCCTCTTTTAAAACCTTCTCGGGCAGCATGCTGGGGCCTGCGCTGAAATTATAAACTCTAGCCATGGTAAATACCTCTCTTTTTTATGATTTCCTATTTTGAACAGCCCGTTTTGTAGGGGCGTTTGTTTCGATGGCTTTATTATAAAACATCGGGCACATAGAATCCTAGAGCCAGCATCACCAAACTTGCAGGCCTAAAAACGCTCCTCGCGCACAAAAGTTACAAATGTTCTTATATGGGATACAATAACTGCTACAAATGTAAAAGAAAATAGAAAATTCAAGAGAGAAGAGAAGGGAAAACCCAAAATATACGCCCAAAACTTGCAATTTAACTTTTACAAATGTAAAATAGAAACAGAAAATAATCGAAAGGAAGCTTGATCATGAATACAAACCGGCAAGAGCTCTCGCGCAGCGAAGAGCTGGTGATGGCGGCGCTCTGGCAGCTGCCGCAGCCCGCCCGGCGGGCAGATATCCAAAAGCAGCTGCGTGGCAGGGCTGACTGGGCTGACACCACGCTGCTGAACTTTTTGTACCGTCTGGAAAAGAAGGGTTATGTAAAGGCCGAAAAAGAGCAGAACCACAACGACTACACTGCGCTTGTACGCCGGCAGGATTATGCCGCCGCCCGCGCGCAGGAGCTGTTGGATCTTTTTTGCGGCGGCAGCATGAGCCACCTGATGGATGCGCTCGAAGATTCCGGCCGCCTGGAACTGCCCGCGTTGGAGGCGCTGCGCAGCCATTTGGATACCATGATCGCCGAAAGCTCGGCCTACGGTGATTATTACGATACCTGGCAGGGATAAAAAAGCAGCGCCCCGCTGGAGGAGGCGCTGCCTAAAAGCGAAAATATAGGTTAAGTGAATAAGCCAAAGAGAACGGCTTACTTTGCCAGCTTGGCGTTGGCTTTGGCCAGGAATTTTTCGTTTTGGATAATAAAGCGCTCATGCTCGCCCTCGCCGATCAGAGCGGCATCGTCGTAGGCGGACACATGAAATACCAGGCGGCGGCCGTCTATCTGCGTGAGCTCAGCCTCTGCGCGGATCTGTGCGCCTACGGGGCTGGCAGCCAAGTGCTTTACATTCATCAAAGTTCCTACTGTGCCGCAGCCCTCTTCCAAAGCGGGGGCAACACAGGTAAAGGCGGCTTTTTCCATCAGTGCGATCATACTGGGGGTGGCAAAAACAGCCAGAAGGCCGCTGCCCATGCTGGCGGCGGTGTTGGCTTCGGTCACGGCCACGCG
>CAVGKH010000109.1:0-6575 GCA_963629755.1 Gemmiger sp.
CACCACCGTTTTCTGAAAATAGAAAAAATTCTTTCAAGAAATGCAAAAGCAGCCTGTGCGCCTGAAGCCGGGCGCAGTCCCTCCCGATTTCATGACAAGCCGCTTTTTCTCAAATCTCTATCAGCTTTTCGTTGCCTTTATTATCCCACGAAAACCGGCAAAATTCAATACAGAATAAACAAAATTTTCATCACACGGCGCGCCGGTTTGTAACAGGTTTTACAATTTCATGAATAAATCGGCATAATTAAAAAATATTTTTTCAGCTTTTCCCCCCGCATCCTCTTTTCAAATCAGCAGTTTTTCCCAGAAAACGCTTTTGAAAATTTCTCTTTTTTCTCTCAGCCCAGGCAACCCTTTCATCGCAAACCATCATGTTCCCGCTTTTAGCTCTTCCCTGTAGGGGCGGGGCTCCTTCTACGCGCTAAGAGCCGCCATTTCATGGCGGCCCGGCTCCGAAACGCGCCTGCGGGCGCAGTGCTCCGCCCGTCTAAAAATCAAGCACTCCGTAAAAATAAAGCTGAAAACCCTTTCTAGTTGCTAAAGCCTCCCTCCCCAAGGTAATCAGCACGCCCAAAGGCCGAGCCGGAAGCTTTTCCCTCACGCAAACATCTGCTGCACATTGGCCCCGCCTCCGGCCAGATATTCCACCGCCTCTGCCGCGCTCATGCCGCCCGCCAGCAGCTGGCGATACAGCTGATACCACCCCGCGCCGCCGCGGTCTGCCGTGCCGCTCTGCTCCACGCTCAAGCTGCGCGTGGGGTTTGCCGCTATCAGCTTGGCCGCGTTCGTAATATATTCCGCAAAGTCACCCGCGTTGCCGGTATCCAAAATGTTCCGTGCCGCGGCCATATTGTTCTGGTAGGTCATGCCCAGCTCGTTCAGCTGGCTGCTGCGCTCGGTTTCCAGGGCGTTCCGCGCATTGCTGTAGCTGTTGTGCAGGCCCGCCGCGGTGGTCTCGCTGTAGCCGCCGTTCAGTCCCTGCGCCGCCAGCTGCTGCCCCATCGTGCGGGCCGACTGCATCCTGTTCACATACGCCTCCTGCAATGCCCGGTCGGCGGCCTCGTTCACCTTGCTCACATTCTGCTCATACAGCCGCTGCTGCTCGCGTGCCGCCGCCTCATAGGCTGCGCGCCGCCTGGCCCGCTGTGCCTCCAGCGCGGCATCGTAAACCTGCATTAGGCGCTCATAAGCGCCGTCTGCCTCCCCGGCACTGCTTGCTGCTGCCGGGGCCGGGGCAGCAGCGGCAGCAGGCGCAGCACCATAGCCCCCTGCTTTTGCAGCCGGGGCTTTTTCCTTTGTTCCCTGGCTGCCTCCGGCCTTTGCCGCATAGTTCTTTTTAAAGCCAAGGCCCTGATAGATTTCATTAAATCCCGCCGCCATGCGCTCACTCCTTTTCGCTGTTTTTCATCTGTTCCAGCTTTTCCACCAGCCCTTTGGGCACCGGCACGCCCATGCGCACCGCGTTTTCGGTAATGCTCAGCGCATCGTTTGCCAGGTAAAAGCCCATCACGATGCTGCGCAGGGCTGTGCCCGCACCCAGCGCACTGTCCAGCTGCACCGCCAGCGCCACTATGCACAAGATCATCACCTTCTTGCATATGCCCTTGGCCCCCACGCGGCTGCTCAGGCTTCCCTGCACAAAGGCCGCCATCACGCCGGTAATATAGTCGGTCACCATCACGCTCAGCAAAGCGCGCATCCAGATATCCCACCCGCCAAACGCCGCGCAGCACACCGCCGCCGCAGCGCTGGCACACACATTCACTGACATCTCCATCTTTTTCATGCTCTGCTCCCCCTTATACGCAGTCCACGCCCAGCTCCTGCGCCAGTTCCTTTATTGCCCGGTCGTCGCCGTCCGTCATCGGCCCAATGCACAGCTTTCCGGTCACATACAGCCCCCGCACATCGGCCTCGGCGATCAGCGTTAAAAGGTCACCGCGCGTAGCAGGCCCCACCTCTCGGGTGTAAGTATCGCGCGGCGCGTCCTCTCCGCCCGGGCCGCTCACCGGTGCGGCGCTTATGCCCATGGCCAGCGCCCCCGCCGCCGTGATCTTCGGGTAATTTTTATAGATCCTGTCGCAGTCCAAATGCGCCCCAAATCTCGGCACCCCCAGCGCGTTGGCGCTCGAATACTGCCACATGCCGTATTTTGCCTTGCAGGTGCAGCGGCTGCCATACTGCGCCGCCCAACAGTCATACCGGCTCAGCCGTTCGTGCTCCAGGCGGTTGTTCACCATATCGGTGCTGGCATAATAGCCGCAGTAGCGCCCGCTAGCAGCTAACACAGCCAAGCCCTGAAGCACCTTGTCGGTCCGCTCCTTCTTGTTCAGGTCCATAATGCCCGGCTCATATTCCACATCATACCAAACGCCCATCGCCAACTTTTTGCCCGATACCGCCGCCAAAAACGCCCGGCATTCGTCCGCCGGGGTGCCCTTGCTCCAATAAGCATACCAGTATGCCCCCACGGGAATGTTCCTCTTGGCCGCCTCGCGGTAATTGCGCTCAAACTGGGTATCCAGGCTCGAATAGCCATACCCCGCGCGCAGCAGCACCGCGTCAATCTTTCCTGTTTTCACCTGCTTTTCCAGTTCGTCCCAGTCTATCACGCCCTGGTGCCTGCTTACATCGATCCCATACATCATTTTTCTCTTTCTCCTTCCCGTCTGCCCGCGCCGTGCTCCCCGGCACAGCGCCTGCCCCAATTTTTTCAGTCAAAACAAAAGATCGTTCCCTGCACCGAAGCGCCGCTGCCGCAGCTGCCCATCGTCAGCACGGTCCCCGCCTTCACATTTTTAAACACCGCCGCATAGGCCTTGCTCTCCTTGCTGTTGTGCCCGCAGAAAAAGGCCGCCTCTACGGTCTCCGCACTGCCCGAAACCACGCTGATGTCCGTTTTATTCGGGTTGTTGTGCGTTGCCACACACACGATATACCGGTAATTGCTTTTTACTGTCATCTGCAGTTCGTGGTTGCTGCCCACGCCGCTCGATAAATAAGTTTTATATTTTGCCCCGCCCAGCGCAAAGGCCGATGCCGCCATAGCTTCTCCTTTCTGTTACTCCCTCTTACCCGGCTCTGCCGCCCATGCGCGGCACACGCAGGTAGATATCCCATGTCGGGGTGTCTTCAAAGCACACAAAGTTCAGCCCGCCCGCATAGCTCTGCACTGCGTTGATCTTCGCCAGTTCCTTCACCTGCAAAGCCACCTCGTTCCAGTGGATATTCTCAGGCGCGCCGTAAACATCGGGGTCAAAGCTGGGCCTGTCCGGCACCCACTCGTCCGTCATGCCCGCCACCCCCACGGTCTGCCAGTAATACGCCCCGTCAGCCGAAAGCGCCCACCCGGCCGCTTTCAGGGTCACGCGCACAAATTCCTTGTTTTCCATGGCGGCTATCGCCGCCTGCGCCGCCGCAAGCTCACTTTTGGCTGTCTGCAGGTCCGTAAAGCTCAGCCCCGCATTGTCCGGGTCATACACAGCTTTCGTCATATCGCCCGCGCCGATGGCCGTCACCCTTCTGCTGATGGCCGCCTCCGTCTCCTCCCGGCTGTAGCTGCCATTCACGGCCCGCGCGATCTCGTTGATCTTCGGTGCCAGCAGGTTTCGCGGCATATACTCCACGCTCTCCTGCATGGCCTGCGTGCCCAGTCCCGGCACATCGGGCTGCCCCACAACCGTGGTCTTATCCGCATAGCTGGCGCTGCTCACATTCAGCTCGCTGATCTGATTTTCTATTGCCATATCCTCACCCCTTGTAATAGCTGCCGGTCGTATATTCGCACGCATACTGCAATATGCTGAACGGCTCGTCCAGCTCTGCGTTCCTAAAGCGGTACTGCGCCTTATCCGCTTTCTTGATCTTTGCCTTGGTCACAAGGCTTTTCGGTGTTTCATCTATGCGCCAGGTCCATTTGCTCCATGCCGTATACTTCCATGAGTGATACCGCGTGCCGCCGCTTTCCTTGCGCACACTCTCCCAAATGCCCTTGCGCCTCGTCAAAAGCTCTATGCTCGTCACAGGCAGGCTGTCCACCAACACGCTGATCCGCCTAAAGATCTTGTTTCTTTCAAACGCGCCGCCGTAAATATAACCGGTCGTCCACCACGCATCGATGGCCGCCCCGTCATCGTTATAGCTGGCCGGGTCTGCCGTATCGGCATAAAAGCGGTATACCTTCCCGCTCTCGCTGCCAAACCACAGCCGCCCGTCCTTTTCCCACATCACGCGGGCGGGCAGGTTCGTGCGGTAAAAGCCCGCATACTGCCGTGTCGAATACGGCGCGCTGCGGTCGGTCGAAAGCGGCTGCAGGCCGTCCAGAATATACGCTTTGCCGTTCAGGCACAGCCAATACAGATCGTTATACACAAAGCCGAACGCATTCTCCAAATTCGGCTCTTCCCGCAGCTTTCCGTCCAGATAATAGCTGCGGTTCTGGCTGTACTTTTCGCCCGAAATATCGCTGGTGGTCACGGCATACACGCCGAGGCGTGTCAAAAACAGCGGCTCGGTTTTCAGGTAAACGCCGCTCCACGGTGCCACAGCGCCCGGCCCCTGCAGCGTGTTATACACGGGGAACGCCGGTTCATTGTCCACCAGGTTTCCCTGCCGTATCACGATGTTGCGCTCCGGCTCCCGCTCGTCCTTGATGGTTGCCAGATAGTTGTTGATGATCGTATACCCCATCACGGCGCTGTTCGCAGAGCCTACCGTGGCATAGGCGGTATCCGGCCAGTAGGTCGGGTCGTTCTGGCCCGAGTACCAGTCATAGTGGATATACTCCCCGTCCGGGTTGCTGCTCACAAACAGCCTGTCGGCATTTCCGCTCACGCCAAACAGAATTCCCAGCGTGCACTTGTTGATGCGATCTGCATACCCCTCCACTGTGCGGCAGGCCTGTATCTTCACATTGTCCTCGCCCGTGATAGGGCTTTTGCCCGGGGCCGCGGTAAAGGTCACCGTGCCGGTCTGCCGGTTCACCGAAAAATCCGTGCCCTCGGTTTTCTCGGCCCAGTTTGCGCTGCTGTCCAGGATCCAGCATTTCACCGCCGTGCTGTCCAGCCCGCCAAACGACAGCTGATAGCTCTTTGCTGCTCCGTCCCCTGCAAACAATTCAATGAACGCAGGCTGCAAAAGATTCAGCGCCTCATACTCCGTGCCGCCGCCCGCCGGGCTTTTGGCAATGGTCAGCGTGGGGATATACGCCCCCTCGCTCGCTTTCTTCACGCTGCTGCCGTCATACACCAAAAGGGCCTTGCCGTCCTGGATATACAGCTTGTCTCCCATCTGCCAGCTTCGGCTTCTGGCATCGGCCATGCCGTTATACAAAACCGTGCTTCCCTTATACAGCTTGCTGCCCGCGTGCACCAGCCCTTCCTCGTCGCCGCGCCGTTCGTGGTACCCGTTGATCCGCCCGTCATACTCGGCCATGCGCTCATAGCCCATGCACTTGCGCACCTTGCCGGGCACATCGCGTATCATGTTGGGCGCGTCCGGGCTGCGGGTCTTGTCCACCAGGCCGGGCGTATCGGTAAAATTCACGCCCCGGAATTCGTCCACCGCAAAGCGGCTTTTCTCCGGGCTGCTCGGCACCGAAAAGATCGTGCCCGCCATCTCACCACCACCCTGTCACGCTGGTAAAGCTGCCGCCGCGCACACCGCTCTCGTTGGCAGGCAGCGAGCTCAGGCGGCTCTCAAACTCGTTCATGTACGCCGTTGCCATGCCAATATCGTCGTCCTTGTAAAGCTCTCCCGCCAGATACAAAGGGATCAGCACATTGCAGTCGTCCGAAAGCGGCAGTTCCTCGGCATCGTTCGTATACTCGGTAATGTGCTCCGGCACGGCATCGTAAAACACCCGCACCGTGCCCGAAACGCCCTTCGGCAGCTGCAAAACGCTCTGCCCGATGGCTGCCGCATCCAGCGCCGCCAGCCCGCTGCCTACTACCAGATACACTTCCAGATATTCCCCGAACGCGCGGAAGTCGCCCACCTGCTCGCTCATGTCCAGATACTGCACATCTTCCTCCATGTCGATATCCGCACTTTTTCGCAGCGGTCTGCCCGCTGTGCTCACAATGCGTTCCATGGCCTCGTTGGCTGCCGCAGGCATGGCTGCGATATAATCCGCGTTGCCCGGCTCCGAATAGTCGATCCGCCCGCCGTCCGAACCAAACATCTTGCGCAAAGCCGCCGCCTTGCATTCTCCCCAGGTCATTTCCCTTTTCCCCCTTTTTTCCAAACTTTCCAAATCCGCGCCGGAGGCCGTAGGGGCAGGGCTCTGCTCTGCCCGTTAGCCACGCGCTCGCCTGCGGGCGGAACAGAGTCCCTTCCCTACAATAAAAATTCGCAATTCGTGCATTTTTATAAGCGTTAGCTGCTTTTTCAGAATGGCAGCCATTCGCCCGAGAGCGCCCCCCAAAAAAATCAAATCTCCGTTCCCGTCAGCCCCTGGCCGCCCATCGCAATGCAGCGCCAGTTGTTAAAGCCTGCGCCAAAACGGGCGCGGCCGCTCCACACATTCGCATCGGTATTGTCGTCAATGTAGCTGCGCACGGTCAGCTTCACGC
>CAVGKH010000110.1:0-6461 GCA_963629755.1 Gemmiger sp.
ATACACGGCTCAGCCTATTATTGCAGAAAGCTGGCCGAAGCGTTCCGGCAGCAAAAAGCAGACAGGCTCTTGCTTTTGGGCGACCTTTTATACCATGGGCCCAGAAACGACCTGCCGAAGGAATATGCCCCCAAGGAAGTAATAGAAATTCTGAACGGGCTGAAAAACAGCATTTTCTGCGTGCGGGGCAACTGCGAGGCCGAAGTAGACCAGATGGTGCTGCAGTTCCCGGTTCTGGCAGATTACAGTGTGATCCCGCTGGAAAAGCGCCTGATCTATGCCACGCACGGACACCACTTTCATATGCAGGAGCTGCCGCCGTTAAGCCCAGGGGATATTCTGCTGCACGGCCATACCCATATTCCGGCCTGGGAAGCGTTTGGGGAGGATAACCTCTACCTGAACCCAGGCTCGGTGTCGATCCCCAAAGAGGGCAGCAGGCACAGCTACATGATGCTGCAAAACGGTGTGTGCACCTGGCACGAGCTGGAGACCGGCGCGGTGTACCATACGCTGGAATTATAATTTGAAATGATAAAAAAGAACCCTCGGGCTGTGCTGTCTGCCGGCACAGCCCGGGGGTTCTGATCGTTTTAAGCGTTTTTGACTGTCTTTGATTTTTGTAAAAGTCAGATCACCTGGAATAGGAAGAACTTTAAATAGTTGGTCTCCTCCACGCCCCACAGAATGGGGTGGTCGGGTGATTGCTGACGGATCTCAATCTGGCGCAGCTGGCGGTGGGCATCGTGGGCGGCCTCGTGCAGCATCTGTATAAACATGGCCTCGGTGGCAAAGTGGCTGCAGCTGGCCGTGGCCAGATAACCGCCCCGGGGCAGCAGCTTCATGGCGCGGTAGTTGATCTCTTTATAGCCGCGCATGGCGCTTTTGGCTGTGGCGCGCGCCTTGGTAAAGGCAGGCGGGTCAAGAATGATAAAGTTGTAGGGGTTGCCCTCTTTTTCAAGGCGGGGCAAAAGGGTAAAGGTATCCTCGCACACAAAGTCCATGTTGGTAAGGCCGTTGCGCTCGGCGTTGCGGCGGGCCATATCAATGGCGCTCTGGCTGATGTCGGCCGCCGTTACGCGCACAGCGCCACCCTTGGCAGCGTTCATGGCAAAGCTGCCGGTGTGGGTAAAGCAGTCCAGCACGGTAAGGCCGCGGGCCAGGGCTGCCACTGCGCGGCGGTTATATTTTTGGTCCAGGAAAAAGCCGGTTTTCTGGCCGTTTTCAAAATCCACATGGTAGTATATGCCGTTTTCGCAGATCTCGGTCTCGCAGCTGGCGGGGTGGGCCTCGCCGGGCAGCTCAAACCAGCCCTTATACTGGGGCAGGCCCTCTTTGTCGCGCAGAGCTGCATCGTTGCGCTCGTAAATGCCGCGAATCGTCTGCCCATCGGCGCGCAGCACCTCGGCCAGCAGCGGAAACAGCACGGGTTTAACGGCCTCCATGCCCACGCTTAAAGTCTGTGTGACCAGAATATCGCCGAAGCGGTCTACCGTAAGGCCGGGAAACTGGTCAGCTTCGCCGAAGATCACACGGCAGCACCGGCTGTCGGTCTCTCCCATCACCTGCCTGCGATAGGCCCAGGCATACTCGATGCGGCGGCGCCAGAAGCTTTGGTCAAAGCGGTCGTTGGCATTGCGGCTGAAAACACGGATGCGGATCTTGCTTTTGGGGCTGAAAAAGCCGCTGCCAAGCCAGCTGCCGCGGCTGCTGAAAACATCGGCGATCGCGCCGGGGGCAGGGAGAGCATCGGGCTGGGCGGTGATCTCGTTTTCATACACCCAGGGGTGCCCGGCCTGCAGGCTGGCCTCGGCTTTTTTACTTACGGTAAAGGCGGGATAAGGGCGTTCTGTTTTCATTTAAGCTTCCTCTATTTTAAAGTCAGATATAGCGGTCAAACCGTGGCGGCGGTGCGCCTGTGCGCATGGTGCACATAGGCGGCGCACAGCACGGCCAAGCTCAAAAGGCTTACGGCCTCGGCGGCGCGCCAGTAGGCGGGCTCGCGGAAAGCCACCGTTACGCTGCCGCTGAAGCCCGCAGGCAGCGTGAGCAGCAACTGCCCGTTTTCGGCGCGGGTGAGGGGCAGCTCCTGGCCGTTTGCAGAGGCATGATAATCGCGGTAGCCTACCAGCGGCACAACAATGCTCTGCTCAGAATCGGTATGATTCTCGGCAGTGAATACGGCGGTCACACCGGCTTTGCTGTAATCCGAAACGGTTACGCTGTCGGCATCATACTGCAGGTTCGTCATGTTCCAGGTCTCGTCCAGATCCATCCCGGCGGGCAGGTATTCTGCGCCGCCCAGCTGGTAGGTGAGCTTGGCATAAGGGGTATCCTTGGCGTTGGCCATCACATCGCTCATTTCATAGATCACATAGCTGGAATCCGATTCATACAGATCGTGCATGTAGTAGCCGCTGGTGAATACGGCTACCACGCCGATCACCGAAACGGCGGCCCAGAATACCCGGCTGTTTTTGCGGCGCAGCAGGCCAAACCCAGCAACGGCACCCACGGCCAAAAACAGGCCCGCCGCACTCATAAAGCGCCAGGGAAACTGCATGGTGCTTACAAACTTATCAATAAATGGCACAAAGCGCGAAAGGCCGTACCAGGGGAAGGCGGTGGTGCTCATCCACATGCACAAAAAGCCAAAGCCCAGGCAGAGCCCGGCAGCCTTTGTTTTTTTATCAGCCTTGAAGCGGGGCTCCAGGGCCAGCAGCGGCAAGATCAGCGCGGCCAGCAGCAGCGCGCCGCCCAGGGTAAAGCCCATATCATTTTTTACGCCCTCTTTCAGCTCAAGGCCCAGACCCGTGGCCGGTGCAAAGAACGAAAGTACCTGCAGGGGGAAGGCACTCTGCCCGATGGTGCTGAAGATCGAGTGGGTATCCACGGTAACAATGAGCTTATCGGTGATCATGTAATCGGCAAACGGCACCAGAAACCACAGGCAGAGCAGCGTGGTGTAAATCACGATCTTGGCAAGCACGATAAAGGTATCTTTGCGGAAAACCTTTTTCAGGCACACAAGGCAGGCAAGAAGGGTGAAGATAGCCGCAATGCCGCAGGTGAGGATATGCGATAAGATCAGTCCGCTGTAGCCGATCACGCCAGGCACCCACAACCGCTTATAGCCGGGGGCATCGCAGGGCAGCATGAACACGGCCCAAAGTGCATACAGAATGAGCGGCAGAAATGCCATGGCGGTATATTCGCCCACGGCTGCGCGGGTGTAAAGGTTGGTGAAGCGGTAAAGGTTCAGGCTGTAGAGCGCCGCACCCAAAAGACCGCTGAGCCTGCTGCCGAAGATCTTTTGAAAGCACCAGTAGCTTACCAGCACTGTGGCCAGGTTGACAAGCGCTACATAAATGCGGTAGGCCGACTGCAGCGAGAAGCCCAAAAGCCGCAGCACAGCGGGAACATACAGGAAAAAGTCGCCGTAAAATACGCCGTTGGCGTAGCCCTGCCCCTGTAAAAGCGTGGGGTAAATTTTTACCGGGAACTGCCCGGTGGCAAGCCCATCAGCAATGCCCTGAATGCGGCACAGGTGGAACGGCAGATCGTGCCCCGAGAACAAAAAGCCCGCGCACAGCGGCATGCACTGAAAAATGACCAGGCCGATCAGACCCGCGTAAATCAGGCGCGTGGAATAGCCAGCGCGGCATACGGGCAGCGCCCCCAGCCGAAGCAAAAGCAAAAGATCGAGCGCGGCAAAGAACAAAAGCCAGCCCAGGCTGGAAACACGCGCATAGGCATGGGTGGGAGTTACCGTAAACTGGTAAACCGTGCGGGTGCCGCCGTTATACGAAAACTGAAAGCTGGTAGCGGTATCACCGCCTGCCCACAGGCTGAAGCTGGCAGAGCTGCCGCCCGCAGGCAAAAGCTGCTCGTTCATGGTAACATAGTCGTTATCCTGAAAAACCTTAGCGCCCTCTAATGAGGATTCATAAGTAACGGCAGCCACATAGCTGCCTTTTTTCAGCGAGAGCAGCGGCGTTCGGGCAAAGGGGCCGTAATCTTCACTGTCCTGCATGGTGATGCTTCCATCGGCAACGATGGCATCGGAAGAAACGGCTTCCAGCTCGCTGCCGGAAAATACCAGCGGCGCCTGCACGCGCATGGCCAGCGCAAAGTGCGCCAGCAAAAAAACAAGCTCGGCCAGCAGCAAAAGCGCAAACCACCGGTGTGCTTTAAAAAAATCACGAATTTTGGAAATCATAGGCATATCGGCCAAACACTCCTGTGTAAAATAAAGTTACATGCTGAAAATACATATTTATACAAAATACATTATAACAGCCAGCGCATGAAAAGGCAAAAGAAAATACTGGGCAAAACAGCGCGCTTGCCCCAAAAGCGGCAAAGGCGTATACTGAAGAAACAAAGAAAAGCCAAAAGGGGGCAAAGGAGCATGGAGATCGAGCGCAAATGGATGGTGAACGGCTGGCCGCAGGGCCTGCCGCTGCAGGCAGAATATGAGATGGAGCAGGGCTATTTGAGCGTAAAGCCTACGGTGCGCATTCGGCGCGAAAGCAGGCGGGGCGGCAGCACCGAGTATATGCTGTGCTTTAAGGGCAGGGGCCGTCTGGCCCGGCAGGAACTGGAAAAAGCGGTGGAGCCGGAGTTTTACGAGGGCTTAAAAGAAATCATCGGCAAGCCGCTTATCCCCAAGACCCGGCGGGACTATACCCTGCCGGACGGCCTGCGCCTGGAGGTAAACGAGGTGGACAAGGGCCGGCCTACGGCGTTTATGTATGCCGAGGTAGAGTTTTTGACCGAAGCGCAGGCGCTGGCCTGGCAGCCGCCGCAAGCGCTGGCCGCCTACCTGGCCGATGAAGTAACAAATCAGCCCGGCCAGAGCATGGGAGCTTACTGGAAAGCAACGAGAGAATAAAAAGCCATAGGCAGCCTGATTTGCTTTTAAACAGGCTGCCTATGGCTTTTGCTCGGTTTTGCTCGAAAACATTGCAAATTTTGCTATTTTATGCTATTCTGATCATGCTGCCTGCGGGCAGCAAGAGTACTGCACAAAACGGCAGGCGGTTGGCCGCACTTCCCGAAAGGGGGTGAGACCTATGCGACTTACATTGACTTTTCATGTTGGTTTTAAAACCATCACATTAAGTTTAGTGGTAAAGAGCAGAAACCGCCACCCTGGCCGGTGACGGTTTCTTGGCTTAGTCTAAGACAAATTACCTAACAGGGCCAACCGCTTGTCGCAGTGCCCTTTTCTATATTTATTATAGGCCGGCTTTCGTTTTCTGTCAACGGGGCGGCTTTTTATTTTTGGGCAGTCATGGCAAAAAGGCGGCTGCGGCGTAAAAAGTAGTAGCCGAGCCCGGCGGCATCGGCTAAAAACCAGCCGATGGGAACACTCCACCAGATGCCGACCACACCGATAAATGGCAGAGCCGAAAGCGCATAGGCCAGCGCCACGCGTGTGCCCAGCGAAATAACGGTGAGCACTACCGACATACCCGGCCGCCCCACGGCGCGGTACAGGCCGTACAGCAAAAACAGCCAGCCGATGCCCAGATAAAATGCGCCTTCGATGCGCAGATAGCGCACGCCCTCGGCAATCACGGCGGTTTCGCTGCCGTCAATAAAAATGCGCATGAGCGGTGCGGCAAATGCAAACACCAGGGCACTTACGGCAAGGCTGAACACGCCCGCTGTAATAAATGCGCCGCGCAGGCCCTTGTGCAGGCGCTCGGTCTTTTGCGCGCCGTAGTTCTGTGCCAGAAAAATGGAAAACGCATTGCCGAAATCCTGCACGGGCAGATAGGCGAATGCATCGATTTTTACGGCTGCGGCAAAGGCTGCGGCGACCGTGATGCCAAAGCTGTTTACCAGTCCCTGCACAGCCAGAATGCCAAGGTTCATCACAGACTGCTGCACGCAGGTGAGCGCAGAAAACGAAAAGATCTCGCGCATGCGCTCAGGCCGAAACCGGGCCTTGAATGCGCGGCGCAGAAGCGGAAAGCAAAACCAGGTGTAGGCAGCGATGCCAAGGCCCGAAACATACTGCGCGATCAGCGTAGCGGCGGCAGCGCCTGCCACGCCCCAGCCAAAGCCGCACACGAACCAAAGGTCGAGCCCAATGTTCAAAACCGCCGAGGCAGCCAGAAACACCAGTGGCACCAGCGAGTTGCCGAGCGCACGCAAAAGGGAGGCAAAAAAGTTATAAAGAAAAATTGCCCCCAGCCCCGCAAACACGATGCGCAGATAAACGCGCATAAGGCCGTCGATCTCGGCAGGAATACGCAGAAACCAGAGAATGCCGTCAAAACCCGCATACACGGCGGCGCACAGAACAGCGGCGGCCCCGGCCAGCAGCACAAACGAGGCCAGAATGCCCTCGCACAAGCCCTGCTCATCCTTTTGGCCGAAGCGGATGGAAAATACCATGCCGCTGCCCATCGCAAGCCCTAAAAGAATCGAGGTAAGAAAGGTCATCAGCG
>CAVGKH010000111.1:0-6392 GCA_963629755.1 Gemmiger sp.
TGCCTACACAGTTCAGAGCGGCAGCATGGACAGATTTGAAAGTAGAAGTTTATATTTAGCCCATTATTTATATGAAATTGAAATTGCTTCTATTGCACTCCTTTTTTACAGTGCCGCACAGGCAGCCATCAAGAACCCCCGCAAGTAATTGCATAGGGCTCTTGTATGAGAGCATAATAGCTGAATAAAAAACGCACCACCTGCCCAAAAAGGTGGTGCGTTTTTCTTTGCAGATCAAAAAGCCTTGCGGCTTTGAATCGCAAAACCTTTAAAAAATATATAAAATTGCGGGCATAAAACAAGCAGACAATACAGATTGCATAGAGAATGGTTACAACTTTGCCCCTTAACAAATTAAATAGCCTTTGCACTGTCTGAAAAACCTTGCAGAAACTACTTTTTTAAAAGTAATACAGCTTTATACATTGCCTGAAATCGCCGTTTAAACAGAAAGAAACTTTGAAAAAAATGCATTTTGCCAATGGGGCATATGTGCGCTGGATAATGCATTGATCTGCAGGGGGAAAACCGCCGGCAGCGAACAGCTGATTGTGAATCCATGGAAAATGGATCAGCTAGGAGTTACTTGGAATAGACAAGAGAGACCATGATTATAAACGAGGATAATTATTTGCCGCACTTTTTTGATGTCAATGCTTGGCTGTAGATAAGCGATTTCAAAAAGCAACTGAGAAATATTTAAACGAAATAAATGCAGATGTAAAAATGTCAGAGCCGGTATTTCAGGAAAAATATCCGATTTCGGTTCCGTATAAAATACAAAAAACACCTCGAGCCGCAGTGCGTAAGCACTGCGGCTCGAAGCTTTATGCAAGAGGATCAAAAGGAGCTTTCAATTCTCTCTGTGTGGAATTTTTTTACAGCAGGTAGTCGCCCAGGCTGCTGTTCACCATCTCGTCATAGGCGGGAATGCCGCTTACAACGATCTGCTTATCATCGGCGCTGTTGTTATTGAAGGCGTTGATGTAAGCGTTGATACCGGCCAGGTGGCGGCCGACACGCAGCTCAATGGGGAAGTCGCCGGAGCTGTAGTCAACATACAGAAGGCCCAGATCATAGGCAATCACATAGCAGGGATCCTTGCCGGTCTTCACCAGATCTTCATCGGTGTAGCCGCGCAGACGGCCCTGGCTGGGGTTGCCGGTCTCCATCAGCAGAGCGTAGGTGTTGGTAAAGTCGCCCAGCTCGCGGTGAGTCAGACCGTGCAGAGAAACGGGAGAGGGCTCCAGGCTCATGGAAATGCCCTCCAGCTGCAGATCCAGAACGCCTTCAGAAGCAATGGCAGAAGCGCGCTCGTGAGCTACGGTAGCGTTGTTCACGGCGTACTCGGGGCTGGATTCGTGCAGGTCGATCTCCATGTCAATATTCAGGGTATTGATCATGTTGGTCACAGCATAAGCCACCTGCTCAGAAAGAGTACCGTCCTCAACGCCGGGGTAGCAGCGGTTCAGGTTGCGGGTCTCAGAGCCGGAAAGGGTCTGGCCGGAAGACTTATGGGTGTAAATGTCGGGGTCGGGCCACTGGTCAATGGGGTTGGTGGCACGAGAGCCGTACTGGAAGGTGCGGGTCTCACCGTTTTTGGTGGTGAAGTGCATATACTGGGGAGCGCCGTCCAGGGGGTCATTGTGGGTCAGAGCGGAATTGTTGATGTTGGGGATCACATAGATGGTGCCCGCCTCAACCTTGGCGTTCTCTTCCAGAATGATGCCAGCCATATGGCCCGAGGGCTCATTGGCGTGGGTGCTGCCCAGAACAATCAGCGAACCGCCCTCTTTTTCACCCTGCAGCACATACACATCAGAATCACCGATGGTGCCTTCTAGGTTGGGGTTATAGCGGCTCAGCTTAAATACTTCGGTCACGTTGGGGCCGGTCACGATGTCTTCCTGGAAGTGGCGCTTGGTATAAAAGCTCATACCGGCAATACCGCCAACAATAGCAGCGCAAACCAGGATAGCGACGGCGGACAGATAAGTTTTCTTCATTTTCATTCTATTCGCCCTCCTTACTTGATCAGGAAGATGCGCAGCAGCAGCGGGATCAAAATCATAGCTGCGTTGATCTGGTCAACGATGCGTTCTTCCTTAAAAATCATGTTGTACAGTGTGCTTACAAAAACCAGAAGGGCAATGGCCAAATAAATGATCGTGATAATGCTCATAGTGCAGTCCCTCCTTTAAAACAGCCCGGCAATCAGCTTGGAATTTGCCAGGAAGAAGCAGGCGTAAACCAGCAGAATGATGATGGGCACGATGCAGCGCTTCAAGATCTGGGTGTAGTTCTTAACGCCGGTGACCTGTGCAGCGAACAGACCAGCCAGAGCCGTGGGGGGCATCATATCGCCCACAGCGGCGATCAGGCTGATAGCGGCCAGAACCACAACGGAGTTGCCGCCCAGCAGCGAAGCGTAAATGTAAGCGAAGGGAACACCCAGAACCGAGCAGGCGCCGTAAGAAGAAACAGCACCGAACAGGGGAATGCTGATAGCGCAGGCCAGCAGCCACAGAACGCTGGGCAGGCGCAGGCAGCTGATAACCACCAGGCCGCGAACGCCGGTAGCGGTCATCACTTCGATGAACATGCCAACGCCCATCAGAATGCCCATAACGGGAGCAGCGGTGCGGATAGCAGTAGGAACAGCAGTCAGCACATTGATCTTCTTGCCAGTGAACAGGCCCACAGCTGCGCTGATGAGGAACATCAGAGGCATGCCGATGTCTTCGCCGAGCTTTAAAACCTTAAAGGCGACCATCAGAACCACCAGAACCAGCAGAGGCAGGTAGATGCGGGCACCGTACTGCTTGCGAACGGCATCCTGCTTTTCCAGAGCGGGCTTCAGCTTTTCGTAGTCCATATGGCGGGCCTGCTTGTAGCCGAGCATCAGCACGAACAGGATAGCCAGAGGGAAGGTAATCAGGGCCAGAGGGCCTTCAAAACCAACATAAGGAACATCGATACCGGCGCAGATGATCAGCGCGGCGGTATTTACAGGAGGTGCGATCATACCCAGCAGAGCGCCCATAGCAATGATGGAGCCTGCGGTAACGGCGTCAATGCCCATCAGCGCCAAAACGGGAGCCATGATGGAACCGGCCGAAAGAACTGCTGCGGTGGAAGAACCGGTGATCATGCCGGGGAACATGATGATAAGCATGATCAAGATCAGCAGAACAGCGGGGAAACGATGGAATTTCTCGATGATCAGGCTGCTCAAGGCATCCAGAGCGCCGGATTCCTCAATGACCTTCATGAAGATCATGGCACAGCCAATAGTCAAAATGGTATCCACATAACCGAACTCGCCCTCAACCATCATACGAATGGTCTCGGTGCCGAGGCCGCCCTCAAGAGCGCCGCAGAGCGCTGCCAGCAGCATAGAAACGCCAACAGGCAGCTTGAGAGCAAAGCAGCCGATCATGAAGACACCGACCATCACAACAAAAGTGATCACATAAGGTGTCATAATGATGTTCTCCTCTTCAAAATCACTGCGGCCCGGCCAGCAGGCCGCAGGGTAATTCGTTTGTTAAAACGGCTTATGGCTTACAGGCCGAAAGCGGTCTGCAGAGCGCCCAGAGCACCGGCAGTGTTCTCAATGTAGGTGGCGGGGGTGCTGTTGCCAGCCAGGATACCAGCCATCAGGCCGTCGGTATCGCCCTCAGAAACCACGATAGCAGCATCGCAGCCCTGGAAAGCGGGGTTGATAAAGCTGTCAGACAGGGTGCCGCGGCGAGCGGAACCACCGGTGTGCAGGGCCAGAATGCTGATGCCCTTCTCCTTGGCGGCAGCGATCAGAGCATCGGTGCGGGCCAGCTCCTGGTCAGCGTCGATACCGGCAGCGCCCAGGCCCTTGGAAGAACCACCCACGGCCAAGATCAGAGTCTTGCAGTCATCGGGCAGCTCGTCGCCGGTGATGCTCTTGTTCATGGTCACTTCAATGCCGGCCTTGCTGCACAGGGTATTGGCAATGTCTACATCAGCGCTCTGACCAATGCTGGTCAGGATAGCGGGGGTAGAGAACATACCAGCGCCGATCTCGGTCAGATCAGAGGCAGCGCCTGCGGCAGCGGAAGCTGCGGTAGAAGCAGCGGGAGTGGAGGCTGCGGGGGCTGCGCTGGAAGCGCTGGAGCCGCCGCAGGCAGCCAGAGACAGGGCCAGAACACCGGCCACAGCAATAGTAGCAATTTTTTTCATGATAGTGTATCTCCTTTTCTTATTCTTACATTCCGGTTCAGTCAAACCGGAATATCCGTTTTTGAAAAAGGCTGCCCGCCTTGGTGAGGGGAAAGCGGGCAGCCCAGATCACAAAAGATTTCATCCGAGCCTTATAAAGTTACAGGCTTAGTAGGCCAGAGCCTTGCCGTCACGGCGGGGGTCAGCGCCGCCGCGCAGGGTGCCGTCCTTGGCAATCGAAATGCCCTGCACGCCGCCGAAGAACAGCTGCCATTCGCCCTTATCGGTAACTTCATGGCCGCGCTCCTGCAGTTCAGCAGCAACCTCGGGGGTGATGGGGTTCACACCGCCAGACTCATAGCAGATGTTTTCAGAAGCGTTATCGTAAACACGGGCGCAGTCGATGGCATCCTGAATGTCCATATCATAGTCGATCATACGCTCGATGACCTGAGCGATGGTGGGGAAGATACGGGTAGCTCCGGGGCTGCCGATGGTCAGGTAGGGAGAGCCATCGGGGTACAGAACGATGGAGGGGCTCATGCTGGACAGGGGGCGCTTGCCGCCTTCTGCGCAGTTCACGCTCTCGGGGTTAGCCGAGAAGTCGTCCATCTCGTCGTTCATAATGAAGCCGTAGCCGGGCACGCCGACCTTAGAACCAAAGCCATAGTTGATGGTCTTGGTGCAGGCAACCATGTTGCCCCACTGGTCAACCACAGAGAAACTGGTAGTAGCATAGTGCTCCAGCTCTTCGGGCTCAACAGCCACATAGCTGCCGCTCTGGTCGGTGATCTCGCTGTAGCGCTCTGCGGCGTATTCCTTGCTGGTCAGCTGAGCCAGGGGAACCTCGGCAAAGTCGGTGTCAGCCATGTACTGTGCACGGTCTGCAAAAGCAATCTTGAAGGCCTCCGAGAAGCGATGCACATACTCAGCGCTGTTCACGCCGATGGTGTCCATATCGTCATAGTTCTCGAGAATGTTCAGGATCTCGACCAGGTGCGTGCCGCCGGAGGAGGCCGGGGGCAGAGAGTAAATGGTGTAGTCCTTATAGTGGCCTACCACGGGCTCACGAACCTTGACCTCATAGTTGGCCAGGTCTTCCATGGTCATGTTGCCGCCCCAGTCTGCAACGGCATCCACCATGGCCTGTGCCATGTCACCGGTGTAGAAGGCATCCTTGCCGCCGTCAGCGATCAACTGCAGGGTGTTTGCCAGGTCGGGGTTGGTGATCACATCGCCAACCTCATAGGGCAGGCCGGCTTCGTTCAGGTAGATGTTGCTCAGAGTTTCGTTGGCGGCAATGCCGGTGTACTCGCTGTCGAGCTCTTCCTTAAAGGTAACGCCCACCACATAGCCGTTGTTGGCTGTGTCGATAGCGGGCTGGAAGATCTGCTGGCGGGTAACAGCATCAGAGCCGTAATGCTCAAGCAGATACTCAAAACCGGCAACCTCGCCGGGCACAGCCACCGACAAACCGCCGATAGAGCTCATGGTGCCCAGGTTGTTCACGCCGTCCAGGCTGAACTGCTTCATTTCGCCATTCTCGTCCAGCCACATCTGGGCGTTGGCAGCGGCGGGAGCGGTCTCGCGGAAGTCGATCACGCTTACCTTGTCCTCGTCGGCGCTGTAAATGGTCATGAAGCCGCCGCCGCCCAGGCCGGAGAAGTAGGGCTCGGCCACACCCAGGGTGTAGGCTACAGCTGCTGCTGCATCAAAGGCGTTGCCGCCCTCCTGCAAAATCTCCAAACCGGCCTTGCTGGCGTACCAGTTGCAGGAAGCAACTGCGCCGGTCTTGCCGGTGGCGTCGCGGTCATCGCGCTTTTTCTCAAGGTTTTCATCGTAAGGTAGCCAGACTTCGTCTTCACTGGAAGTCTCGGTGCCGGAGGCTGCTTCGCTGGGGGCTGCGCTGCTGCTGGTCACTGCGCTCGAGGCGGCAGTGCTGCTGCAGGCGGTCAACGCGGCAGCCAGGCCGAGTGCAACCGCCGATTTTGCAACCGAGCGGTTGGAGCTTGACTTTCTCATGTTTGTCCTCCTTAGTTGGTGGGGCCTGCCTCTGGTAGGCACGGCCCTTCATTGCATGGTGTCCTTCTCTCTTCGAAATCTTTCGTTCCCCATAAAGCCGCCGGAGTAAGAGGGAATCCGTGGCCTTACGGTATGTGTAAATTATATGAAATTTAGAAGAAATTTTCTATTTATTC
>CAVGKH010000112.1:0-654 GCA_963629755.1 Gemmiger sp.
ACCATGTCCACGCCCAGCCGCTGTGCTAAATCGTATTGCAAAACTTCTGGGTTTTTCCTATACTCTTCCGCGCGATACAGCGGCACATACTCAATCGATTTTAAACGCTTTCCCTTTTTATAATAGGCAACCAACACAAAGTATGTTCCGGCAATATCGACATATCCGCCATAGCGCTCAGTTTTCATTCTTGCATCACCGCCTTTTAGCGGTAATTCTCCTACACCTTTTTTCTTTGGTTGTAATTTATTCCACAGTGCGCCGCGCCCCTCGGTGCTGTAGCGGGTAACCATAGGGTCATTCTTTGCCATGCGGGCCTGCACGGTTTTCAGGCTGCCCTCTTCACCTTTTTGCCAAATCACACGCTTGCCTTTAATAAGATCCCAATCTTTGAAGAGCGCCGAAAGCTTCATGCTGTATTCCTGCCCGCTGCGCACAAACCGCAGCGGGTTTTTCGTGAATTTTTCATGGTACACATTGCCCACCACAACATTCAGATAGGCATCCTTGGCATGGTGGAAGTCATTGGCATCGCGGCATTTCACAAAACCGAATTTCTGCCGGAAATCTGCTGCTAACCCAGCCTTTACATACACGATCTCGCTATCCGGTAAAAGCTGCTCCAGCAAATGCGCTGCCGCCTTGGTAGATTGG
>CAVGKH010000112.1:717-6390 GCA_963629755.1 Gemmiger sp.
TGCGGATAAGCTCTTTATCCAGCAGCATCTTCCATAGCCTCACCTGGCGCATATTTTGCGGAATGGGGTAATCATTGTCCTTGTCCTCATTCAGCTTTCGTTTCACCAGAACGCGGTTTGTTAAACTGTCATCCTTGGTTTTGGACTGCGGATAAATATGGTCAATATCATACAGCTTGTGAGCGGTATCATGCATCAAATCGTTCAGATCGATTTTTTCGCCGCTGTACATGCAGCGCCCCATCTGCGTGTAATACAAATACAACTTATCGCTGCGCAGCGCATCCTCGGGCAAAGCTTCCAACTCGCCGCACCAGTCGCGCGCATCTTCTTTGCAATTTTTATAAAGTGCCAAAAGCTGATCCTTGCGCGAAACCGTGCGCTTCTTTTGGTCAGGCAAAGCACCTCTTGCCATCTCGATAAAAATGCGCGCCGGGTCGCAGCCCATGATCTTGCGCACTTCCTTTACCACCAGCAGCATTTGCCAAAGCCCGCGTTTTACGCTGGGCGAAACATACAGATCTTTCACCAGATGGTCATAATCAAAAACAAGCTTTTCGCCATTTTGCGCAGCATTATAAGCCTCTATGTTGGCTTTTATTCCAAAGTCATCGCCAAGCAGCTGCATGAGATTATTATTTGTCTGCCACAGCAGGTCCATAATGCTGCGGCATTCGCCGGTTGCCTTGTCCACATCATAAATTTCGGTCAGCAGTTTTTTAGAAAGCCGGCCCCAGCCGCTGTATTTTAACCCGCACACTTTGCGGATCACTGCTTTGTCGGCCATCGGCAGAATAGCCCGAATGCGCCTTTGCAGCATTTTAAAGCTGTCGCCCGAAACCGTAAGCGCAAAAGCCAGCTGCTCCAGCGTTTCTTCCGGTACAGGCTCGGCAAAAATGCTTTGCAGCTTCATCACCGGGGCCATGCTGGATTTAAAGTCACCGTCAAAGCCGCTGATTTCTTCTTTGCTTACCTCCAGCCCCTGCGAATGCAGATAGTCCAGCAATTTTTTCTGCGTGATCTTGCCGCCCTTGCCTGCGCAGAAAAGCTCGGTGAAAATTTTCTGCTTGAGTTCGGGGGTGATCTTCTCACTGCGAATGCGCAGATTATTTAGCTCGTTCAGCACTGTAAAACGGCAGTAAAGCGGCGAATTCTGCGGTAGCACATCCTCACCCACCAGATAAGTGCAGGTAGAAGTCATGCGTGTAATAAATTTATCCTCACTGGCATTTTCGTCCACCACTTTTTCAAAGTTCCAAGGCAAAATCGCCTCGTCCGTGCGCTTTACCACCCAGCAGAAGCCTTTATCTTTATGGGCATCGTTCAAAGGCCCCACATAGTAGGGAATACGGAAGGTCAGCAGCTTTTCGATTTTGTAAGCCGGAGTGTATCCGTTTTCATCTGCTTTTTGCAAGAACGGATAGAACTGTTCCATATTTCGCAAAATGGCTTGCAGTTCCTGCAAATGTGCCTGATATGGAATAGAAGCATTTTCCTTGCTTCTTAGGCGGCGCAGCAGCATGCCGGATTCCAGTTTTGCGGCAAGAGCTGCCACGGCAGGGTCATTCTGGCTCCAAAGCTCTTTCAGTTCCTTTTTCAAAAAAGCATAAAATTCTTCCTGCGAGCAGGCTTCCGGCTTGGCTTTTTCGCCTGCGCAGCTGGTTTTGCCCACATAAGAAGCATAGTTGCCCTTGAATTTTGCACTGCGGAATACCTTGTAATATTTCTGGGGCGCATATTTTTTCACAGCGTCTTTTAAGCTTTGCAAATCTTCTTTGTAGGTATCGAATTCTTCTGCCTTTACCTGCGAAATAGTTTTTCCTTCGGGCAAAAGCTTTGCAAATACGGCCCAGTTATACACCGCATAGGCATATTGCAAAAGCGAAAAGCGTTCTTCCCCCAAGGCATCGCCTATATCGTTTTCCAAATCCTCAGGCGATTTTTCCACCAGGCTTACCTTGCCATGCTCCTGCAGAGCATCATCGGCATACAAATCGGCAACAGAAATTTTTGCTCCGGCCAGCAGCCCGGCCAAGGCTTTATACATGGCCTTTTCTTGCTCGTCCTCACCATCGCCCAAAATATTTTGCAGCTGCTTGGTCTTTTCTTTCGTTTTTTCTCCGCCGGTAAGCACAGCGGCAGCCTGCACGCCTTTTTCAAGCGGCAGCTCTATACCAAGCACCTCTGAAACGGAAGCGCAGAAATTCTGCCACACGCTGTCAAACAGGCGCACTTCCCCAAGCTCTTTGCCCTCGTTTAAAAAGTGGCCGCGGTTTTTAATGATGTGTGCAATGGCCAAATAAAACAGGCGAATATCCGGCTTTTCCTGGCAGTGCATCAAATACTGCCGTAAGTGGTAAATCGTGGGAAATTTTTTGTGATAGTCTCTGTCGGTAAAATCCGAATCATGAAAAAGTGAGTCAGCGCCGTCTACTTTTTTGTCGTCTTCCCAATAGCGGCTTTCCGAAAGCCGTGCAAAAAAGGCAGGATCTTTGGCAGTGATCTCTTCGGCAAAAATTTCTTTCAGCAGCTTCAGCCGCCACTTTTTGCGGTCAGTGCGGCGGCGGGCACTGCGGGCCTTGCGCCGATCAGCCGCGGTCTGCCCGCTTTCAAACAGCCGCACACCCCACAGGCCCTTGCCGTGCTTTTTTACCACTGTATAATCCGGGTTTACCACAGCCCAGCCAACTGAATCCGTGCCGCCGTCCAATCCGATATAGTATTCCTGCTTTTTATCCATCTTGACAAGCCCTCCTAACCATGTTATCCTATAGGCAGTTCCAGAGGTTGACTACCATAAGGAATTACACTACGAGTTCAAATACAATTTTTTCAAATTGCCCCTTGTGGGCCCTCACCGTGTGAGATTAAAAGAGTCTGCCTTGGCGGGCTCTTTTTTTGTTGCTCTTATTATAACATATATAAGATACAATAGTTTGGACTTGCAAGGGGGCATCGCGCTTTTTGACAGCCAAATAATTTGCTGATTCTTTGTGCATAACGCCAAAAAGGGCAGATGCGGTAAAATGCATCTGCCCTTTTTCGTTCTCTTATTTTTCTAGGCAGCCGGTCATAGCTTGCCTGCTTTATAGACTAGGCCCGGTGCCCTTACCCCAGCAGCTTTTCTACAAGCGCACTGGTGTCGGCGGTGTTCAGCGAGCCGTTTTTATCTATGTCGGCGGCGCGGCGCTGGCGGTTGTTGGTGTCCGTCCGGCCCGAAAGCATGGTAGAGATCAGCAGCACATCGCGCAGGTCGCTGCTGCCGTCCTCGTTGATATCGCCCGTGCCGCGGGTCATGGGGTCTATGTAGCCCTGGTCGCCGTCAAATGCGCGGCCGTTCACATAGGCTGTGCCAAACTGCCACATATCATAGCCGCTGCGGGAATAATCCAGCCCGGCATGCCAGTGCGCCAGCCAAAGGCTCCAGCCGCTGTTTTTAAATACCGGGTCGGTCAGCTTGGTATCCCACCAGTTCTTGCTGGCATAAATGCCGGGCGTGTAGCCTGCCTGCTCAATAATATCGCAAAAGGTTTTGGCAATGGCGGCCAGTTCTCCGGTGCTCAGGTTCACCATGGTACTGTCTTCGATATCCAGATAAATGGGGTAGTCTAAGTCGTACCCCTTTACCAGACGCAGCGCGTGCTCGGCCTCGCTTTTGGCCATGGCGGTGTTGGTGGCATACGAATAAATGTAGGCGCCGAACGGAATGCCCAAGCGCTGGCAGGCGCTGGCATTTTCATGCCAGCGGCGGTCATCCTGGCTGGTAAGGTTCAGCCCGTAGCCGCAGCGCGGAATAGCATAATCGATCTGGCCTTTCAGGCTGGCCCAGTCGATGCTCTCCTGGTGGTGGCTTACATCAATGCCGGCGTAGATGCGGCCCGACAGGCTGAATTGCGCAATGCCATTGTCATCGCCGTTCAGCACCCATTCGCCGCTTTGCAGGCTGGAATCATCGTCTGCGGCAAGGTATTCCTCGGTCAGCTCGCCGTTTTCATAGCGCCAGCTGTTTTCCTGCTGCGGATTGGCATTCGGGTCAATGCCTGCATCCAGCAGCTCCTGGATCAGCTGCTGCTCCAAAGCAGCATCGTCGGTTTCGTTTTCTGCCAAAGCAGGCAGCGCCGCGCCTGCCAGCATGGCCGCCGCTAAAAGCAGCGGCAGCATGCGGCGCAAAAAGCTTTTTTTCATGGTAAGAGCCCTCAAAGATCACTCACTGTAAAACAAATTTTTCAATGGCAGCAGCCACGCCGTCCTCGTTGTTAGAAAGCGTGATGTAGTCGGCAGCCTCGCGCACGGCGGGCGAACCGTTGGCCATGACCACGCCCAGCCCGGCTTTTTGAATCATGGCAAGGTCGTTGCTGCTGTCGCCGCAGGCCATCACATTTTCGGGGCCATAGCCCAGCACCCTTGCCAGTGCCAGCAGCCCTTCGCCTTTATCTACCCCGGCGGCGCTGATCTCGATATTGTTAGAAAAGCTGCTGCACACCTCGCATGGCAAAGCGCGCAAGGCAGCGGCGGCACGGTCACGCTCGGCGCGGTCGTGAAAGATCGCGCTGATCTTTTCCACCCGGCCCGGGTGCGCCTGCACAATGCCCAGCGGGCTTAGATCGGGGTGGGCGAAGCTGCGGATATAGCTTTCCAGCCCGGTATTGCCGTACCACTCGCCCAAATGGGGAAACAGCGCGTTGCTGGCATAGCCGCGCCCATCGATAAAGGCGTTGGCCATGCAGGTAAACCCGGCCAGCACGTGCATGATCTCAGCGGCCGTGTCGTCCGGCAGCATGCGTGATACCAGTCGCCTGCCGGTAGCCAGCTCGGTAACGACCGCGCCGTTGCTGGTAAGCGCATATTTCACGCCCGCAAGCCCCACAAAGCTTTCGGGCAGCCCTACCAGAAAGCGCCCGGTAGCAGGCAGCACAGCCACACCTTTTTCGGCAGCAGCCTGAATGGCAGCAATCGTGCGCGCCGAGATATTTTTGGCATCATCAAAAACGGTGCCGTCTAAATCAAGACCGATCACTTTGATATCATATTGCTTCATAAAAACCTCGCCTGTGAAAAAAGCGTTTTATCTCCAGAACATCAGTGCCTGCTGCAATTTGAAATACAGCAGGGGGTTCGATTGCAGCCAGGGGCTTTGGCTTTGTGCCAGCACCAGCACGCTGTGCAGGGTGCTTATGCCAAGCAGCACCAGCACGCCCAGGCGGAAAAGCCGCACCTTGCGCCCATCGCCGCGCAGCAGCTCATCGCCCTGCAGCAGCACCAGCAGTGCCGCCAGCACCAAAGGCGTGGCAAAATCGGCCGCATAGCGCAGGTTCATATCCGTCATGAGCACATCGATCGTTAAGATCACCAGCGGCACGGCCAGCCAGCACGCCAGCACGCCGCCCAGCCGCTTTTGCTGCAATTCCCTGCGGCAGGCAAAGCCGCCCAGCACAAGCAGCAGCAAAGGCCGCGCGGCATACAGCCCGCCGTAAATGGCATCCCCGGCGGTAAAGCCGTGAAACGCGGTCTCCAGCCGCCCGATGAGAAACGGGAACACCGGCGTATAGGCCGGGCTGGCAAACAGATAGTTCCAAACCGCCTGCCCAATGCGCCCGGGCTGCAAAGCGCGGCCGGTCATATCCAGGCTGGTAAGATTATAGTTGGCGCCAAACTCAAACGGCGAGCCAAAGC
>CAVGKH010000113.1:0-6385 GCA_963629755.1 Gemmiger sp.
GAATAGCGCTGTGGGTGTATAATAAGTGCATACTTAATGAATATTTATTCAGCTATCCGCTGAGCGCCGCGAACGAAGGGCCCCGGAAGGCTGGGTGTGAGAAAGAAGGATAATGATCATGAAAAGGGAAAACATCAAAAAGGTTGTGCTGGCATACTCCGGCGGTCTCGATACTTCCATCATCATTCCCTGGCTGAAAGAAAACTATAATAACTGCGAAGTCATCGCTGTTTCCGGCGATGTGGGCCAGGGCACCGAGTTGGATGGCTTGGAAGAAAAGGCCAAGAAGACCGGCGCTTCCAAGCTGTACATTCTGGACCTCAAGAAAGATTATGTAGAAAACTACATCTGGCCCTGCTTGAAGGCCGGTGCTAAATATGAAGAATACCTGCTGGGCACCAGCCATGCCCGCCCCTGCATTGCCAAGGCTCTGGCCGATATTGCCAAGAAAGAGGGCGCGGATGCCATCTGCCACGGCTGCACCGGCAAGGGCAACGACCAGGTTCGTTTTGAGCTGGCGCTGAAGGCTTATGCCCCTGACTGCGCCATCATCGCTCCTTGGCGTGAGTGGGATATCAAGAGCCGTGACGAAGAGATAGACTACGCCGAGGCACATCATATTCCGCTGAAGATCAACCGCGAGACCAACTACTCTAAGGATAAGAACCTGTGGCACCTGTCGCACGAGGGCCTGGATCTGGAAAGCCCCTCGAACGAGCCTCAGTATAACAAAGAGGGCTTTTTGGAGCTGGGTGTTTCTCCCGAGCAGGCTCCCGATAAACCCACCTATGTAAAGATCCACTTTGAGAAGGGCGTACCCACTGCCATTGACGGCAAGGATCTGGACGCTGTAGAGATCGTGGAGACCCTGAACAAGCTAGGCGGCGCAAACGGTGTTGGCATTCTGGATATCGTAGAGAACCGTCTGGTCGGCATGAAGAGCCGCGGCGTATACGAGACCCCCGGCGGTACCATTCTCTACAAGGCTCATGAGGCTTTGGAGACCATCACGCTGGATAAAGAAACCAGCCACTTCAAGGCTATCGTTGCCCAGAAGTACGGCGAGCTGGTATACAACGGCCAGTGGTTCACCCAGTTGAAAGAAGCTCTGGACGGCTTTGTAGATTCCACTCAGAAAACCGTTACCGGCGATGTGACCGTGAAGCTCTACAAGGGCAATGTAACGCTGGCCGGTATCACCAGCCCCTTCACCCTGTATGACGAGCAGACTGCTTCGTTCGGCGAGGATGAAGATTACAACCAGGCCGATGCCGCAGGCTTTATCAACCTGTTTGGCCTGAGCATCAAAGAGCGCGCAAAGCTCTCTAAAAATTGGCCCGCTCTGTAAGCTTTAACAGAAAATTTGCACCTTAAGTGCATTGCAAGGCAAAGCGCCAGAGGACACAGTATATGCCCTCTGGCGCTTTGCGCACATGATCAATAGGGTAAGGAAAAGGAACAACATGGCAGAACAACTTTGGAAAGGCCGTTTTTCAAAAGCGGTGGACTCCCGTGTAAACGATTTTAACAGCAGCATTCGCTTTGACCAGCGTATGATCAGCCAGGATATGCGCGGCAGCGGTGTGCACGCTGTTATGCTGGCAAATCAGGGCATCATCAGTCAGAAGGATGCCGAGGATATCCTCACAGGGCTTGCAGGCATCGCCGATGATCTTGCCAGCGGCAAGCTCACCATCGACCCCGCCGCCGAGGATGTGCATACTTTTGTGGAGCAGGCCCTGACCGCCCGCGTGGGCGATGCAGGCAAGCGCCTGCACACCGGCCGCAGCCGCAACGACCAGGTTGCGCTGGATATTCGCCTGACCCTGCGCGAAATGAGCGAAAGCCTGCAGGGCCAGATTGCAGACCTGGTGCTGACTCTGTGCAAAAAGGCGGCCGAAAATACCGCAAGCGTAATGCCCGGCTACACGCATTTGCAACGCGCGCAGCCCATTACCTTCGGCCACGCTTTAATGGCCTATGCTTGGATGCTGCTGCGCGACTTGGAGCGCTTCGGCGATGCCACGGCCCGTATGAATGCGCAGTGCCCCTTGGGCAGCGGTGCGCTGGCAGGCACCACCTACCCGCTCGACCGCGAATACACAGCAAAGGCTTTGGGCTTTGACCGCCCGTGCGAAAACAGTTTGGACGGCGTTTCTGACCGTGATTTCTGCATTGAGCTGGCCAGCGCCATGAGCCTTTGCATGATGCACCTGAGCCGCCTTTCCGAAGAGATCATTCTGTGGAGCAGTTGGGAATTCAAGTTTATCGAGCTGGACGATGCCTTTACCACCGGCAGCAGCATTATGCCCCAGAAGAAAAACCCCGATGTGACCGAGCTGATCCGCGGCAAGACCGGCCGCGTGTACGGTGACCTCACCACGCTGCTCACCATGATGAAGGGCCTGCCTCTTGCCTACAACAAGGATATGCAGGAGGATAAAGAAGCCATTTTTGATGCAGTGGATACACTGGCCTTGTGCCTGCGCACCATCACCCCCATGCTGGACACCATGCGCACCTTGCCCGCCAATATGCGCGCCGCAGCTGCCAAAGGCTTTATCAACGCCACCGACTGCGCCGATTACCTTACCAAGAAGGGCGTGCCCTTCCGCGATGCCTACAAGCTGACCGGCAGCATGGTGGCACACTGCATTGAAAACAACAAAACGCTGGAAGAAATGAGCCTGGAAGAATTCAAGAGCTTCAGCCCCATTTTTGAAAAAGATGTATTTGAAGCGATTGACCTTGTAAACTGCTGCGAGGGCCGCAAGAGCCAGGGCGGCCCCAGCAAGGCCAGCGTGGAAGCACAGATCGCCGCGGCCCGCAGCCGCATTGAAGCCTGGGAGGAGGAACACACAAATGAGCAAGTTTAAAGTATTTATCGACGGCAGCGCCGGAACTACGGGCCTGCGCATTTTTGACCGCCTTGCCAAAGAGCCCGATATCGAGCTGCTTTCCATCAGCGAAGAGGGCCGCAAGGATGTAAACGAGCGCGCTAAGGTGATCAATTCGAGCGACCTTACCTTTTTATGCCTGCCCGATGCTGCCAGCCGCGAGGTGATGCCTCTGGTAAAGCCGGAGGTGAAAATTCTGGATACCAGCACGGCGTTCCGCACAAGCCCCGATTGGGCTTACGGCCTGCCCGAGCTGCACGGCTACCGCGATAAGATCAAAGCCTCTACCCGTGTGGCCGTGCCCGGCTGCTATGCTACCGGCTTTATCACGCTGGTGCACCCCATCGTAGAGCTGGGTTTGGTGCCCAAAGATACTTTCTTTACCTGCACCGGCATTTCGGGCTATTCGGGCGGCGGCAAAAAGATGATCGCCGACTACGAAAGCCCCGAGCGCCCCGCTCACAGCAAGCTGGATGCCCCCAAAAGCTACGGCCTTTCTCTCAGCCACAAGCACTTGCCTGAAATGCGCGTGATCAGCGGCATCGAAAAGGCCCCTGCCTTTGTGCCGGTCGTGTGCGATTATTACAGCGGCATGCAGGTGATCGTGCCTATTGATCTGGCTGCAGCGGGCACTACCGCCGAAGCCGTGGCCGAGGGCATGAAACAGTATTATAAGTGCGAAAGCCAGATCACTGTGCATGAGCTGAACGAAGAGCTGCCCGAAAACGGCCTGTACAGCAACCAGCGCACTGGCAGCGATGGCCTGGAAATATATATAACTGCCAACAAGGCAGGCAATGAAATGCTGCTCATCAGTGTATTTGATAACCTGGGCAAGGGCAGCAGCGGCGCCGCTATTCAGTGCATGAATGTGCTGCTGGGCCGTAACGAGACTGCAGGCCTGGAATAAAGCAATAGATCAAAGCAGACCGAAAATATGCTCGGTTCGCTGAGCCGCAATCAAACGGGAAAAAAGGAGCAAGAGCAATGAAAAACGAAGAGATGGCAAAGCTTTTCAGCGAAGCTACCCCCTATATTCAGAAGTATCACGGTAAAACCATGGTCATTAAATACGGCGGCAACGCCATGATTAACGAAGACCTGAAAAGCGCCGTGATGAACGATCTGGTCACCCTGTGCCTTTTGGGCGTGCGTGTATGCCTGGTGCACGGCGGCGGCCCGGCTATCAATGAGATGCTGGGCAAGATCGGCCACGAGAGCAAGTTCATCAACGGCCTGCGCTATACCGATGAAGTAACCATCAAGGTGGTGCAGCAGGTGCTGGCAGGCCAGGTAAATAAAGACCTGGTGGCCCGCTTGAAGGGCAAGGGCGTGGGCCTTTGCGGAATGGACGGCCAGATGATGCGCTGCACCAAGAAAAAGCCCAACGACGGCGTAGACCTGGGCTATGTGGGCTATATCGAAGAGGTAAACACCGAGCTGATCAACGACCTGATGGATAAGGGCTATATCCCCGTGATCGCCAGCGTAGGCCTGGGCGATGATGGCACAGCCTATAACCTGAACGCCGACACCGCCGCCGCCGAGATCGCCATTGCCCTGCAGGCCGAAAAATTTGTGAGCATGACCGATATCGCCGGTATCCTCATGGATAAGGACGATGAAAGCACGCTGATCCCCAGCATCGAGATCGGCAAGGTGCCTGAGCTTATGGAAAACGGCACCATCGCAGGCGGTATGATCCCCAAGGTAAAGGGCATGGTAAACGCCATCAAGCAGGGCGTGCACGAGGTCTCCATCATCGATGGCCGTGTGCCGCACAGCATTCTGCTCGAAAACTTCTCGGATAAGGGCAGCGGCACATTGCTGTACAAAGACGAAAAGTAAGCCCGGCGGCAGAAAGGAAAAAGAACCATGGATGCAAAAAAAGTAATGCAGCAGGACGACCAGTATGTGATGCATACCTATAAGCGCAACGAACTGGTGCTGGCCAGCGGCCAGGGCATGATGGCCCAGGACCCGGACGGCAACGAATATCTGGATTTCACCAGTGGCATTGGCGTAAACTGCCTGGGCTACTGCGACCCCGATTGGGCCGCCGCCGTGGCAAAGCAGGCCGCCACGCTGCAGCATACCAGCAACCTGTTTTATACCGAGCCCTGCGCGGCACTGGCCGAAAAGCTGTGCAAGGCCACAGGCTTTGATAAGGTGTTCTTCGGCAACAGCGGTGCTGAGGCCAACGAGGGCGCTATTAAAGCTGCCCGTAAATACAGCTACGATAAATACGGTGCTGAGCGCAATGTGGTCGTCAGCCTGGTAAACAGCTTTCACGGCCGCACCATGGCCACGCTGACCGCTACCGGCCAGGAGGTATTTCACAACTATTTCGGGCCTTTCAACGAGGGCTTTGTATATGTGCCCGCCAATGACATCGAAGCACTGAAGGCCGCACTGGAAGGCAACAAGGTGTGCGCTGTGATGATGGAAATGGTGCAGGGCGAAGGCGGCGTGATGGCGCTGGATAAAGCCTATGTGACCGAGGCCGTAGAGCTGTGCCATAAAAATGATGTGCTCGTAATCGTAGATGAGGTGCAAACCGGCATGGGCCGCACCGGCACGCTGTTTGCCTACCAGCAGTTCGACTTTATGCCGGATATCATCAGCATGGCCAAGGGCCTTGGCGGCGGCCTGCCCATTGGCGGCGTGGCCGTAAGCAAGGCCGTAGCCGTTGGCATGGGCCCCAGCAGCCACGGCAGCACCTTTGGCGGCAACCCTGTGGTGTGCGCCGGTGCTAATGTGGTAATGGATAAGCTGCTGGCTCCCGGCTTTTTGCAGAATGTAAACGAGCGCGCCGCCCAGCTGCGCGCCGGGCTTGCAAAACTGCCCCATGTGGCCGAAGTTTCCGGCTTGGGGCTGATGGTGGGCATCGCCTTTGAAGAGCCCATCAAGGCTGCCGATGTGCTGGCCACCGCCCGTAAAAAGGGCCTTTTGTGCCTCACCGCCAAAACCCGTCTGCGCCTTTTGCCCCCGCTGATCTTAACAGAAGCAGATGTAGAAAAAGCGCTGAAAATTTTGGGCGAAGTGCTGGCAGAAGCATAAAGCATAAAAAGCTGCCGGGGCCGGAAAAATCAATTTCCCGGTCCCGATTTTTTAATTGACAATTCCGCAGTATTTTGCTAAACTATTATAAGTGATTTCAGCGGTGAACCGCAAATCGCCTTAAAATTATGCAGACGTATCGAAGTGGTCGTAACGAGATTGACTCGAAATCAATTTGGCAGCAATGCCACGTGGGTTCGAATCCCACCGTCTGCGCCATATCCGCCGTAAGATCTTTTGATTTTGCGGCGGATATTTTTTGTTGGCCGCAAGTTGTTTGATTATTGATAGATATGAGAAAACAGCAACTTTAAATTGCTTATAGGTAAGCGTCAAATAACAGGCCGGATTGAAGAGGTCGGCGAAGTGTGCGAGAATATCCATGAAACTCACCGCGACTCACCGGCAGTGCCGGTGAGTCAGGGTAA
>CAVGKH010000114.1:0-6350 GCA_963629755.1 Gemmiger sp.
GCATGGTAAAGCCATATACAATGATGACTTTTGCAGGGGGACATTTTAAGCAAACGCAAAGCTGTTTCTTTTCAGCAGCTATGATTAATGTAGTAATTTCGGTTTTAGCAGTAAAGAGCTTTGGGCTTGTGGGTGTTGCAATTGGAACACTGATAGCAATGGCCTATCAGATGATATGGCTTATAACTTATACTTATAAAAACTTTATCCACATAAAATTTCGAAATACCATAAAAAATTTTTTCCTGGATGCATTGGTTGCCGTAATAGCAACAATGATTTCAACAAGATTTACAATGTCACAAGTAAACTATATGGAATGGGCGTGGCTGGCAATTAGGGTAAGTATAGTATGGATAGCTGTGTCGCTTTTAGTAAATATGTTGTTTAATAAGAAATATATCTATAAGATTTATGCCATTCTTAGGTCTAAAAAAGCAAATTAGTATAAAATAGCAATTCAAAATTGAAGATATAAAAGGGAGCATCTATTTATGACCATACTAATTACCGGGTGTGCGGGATTTATTGGTGCAAATTTGGCGCTGCGGCTTTTGCGTGAGAAAAGCGCGGATAAGATCGTTGGTATTGATAATGTGAATAGTTATTACGATGTGAGCCTGAAAGAGTATCGGCTGGAGCAGCTGCGGGGCTTTTCTGATTTTACATTTATCAAGGGCGATATTGCGGATAAGGAAACGGTTTTCGGGGCGTTTCAGAAGTATGAGCCGGAGATCGTAGTGAATCTGGCGGCGCAGGCTGGGGTACGGTATTCGATCGAAAACCCGGATGCGTATATTCAATCGAACCTAATTGGGTTTTACAACATTCTGGAGGCCTGCCGGCATTCGTATGATGGGGGAAAGCCGGGTGTACGGCATTTGGTATATGCCAGCTCCTCGAGTGTATATGGAACCAATGCCAAGGTGCCGTATTCGACAGAGGACAAGGTGGATAACCCGGTAAGTTTGTATGCCGCCACTAAAAAATCGAATGAGCTGATGGCACATGCCTATGCAAAGCTGTATGAGATACCTTGTACGGGGCTTCGATTTTTTACAGTGTACGGCCCGGCAGGACGACCTGACATGGCTTATTTTGGCTTTACGAACAAGCTGGTAAACGGCGAGACCATTAAAATATTTAATTACGGCAATTGCAAGCGAGACTTTACTTACATTGATGACATTGTAGAGGGAATCAAGAGGGTAATGCAAAAGCCTCCCGTGCGCAAAACCGGGGCAGACGGCTTGCCTGAACCCCCGTGCGCGGTGTATAATATTGGAAACAGTCACCCTGAAAATTTGCTGGACTTTGTAAAGATTTTGAGCGAAGAGCTGGTAAGAGCCGGTGTGCTGCCGAAGGATTACGACTTTGAAGCGCACAAGCAGCTGGTGGCTATGCAGCCGGGCGATGTGCCGGTGACCTATGCCGATACCACACCGCTGGAACGGGATTTTGGCTTTAAGCCTGATACACCACTGCGGGAAGGGCTGCGAAAATTTGCTGTATGGTATAAGGAATTTTATAAAATTTGAGGAGAAAGAACATGAAAATCGCAGTTGCGGGGACCGGATATGTGGGGCTTTCGCTGGCGGTGCTGCTGGCGCAGCACAACAGTGTTACCGCTGTGGATGTGATTCCGGAGAAGGTGGCGCTGATCAACCGGCGAAAGTCGCCGATCCAGGACGATTATATTGAAAAGTATCTGGCGGAAAAAGAGCTGGATCTGACCGCAACGCTGGACGGCGCGGCCGCCTATAAGGAAGCGGAGCTGGTGATCATCGCCGCGCCCACCAACTACGACGATGCCAAAAACTTTTTTGATACTTCGGCCGTGGAGGCTGTGATCGATCTGGTGATGCAGGTGAACCCCGAGGCGGTCATGATCATTAAATCGACGATCCCGGTGGGGTATACCGAGAGCATCCGCGCAAAGACCGGCAGCAAAAAGATCATGTTCAGCCCAGAATTTCTGCGTGAATCTAAGGCGCTGTATGACAATTTGTACCCGAGCCGCATCGTGGTGGGAACGGATCTTGCCGATGAAGAGCTTGTGCGGGCGGCGCATACCTTTGCTGCGCTTTTGCAGCAGGGCGCACTGAAGCCCGATGTAGACACGCTGTTTATGGGCTTTACGGAGGCAGAGGCCGTGAAGCTGTTTGCCAACACCTATCTGGCCATGCGCGTGGCCTATTTTAACGAGCTGGATACCTATGCCGAGCTGAAAGGGCTGGATACTCGCAAGATCATTGAGGGCGTGGGCCTTGACCCGCGCATTGGCAGCCATTATAACAACCCCAGCTTTGGTTACGGCGGCTACTGCCTGCCCAAGGATACCAAGCAGCTGCTGGCCAACTATGCCGGTGTGCCGCAGGAGCTGATCGGCGCAATCGTGCGCTCGAACGATACCCGCAAGGACCATATTGCTGCCCAGGTATTGGCCAAGGCAAACGCCGAGGGGCGTGCCCCAGTGGTGGGCGTGTATCGCCTGACCATGAAGAGCAACTCGGACAACTTCCGTCAATCCAGCATCCAGGGCGTTATGCAGCGGCTGCAGCAGCAGGGCGTGCAGATCAAGATCTATGAGCCTACGCTGGCCGCGGGCAGCGAGTTTGCAGGGTTTAAGGTAGAGGGGGATTTGGCCGCCTTTAAGAAGAGCTGCGATGCGATCATTGCGAACCGCAGTGATAAGGTTTTGGACGATGTGGCCGAAAAGGTGTATACCCGCGATATCTTTGGCCGCGACTGAGTGAAAAAAAGAAAAGCTGCCCTGATTTTGTGCCGCGTAAGGCCAAAGCGGGGCGCTTTTTTTGCTTTTGGCACAATGGAAAAATTTTGTGCCTTGCAGGGAAAAATAAACTGTGATATAATCCACTGCGTTTGGAAATGCTGCCGAAAGGCAGGGAACGATAAAAAGGCTGTTTCAGGCGGATAAGGAGAGATCATGCGTTCACGCAAAGCCGCGATGTGGGCAGAGGTGCTGGTATTTTTGGCAGCGGCCCTGCTGCTGGGGGCGCTGTGCGCCGTTGCCGCGCACGCCCAGATGATGGAAGAAAAAGCAGACCCGACCATCACCATTACTTTTTCAGAAAACGGGGTAACGGTGAGCCCGGCTGACCCGTATGCGGTATGGGTAGAGCCGGAGATCAACCGGGTGACGATATTAAAAAAGGGAAACTACCTGCTGACCGGTACATCGCAGGACGGGCAGGTGGTGGTTTCGCTTTCTAAAAAGAAGAAGGTGGAGCTGGAGCTGGCAGGGCTGGACCTGCAGAGCAGCCGCGGCCCGGCCATTTGGGTGAGAAGCGCCGACAAGGCGGTGATCACGCTGGCAGGCAAGACCGTGAACCGGCTGGCAGACAGCATGAACTACGAAAGCCCGGCTTCCGATGACGAAGATGTGAACGCCTGCTTGTATGCCGACTGTGACTTGGAGATCAAGGGCAGCGGCGCGCTGAGCGTGGAGGGCAGCTACCGCAACGGCATTCGCAGCCACGCCGATTTAAAGATCAAGAAATCCACGGTGGTGGTATCGGCCCCCTATGTGGGCCTGCGTGCCAACACGGTGGATATTGATGGAGCTACGGTGGAGCTGAACTGCTATACATATGGCATTTTGGCCAAAGCCAAAAGCGAGGAGCGCGGATGGCTGCGTGCAGAGCGCAGCAGCTTGATGATTGAAGCCGGTATGGTGGGCATTCGCACAAGCGGTGATTTGGAGATCGCGCAGTCATGCATGGCGGTGATCAACAGCGAAACGCCGGTGGAGTGCGGCGGCGTGCTGAGTGTGCCGGATATGCTCAGCGCAGACGGAGAAGACACGGCAGCTGCTTGAGGCGATTAAAAAATAACAGATCTCCCGGTGCCCGGGGCTGGCGCTTGCCGCTTTGAGCACCGGGAAATTTTTTTGGAAAAATTTAAAAAGAGTGCATCATTTGTGCCCGGCCAGGCGTATATAGGGCAGAAAGGCAAGGAAAAACTTGCGGAACAAACCAAAAATGATTTAGAATAAACGGAGGAATTTACCATGAAAAAACTGGCTGTATGGGCTCTGGCTGCACTTTCGATTTTTACTTTGGCAGGCTGCGGTGCAGAGAAAACAAAAACGATCGGTGCGCAGAGCACGGTACAGAGTGCGACGGAAAGCACAGCAGGGAGCGAAGCGGAAAACGAGAATGTGCAGATACCGAACCCCTGGCAGGAGGTGCCGGGCATGGAGGATGCCAAGAATCTGGCAGGCTTTGACCTGACAGCCCCGGACAGTGTGAACGGGCTGCCCAGGGCTTGCATTCAGGTGCTGGCAGACAGCGAGCAGCCCATTGTGGAGGTGCTGTACAGCGCGGAGGATGCAGAGCAGGTAACGATCCGCAAAGCGCCGGGAGAGGGGGATATCAGCGGCGTATACAATGATTATCCCTACAGCGATACCCTGTTGGTAGGGCAGACCGAGGTGAGCGTGCGCGGAGGCAACGAGGAGGCCTGCGAACTGGCAATCTGGAGCGCAGATGGATACACATATTCGGTGTATCTTCCGGGCGGTGTGACCGAGCAGGAGATGGCTGCGGTGGTGGCCGAGGTGCAGTGAGCACAGGATAACAGAAAGGGTGAAGCAGTAAATGGCAGCAGGGATCGCCTGCAGGGCCCCCTTTTGGGCCGGGGTGTGGCAGGCAGTGGTGAGCCTGGCGGCAGTGCTTATGCCGCCGGTGCGGGCTGCGGAAAAAAGCCGGGAGGAGTTGAACCGGCAGGCAGAGCAGCTTTTGGACAGGCACGGCAGCAGCATACTGCGCTATGCCTATACCTATCTGCACAGCCGCGAGGATGCCGAGGAGATCTTGCAGGAAACGCTGATCCGTTTTTTGCAGACGGCGCCGAAGTTTGAAAACGACCAGCACGCCAAGGCCTGGCTTTTGCGCGTAGCGGGAAACTTGAGCAAAAATAAGCTGCGGGCCGAAAAGCTGCGGCAGGGCGATGAACTGAAAGAGGAGCTGATCGCGGAGGAAAGGCCGGATCTGGCATTTGTATGGGAGGCGGTGAGTCGCCTGCCGCTACGCTACCGGCAGGTGATCCACCTGTTTTACCACGAGGGGTACGCAGGACGGCAGATCGCGCAGATCCTGGGTAAGAACGAGGCGACCGTGCGCTCAGATCTGCAGCGGGGCCGGGAGAAACTGCGAAGCCTGCTGAAGGAGGAATACGGCATTGAAGCAGCAGTATGATGAGATCATGGAGCATATTGAAGTGACCGAAGAGATGCGAGGCCGCATTCTGGAAAATCTGCGAAAGGCCGATTTGAGTACGCCCCGCAAAAAGCCGATTAACTGGAGCCGTGTGCTGCGCGGCGCGGCGGCCGCGGCCGCCTGTATGGCGGTGCTGCTGGTGGGAAGCAGAAGCTTTTCGTGGAGGGCAGGAAAGAGCAGCGCAATGGCAGCGGATACGGCAGAAGAAAGTACGGGCCAGGGCGTGAGTGCTTATGTGGCCGAGGGCAATGCCGACTACGACGGCACAGAGGTCAGCGTAGTAAACGGCATGGTGGAATATGACAGCGCCGAGGCGCTGGCCGGTGCTGTAGGCTTTGTGGTGCCGCAGCTGCAGAGCCTGCCGTTTGAGCCGATGGAGACGGTGTACACTGACTACTGGGGCACAATGGCTCAGGTGGAGTATCGCGGCCAGAACGACGAATGGACGCTTTTGCGCAAGGGCGTAGGCGAAGAGCCGGTATCGGGCGACTACAACGAGTATGCCGCTGAGACACAGCTGGAGCTGGCAGATGCAGAGGTGCTTTTAAAGGGCGAGGAGACCGGCAGCTATACACTGGCCGAGTGGACGGCGAACGGGTATGCGTATTCGCTTTCGCTTTCGCAGGCACAGGCAGAGGCCTGGTGGCAGAGCGCGCTGACCGAAGTGATGGCGGCGGAAACAGAGAAATAAGAGTTATTTCAACGGAGGAATGGAGGGAGGTACGCACCGCTTTCGGGCTGACCCCCTTATACCTCGTCACGGTTGGCCTGCGGCCAAGAGTTCCTCGGCACAAGGGGGCAGCCCTTGGTTTGGTGGAGACTTTATAAACAGGCCAGCTAGGGCGCTGCGTATTATTTTGATGTCTTTGTGAGCGGGCTTGCAATGCAAGCCCCTACAAGTAAGCATAAGGCTTTTGCGCAGGTTTATCTAAGAATGGCCACTATGCGGTGAGGAACATTTGGCCGGAACGGCTGGGCCGTGACGAACCACATGGAGGACATTTGACCCGTTATACAAAGAGCCGCGCCCCCGTAAACGCAGGGGCGCGGCTCTTTGTATAATATTTTTTTAATTTACAGCTTCCAGACACTGCGCGCCGAGGTGGAGAC
>CAVGKH010000115.1:0-6324 GCA_963629755.1 Gemmiger sp.
TCACTCCCCAGATCATAAACACGATCATGAACAGGAATGCGCCCAATACCAGTGCAATTTGCGGTGTCATTTGCAATTCCTCCTTACAAAATACATCTTCTTCTTTTTCGGCTGTGCCGGCGGCGGCAAAACCAACCCAAAGCGCTGCCTGCCCGCCCGGCAGGGCTTTTTCTTTGTTATATTGTAAAAGAAAAAGGAATACCGCATCAATTAAAAGAAAGGCAACGACTGTTTCTAAAATGGAAACAATACAAAAACACCGTATGCTGCAAGGCGGCATACGGTGTAAAAAAGGCAAAGCGGTTTACTCACAGTCTTCGCCTAAATGATAGTAATTGCGCAGATACTGCCAAAATGCCCAGGCAGAATGCGGCATCTGCGATTCGGGCTGGCGTGCGATCATCAAACTGCGCCGGGGTGCCTGGGGGACGATGGAGAGAACTTGCAGATCAGGCGAAAGCTTTTTTGCTGTCTCCAAACAGATCTCGGGTAAAAAAGCAAAGGCGAGACCGTGATCTACAATAGAAAGCTTTGAGCTGAAATCGGTCACAGAATAACGAATTTGAAAAGAATGCCCCCAAACATTGGCTACCCGAGAGAAACCGGTATATAAAGGGTGCGTGTAAAAAGGCGAGGTTTGGTTTTCAACCAGAGGCAGGCCCTGCAGAGCGCTTAAAGATACGCTTGTTTGCTGTGAGGAAAACTGATGAAGCCTGGGAGAGACCACGGCATAGAATGGCTCTTCTTTTAAAACATGGCTTACAGGAAAACATTTTTGAAATCCGGGATAGCTGCCGCTGCCGGAATACAGAATAATATCGGTAGAGTTCATCAGCACGCGGCGGTCTTCGTTTTGTATTTCGGTAAAATAAAAATCGACCATAGGGTTTAAGCGGGAAAATGCCTCTATGCAGTCATGCAGAAAAATAGAAAAAGCATAGCAGCCGATTTTTACACAGCCTGCAACAGAAGCTCCGCTGCTTCTCAGCGCAGTGCGGCCGTTTTGAAGAGATACGATCGCATCGGAGGCATAGCGGTAAAACATTTTTCCGTTTTCGTTTACCTGAAGCCCGCGGCCGATACGGTCAAAAAGCGAGAGGCCCAGTTCAGCTTCCAGAGAAGAAATCAGCTTGCTGATTTGAGAAACGGAAGTATTCATCTCCTGTGCGGTCTGAGACATTTTCTGCGTTTGAGCAAGGTTTACAAAGGCTTGCAGCTGTATGAGCTCCATAAAAGAACCTCGTTTTGAATTTCTGCGTAAAACAGCATTTACCGGTGCAGCAGTTCCACCGCCTCGGCCAGCAGGCTTTCGCTTTCGGCTATCACGGCTTGTATCTGCCCGCTGGTGGCGGCATCGTAGTGTATGCCGGCCGATACCACGGCGGGGGCAAGGCCGGCTTCGGCCAGGGCGCGGCACCAGCGGTGGCACAAAATGCCCTCGCGGTGGGAGGCAAACTCGGTGACGGCGATTTTGCCATCGGGCGATAAAATGCCCACTGCGCCGATATGCGGCGCATCGCCTCCGGCTAAAAGCACCTGCACGCCGCGCCCGGTGTCGGTTACGGCGGCAGTGATGGCTTTGCTGCGAAGCTGGCGCGTAAGCGTAAAACTGCGCATGGTCACAGCCCCTTCCATTCGTTAGTTTCTTCTTCCAAATCGAACTGGCTCAGAATGCGGTTTACGGTGTGGCGGGTCATATCCTGCACGGAGGCGGGGTGGTTATAGTAGGTCTGCATAGGCGGCAGCACCACCGCGCCGTAACGGCTCACCTTGGCAAGATTTTCTAAATGCAGGGTGGAAAGCGGGCTTTCGCGCGCCACCAGCACCAGCTTGCGCCGCTCTTTGAGCATACAGTCGGCTGCGCGCAGCAAAAGGTTTTCGCTGTAGCCACTGGCAATGCCTGCCACGGTTTTCATGCTGCACGGGCACACGATCATGCCAAGGCTCTTCCAGCTGCCGCTGGCGGGGGCCGCACCGATGTTGCGGTTGTCCTCTATCACCGAGGCCAGCTCGCCCAGCTGGGCGGCGGTCAGGCCGGTCTCCTGCAAAAGGGTCACTTCGCCGCCATGCGTTAAGATCAGGTGCGTTTCTACTTCGGGGTGAAGCTGCCGCAGCTGGCGCAAAAGCTGCACGGCCAGCGGCGCGCCGCTCGCACCGCTTACCCCAACAACAAGCCGCTTAACCATGCAGCCACCGCTCGGGGTCAACGGGCAGAAACTCGGCCCGCTTGAAGCGCTGCTTCAGGGCAAAGGGCACGGTGCAGTCGAAAATGGTTTTGGTCGAGCAGCCGATATCCAGAATGCTGGGCGAGTAGTCGGGGTTCGAGCTGGGGTCGAGCGGGTGGCAGCGCACGCCCGGGATCGTGATGATATCCCGGTCGCCCTGAAAGCGCGTGTTCATGGCCCAGAGCACATCATTTGTATCAAAGATATCCACATCTTCGTCTACGAGGATCACGGTTTTCAGCTCGGGGAAGGCGCTGAAAGCCAGCAGGGCGGCCTGGCGCTGCTTGCCCTCATCGGTGTGCACGGTTTTTTTGCACTGCAGCACCACCATGTATTTGCCGCCGCCAGCGCGGTGGCTGTAGCAGTTCAGCACCTTGCCGGGCAGAGCTTTATTGATCATGCCCAGAATGCTGGCCTCAGTGGGAATGCCCGCCATGTTCACATGCTCCTCCGAAGGGCCGATGCAGGTTTGCATAATGGGGTTTCGGCGGTGTGTAACAGCCTTTACCTTGATCAGCCAGCATTCGCTGCTGGCCTTGCCGTTATAGCCGGGAAATTCCGGCATGGCGTAGCCGGTGTGGCTGTGCTGATCTTCCACCACCTTTACGCCGGGCTGGATCTCGCCCTCAATGATATACTCGGCGTTGGCAATGGCATTTTCGTGAATGGTCTTGCAGGGACACAGCTCTACCGGGTGCTGGCGCAGTGCGCCCGCAATAGAAAGCTCGTTGAAGCCCAGCGGGGTCGTGGGAGGCTCAAAGCAGCTGGTCACGCAGATGGCGGGGTCTACACCGATCGAGATCGAGATCGGCAGCGGCTGGCCCAGCTCGGTGGCGCGCTCGGCCATGGCACCGATGTGGCGGCTGCCGGGCTGCAAAAAGATGGAAAGCTCATCCTTGCCCTGAATGCACATGCGGTGGATGGTCACATCCGAAAGGCCGGTGTCGGGGTGAGTGGCATAGCACATGCCCAGCGTGATGTAAGGCCCGGCATCCACCGGAGTATTGGTGGGGGCAGGCACCAGCTTGAACAAGTCAAAATCGGCATCGGAGGCCAGATGCACGACCTCCTGCGCCGGGGCCGGCGTATCGACCACAACGGGCTGAATGGGGTTTTGGGCGCACTGGCACACCAGATGCCCCAACTCCTCTTTTTTGCAGCCGAACAGGTCGGCTACGCGCTGGCGGCTGGCCATTACGCCAATGGCTACGCTGGCGCCGGGGTGACCCTTTATATTGTGGAACAGCATGGCGGGGCCGTCTACGGTGGTGGGGCGCATCACGGTGCCGCCCGCGCCCACATAACGGTAAACACCCGAAAGCTCGGCGGCGGGGTCTACCTCGACCTGGGTCTCTACCAGCTGGCCCGGCGTTTGGCGCAAAACATCCAGTGCCGTGCGCAGATCGCGGATATCGGTGCGATGGTTCATATCAGTACCTCCTTGATAAAGGCAGAAAAGATTTTTTACTGCTTTTAGTATAAGGCCCGGCGGCATTGACAACCAATTCAAAAACCTGCTATGATTGATTCTGATATGGAATCAATAAAAGGAGGGCACGGCAGTGCAGATCCAGTATTATAAAGAGTTTGTGGTGTTGGCCGAAACGCTCAATTTCTGGGCGGCGGCCGAAGCGCTGTTCATCAGCCAGTCGGTGCTCAGTAAGCATATCCGTGCCATGGAGCGCGAGCTGGGGGCACCGCTGTTTGTGCGCACCAGCCGCAAGGTGACGCTTACCGAGCTGGGGCAGAAGCTGCTGCCCACGGCACGGAAAATCTGCGGCCTGCAGGCCAAGGCCGAGGCGCTGGCCCGGCAGGCGGCGCACAGCGGCCGAGTGCGGCTGCGCGTGGCGGCTCTGCCCGATATTGCGCACTACGGCTTTTCGCAGGCTGTGATCCGCTTTCAGCGGCAGTTTCCCGAGGCAGAGCTGGAGGTAGAGGAAATGGACACCCAGCCCGCGCGTGAGGCACTGCTGGCGGGCCGCTGCGACTTGGCGATCTGCCGTGAAAGCGGCGAAGCGCCCCTGGCAGAGCCGCTGCAGACCCATGCTTTGTTCTGTGAGAGGCTCATGGCGGTTTTACCGGCGGGCCATACGCTGGCCGGGCAGCAGGAAGCGCCGTTGGCCGAGCTGGCAAACGATGGCTTTGCGCTGATCGCACGCGGCAGTCTGCCTTACAGCCTGTGTGTGCAGGCGTGCCAGAACGCCGGGTTTACGCCGCATATCCAGTATACCGGGCACCGCATCGATTCTATTTTGGATATGGCGGCTGCGGGCTGTACGGCGCTGCTGTTTGAGCGGCATCTGCCTGCGGCAGCGGCGCGTCCGGGCGGCATAAGGGTGCTGCCCGTAACGCCGCCGGTATACAGCACAGTGTATCTGGCCGTGCGAAAAGAAGAGGCCCCCGGCCCGGCGCTGACCGCGCTGATACACTGCTGCAGGCAGGCCATGGCAAAAACATTTACAGCTTGATGATAGATTTTGCGCCGGGGCATCTGTTATACTGAAAAAAACACCGCACCGGCTGTTGTCAGCGCTTAAAATCGTGCGGTGCTGCATTAAAAGATGGAGGTGCAGCGGTATGAGCAAGGGAACAAAGCGGTTTGCAGTGTTTTTGGTGGCGGTTTTGGCGCTTGGCATTTTGTGGCAGCTATGGCGGCGCGTTTTTCTGCTGCCGCCCTATGGGCAGCAGGCCGCCGAGGGCTATGAGCAGATTGCGCAGAGCGAGATCGTGCAGGCGGTGTTTGCCTGTGTGAGGCTGCAGGCGTTTACTTTTATGGATATGGCGGCACTGGCGGCTTTTCTGATCCGCTGCCGCCGGGTGCTGCGCACCGGGACCCCGGGCGGTGCGCTGGCAGCCCTTGCCGCCGCAGCCACCGCACTGATGGCGCTGCATGTTTCACTGAGCCGGTTCGCGCTGGAGGCCGGGCTGCGGTATGGCCTTTCTGATGACGGCTCGCTGCTGGGCATGATCGGCACGGCTACCTGGCTGAGCGGCACGCCGGGGCTGTATGCACTGATCTTGGTGTTATGCCTGGGCTTTGCCGCTGAGCGCCGCAAAAGTGCAGCCGGCGGCGAGGCGTGAGCCAGAATGCGGCAAAAAATTTTGCTATTACTTTTTAAAGAAAAACAGCTTGCAATAATTACTTGATTCAGTATATAATAAGGCCAAAGCCCATGGGCACGCCCCGTATGCCCAGGGTGCGCAGCGCTTTTTCTTTTCGGCAGCCACTCTTTTGCCGGGCGCGGCGCAGATGCAAAAAAGTGAGGCCCCGACCATGAACGAACTGTATGAAAACATTGCCCGCCTTTGCCAGGAATCCGGCACTTCGGTAAGCGCTTTATGTGAAAGCGCCGGGGTGAGCCCCGGAATTTTGAGCGATTTAAAAAACGGGCGCAAAAAAAATATCTCCAGCGAAACGCTGGCCAAGCTGGCCAAGGCGCTGGGGGTATCGACCGATAGCTTGCTTGGCATTGCTGCCGACCCGCTGGAAGATGAATTTCTCGCTTTTTATGGGCAGGTGGCGCGCCGGCTTACCGAAAACGACCGCCGCGAGCTGATGGCTCTGGTGCGGCTGAAAGCGGAGATGACGAAAGGCCATGACCAAAAGTGAATTGCAGATGCAGGAGCTTACCGATATGGGTGTGATGGTGGTTGCAAAGCCGCAGATCACCACGCATAAAGCGGTGGCGTTTCAGGATGATTTTCTGGTGCTGGGCGATCTGCAGGGAGAGCAGGAGGCCAACACCGTGCTCACGCATGAAAAATGGCATTATAAGCTGGGAGCATTTTATAAAGCGGATGCCCCTTATGAGCAGCGCTGCCGTGCCGAGGCGCAGGTGAACCGCGCAGCCTTGCAGGAGCTTGTGCCCAAGCGCCGCCTGGCTGCCCTGCTGCGGCAGGGGCTTACCGTAAGCGAAGTTGCCGAAGCGCTGGATGTGCCCGAGGCCCAGATCTGGGAGGCCTGGTGCTTTTACCGCGAGGCCGACGGGCGCTTTTGCACAGAAGAAGAGTAATAATAAACAGCCCCTTTGCAGCGAGCCTTTGACCGAAAGGCAGTGCTGTAAAGGGGCTGTTTTTGTTTAGGAAAGAAGCTACGAGG
>CAVGKH010000116.1:0-1605 GCA_963629755.1 Gemmiger sp.
TCTTCTCGGCGGCGGCCTTTGGCGCAGTGGGCTTTATTGATGACTTCATCAAGGTAATCTTAAAGCGAAACCTGGGCCTGCGTGCCTGGCAGAAGATCGTTTTGCAGGTAGCCATTACGCTTGCTCTGCTGCTGGGGCTTTATAAAAACGGCGCCGTCAGCACGCTGGTGCGCCTGCCAATCTTCGGCAATGTGAATTTCGGCATTCTGTTCTACCCGCTCTCGCTGCTGCTCATCATTTTTATGGTCAACGCCGTAAACCTGACCGATGGCATCGACGGCCTTGCCAGCAGCGTGACGTTTGTGGTGATGCTGGGCTACCTGGTGGCTACCAGCCTGATGGGCTATTACCATCTTTCGGTGTATGCCGCAGCGCTGGCCGGTGCACTGGCTGGCTTTTTGATCTGGAACTTTTACCCGGCCAAAACCTTTATGGGCGATACAGGCAGCATGTTTTTGGGCGGCGCAGTGGTAGGCATGGCTTACTGCATGGGCTGGCCGGAACTGCTGCTGTTCATGGGCGCTGTGTACATCTGGGAGGCCGGCAGCGTGGTGATCCAGGTGACCTACTTTAAGCTTACCCACGGCAAGCGTATTTTTAAAATGACCCCGATCCATCACAGCTTTGAAAAAAGCGGCTGGAGCGAGGTGAAGATTGACTCGGTATTCAGCCTGGTGGCGCTTGGCTTTGTAGCGCTCGGCTTTGTGTATATCCGCATGATCTGAAAAAAGTAAAACTGTAAATAAAAGGGAAAGGAGGCGTATAAAATGGCAAATAAGCGCATAAAAACCGGCAAATGGATCGATTCACGGCCGCGCATGCTCTATCCGATCGGCACCGGCGCTAAATTTATGACCTCCTATTTTATCAATCTTTTGTGTCTGCTGGTGTTTGGCCTGTTTATGCTGTTCAGCGCCAGCTATTCCACGGGATATATCCGCATGGGCTCCAGCTATTATTTTATCCGTCCGCAGTGCATTTACGCGCTGGGCGGGCTGCTGGTGGCGTGGGTGGTATCACGCATCGATTACCGCTGGCTGCGGCGATGGGTGTGGCCGTTTTATATGCTGTGCATCCTTCTTCTGATAGCTGTGCTGTTTATGGAGCCTATCAACAACTGCCGCCGCTGGATCAATCTGGACCATCTGCCTACGCTGCAGCCCAGCGAAATGGCAAAGTTCGGTCTGATCTTAATCGAAGCCTTTGTGATGGAGCGGCATCGGCGTAAGGTGAAAACGCTGCAGTACGGTGTTTTGCTGCCGGCGCTGATCATTCTGCCCATTCTGGTGCTGCTCAAATTTGAGCCGCACTATTCGGCCATAGTGCTGATGCTGTGCATTCTGGCCGCCATGATGTTTTGCAGCGGTATCGCCTGGAAGTGGATCGTCTCGGCGGGCAGCGGTGCGGTAGTGCTTGCCATCGTGTTCTTGTTCACGCAGCAGGGCTATATCGAAAAGCGTCTTTCCACCTGGCTCGACCCGGATAAGATCGAATATCAAACGCAGCAAAGCCTGTATTCCATTTCCAGCGGCGGGCTGTTCGGTCTGGGCTTCGGCGCGGGGCGGCAAAAGCATCTTTGGCTGCCGGAGGCCACAAACGATTTTA
>CAVGKH010000116.1:1615-6297 GCA_963629755.1 Gemmiger sp.
TTTATAGGGGCCTCTCTCTGTGTGCTTCTGTTCCTCACATTGATCTTACAGGGGCTGTATATCGCCTATAAAGCGCCCGACCGTTTTTCTTCGCTCATTGCAGTGGGCATCACCGCGCAGATCGCGTTTCAGGTGATCTATAATATTGCGGTAGTCACCAACAGTGTGCCTAACACGGGCATTGGCCTGCCGTTTTTTTCATCGGGCGGCACAAGCCTTGTGATGCTGCTGGCCGAGATGGGCGTTATGCTCAGCATATCGCGCGCCAGTGATCTTGTGCGTATTCAATCGCAGGAAGAAAAACCAATGGGAGAAAAGATCACGTTTCCTGCGCAGAAGCAGAGCGAATACCGGTATCAATATAAGGTTTAAAGCAATACCGCACGCCTTTAACGCCAAAAGGGCGGGCAGAGGGCATGCGGTGCTGCCATAGGGCTGCAAATCGGAGTTTGCAGCGGGGAGGATTTACTTATGCGTGTACTCATTGCAGCGGGCGGCACGGCTGGGCATATCAACCCGGCACTGGCCATTGCGCAGGCGCTGGGCAAGGCATGCCCGGAGGCTGAGATCCATTTTGCGGGCCGAAAAGAGGGCATGGAATACGGCTTGGTGACAAAGGCCGGATACCCGTTTCACCATATTGAGGTAAACGGCATTCAGCGCCGCCTTACGCCTAAAAACATTGTGCGCAATGTGCAGGCCGTGTATCATCTGGCACTTTCCATGCCGCGCGCCAAGGCTATTATGAAAGAGGTAAAGCCCGATTTGGTGATCGGCTGCGGCGGCTATGTGAGCGGCCCGGTGGTGCGCTGTGCGGCGCATATGGGCATTCCCACAGCCATTCACGAGCAGAATGCCTTTCCCGGCGTGACCAATAAGCTGTTGGCAAAAGAAGCCACCGTGGTGTTTGCCGCAGTGCAGGCGGCGGTAGAAAAGCTGGGCGCACCCGAAAAAACCGTTGTAGTGGGCAACCCTGTGCGGCCTGCGCTGTTTGAGCAAAACCGCGAGGCTGTGCGCAGTGCCATGGGCCTTGGCGATGAAACGCTTATCGTAAGCTTTGGCGGCAGCCTGGGCGCACGCCCCATCAACGAGGTGGTGGCACAGCTGGCTGCCTGGGAGCAGGAAAACCCCGAGCATAAGATCCGCCATATCCATGCCACCGGAAAGGCGGGTGTGGTGCCGTTCCGCCGCATGATGCTCTCGCAGCATGTAGAGGTTGGCAAGCAGTTTGAGGTGCGGGAATATATTGAGGATATGCCTGCCCTGCTGGCTGCGGCAGACCTTGTGATCTGCCGCTCAGGCGCGCTGACACTGGCCGAGTTAGAGGCTGTGGGCCGTGCTTCGATTCTGATCCCTAGCCCCTATGTGGCCGAAAATCATCAGTATTACAATGCGCTGGAGCTGCAAAAGGCCGGAGCTGCCATCGTGATCGAAGAAAAAGACCTGACCGGCGCACGCCTGATCGAGCTGGTGAACGAGCTTTGCGCCGAGCCGGGCAAGCTGCGCGTAATGGGCCAGATGGCCAAGAGTCTGGCCGAGCCGCACAGCCTAGATAAGATCACCGAAAAGCTTTTGGAGATCGTAAAAAAATAAGGGCAGCAGGGCTGCCGTAAGAAAAGAGGGGAGAAGTGCATGGCCGACCGTATGCGCCAGGTGGATAAAAACCGCAGAAACCGGCAAAGAGACAGCCGTACCCCCTCCCAGCGGCCCAAGCAGCGCCCCAAGGCCGAGCGCCCCGTGTTTGACCAAAACGCGGCCAGCGTGGAAAAGCCGCGCAGTGCGCGCAGCGGCGGCATGCAGCAGATCGTTCTGCCCATGGGTATGCCTGCGGGCTATACAGCTGCTTTTCCGCAGGGCGGGCAGGAGCGCCGCCGCGCAGAAAAGCGAAAGCTTTCGCGCAAGGAGCAGCGCCGCCGCAAGCATCGCAGACGGCTGATTTTTACGCTGATCATGCTGCTGATCGTAGCGGCAGGCATTGTGCTGAGCAGCAATGTGCTGTTTAAGGTAGATAGCTACCGCATTACCGATACCGAGGGCAATGATCCGCCCAACACCGGCATTTACTCTGAGGATGCCATTCTGGCGGCGCTGAATGTGCACTTGGGCGATAATATCTATGGCTTCGACCCCGCACAGAAGGCCGAAACTATGGAGCAGGCCATGCCGTATTTGGAAAGCGTGGAGATCCGCCGCCGCCTGCCGGGTACGATCGTGATCAAGGTAGAAGCAGCGGTGCCCAAATACACCATCAACGGCTCGTTTGGCTGGGCCGAGCTGAGCAGCCGCCTAAAGGTGCTGGCTGTGCAGGCCGACCCGTTTGACGAAGAACTCACCGAGATCAAGCTGCCTGTGGCAGAGCCCGTGGTAGGCAGGCACCTGCAGGTGGAAGAACTGTCTTCTTCTTTGCTGACCGATAGCTTTTCCGGCAGTGAGGCGTCCTCGGCTGCCTCGCAGGCAGAAAGCAGCGCGGCCTCGGCTGATGCGCAGGATGCCGTGGAGGAGGCCACGCTGGATATGCAGCAGACCTTTGACGAGCTGATCTCGCTACTAGAGAAGGAAAGCTTGCTGGACGGTGTGACCTGCCTGGACATGGAGGACCTGCAGGAGATCACTGTTTATTATCAGAACCGTTTGGTGATCCAGCTTGGCACAGGCAACAACCTGGATTATAAATTGCAGCTTACGGGTGTAATCGTGCGCAACGATGACGGCAACTGCCTGACCGACAGCGACCGCGGCACGCTGGATGTGAGCTATGTAAAAAAAGACGGCACCATTGAACCGGTGTTCCGCTCAGAAAATGATATTGATATCACGGGCGCGCTGAACAGCGGCACAGATACTGCCGATGCCGACAGCCAGGCGGGCGATGAGGCGGCGCAGGCGGGCGATGCCGAAACCGGCGACGGCCAGACGGCCCCCGCAGAAGAATAAAATTTATAAAGATAAAGCCGGTTGAAGCCTCGAAAAATACGGGAGGCTTTACCGGCTTTTTGCTTTTTATAAACAGATCGAGTGCTCAGTCGTGGCAGTTATAGTCAATGGGCAGGGTGGGCAGGCCGTTCAGCTCCAGCCCGGCGGTGTTGCCGCTTAAAAATTCATAATAGCCTTGGCTGGCGATCATGGCACCGTTATCGCCGCAGAAGCGCAGCTGGGGTAGATACACCTTGGCACCCAGCTTCTGCGCGCCGTCATTCACCAGCTGGCGCAAACGGCCGTTGGCGGCCACGCCGCCCGCCAGGCAGATCTGCTTGGCCCCGGTATCCGCGGCAGCCAGCAGCAGCTTCTGCGCCAAGATCTGTGCAATGCGCTCTTGAAAACTGGCGGCCATATCCGGTACGCGGATGGTCTCGCCTTTCATGTTGGCCGTGTTCACAGCGCTCAAAACAGCGGTTTTCAGGCCCGAAAAGCTTACATTGTATTTGCCCTCCACCTTGGGCACCGGCAGGCGGTAGGCCTTGGGATCGCCGCTTTTGGCAGCTTCGCTCACGCTGGGGCCGCCGGGATAGGGCAGGCCCAGCGTGCGGGCTACCTTGTCAAAGGCCTCGCCGGCGGCATCGTCCACCGTGCGGCCTAAAATTTTAAACCTGGTATAATCCTGCACCTGCACGATATGGCTGTGGCCGCCGCTGGCAACCAGGCACAAGAAGGGCGGCTTCAGCTCGGGGTGGGTCAGGTAGTTGGCGGCAATGTGCCCGCGCAGGTGATGCACCGGCACCAACGGCTTGCCGCTGGCATAGGCGAGCCCCTTGGCAAAGTTTACGCCCACCAGCACCGCGCCGATTAACCCGGGGGCAAAGGTCACGGCAATGGCATCGAGGTCGTTCACCGTGATGCTGGCATCGGCCAGAGCCTTTTCTACGGTGGCGCTGATATATTCTGCGTGGCGGCGGCTGGCGATCTCGGGCACCACACCGCCGTAGAGCGCCTGCTCTTTTACGCTGGTCGAGATCACATTGCTGTGCAGAATGCGGCCGTCCTCCACCACACTGGCGGCGGTTTCATCGCAGGTAGATTCAATTCCCAAAACTAACATATCTTTGCTCCTCCGCGGGTCAATGGGCTTCCAGCCAGTTGTGGCCGGTTTTGGCTTCCACGCTCAAAGGCACCGAATAATTTACGCAGTGCTCCATCTCATATTGCAGAATCTCGGCGGCCTTGGCGGCTTCGGCCTCGGGTGCTTCCACGATCAGTTCATCGTGCACGGTCAGAATCAGACGGCTTTGCATATGCTCGGCCCGCAGGCGTTTCCACACACGCACCATGGCCAGCTTGATGATATCGGCAGCTGTGCCCTGAATGGGGGTGTTGCGCGCCATTCGCTCGCCGCCGCTGCGCACCTGAAAATTGGTGCTGCTCAGCTCAGGCAGGGCGCGGCGGCGGCCAAACAGGGTAGAAACATAGCCCTTTTCTTTGGCCTCGGCAATGGTCGAGCGCATATAGCCGTCCACTCCGGGAAAGGTATCCAGATAGTTTTTCAAAAAGGCATCGGCCTCTTTTACACTGATGCCAAGGTCTTTGCCTAGGCTGTAAGCACCCTTGCCGTACATGATGCCAAAGTTGATGGCTTTGGCGCTGCTGCGCAATGCGGGCGTAACTTCATCGTCGGGAATGTGATACATTTTGGCAGCCGTGCTGCGGTGAATGTCGCGCCCTTCCAAAAAGGCTTCGCGCATGGCTTC
>CAVGKH010000117.1:0-6230 GCA_963629755.1 Gemmiger sp.
CTGCAACGACTTCGGCGCAGGCGGCGTTTCGGTGGCTATCGGCGAGCTGGCCGACGGCCTTTATATCGATTTGAACCAGGTGACCAAAAAATACGAGGGTCTGGACGGCACCGAGCTGGCCATCAGCGAAAGCCAGGAGCGTATGGCCGTGGCCCTGGCCCCCGAAGATGTGGATACCTTTATCGGCTATGCCCATGAAGAAAACCTGGAGGCTACCCGCGTAGCCACCGTGACTGCTGAGCCCCGCATGCGCGAGGAGTGGAACGGCAAGGTGATCGTAGACCTGAGCCGCGACTTCCTGAATACCAACGGTGCAGAAAAGCACATTAAGGCGCATGTGCGCCCCGGCCATGTATGGCAGCCCCAGTGGGCAGGCAGCACCCTGAACGAAAAGCTGGCCAGCGTACTGGGTGATTTGAATGTGTGCAGTAAAAAGGGCCTGAGCGAGCGGTTTGACAGCACCATCGGTGCAGCCACCGTGCTGATGCCCTTTGGCGGCAGCCGCCAGCTGACTCCGCCCATGGCAATGGTCGCCAAGCTGCCCGTAGACGGCGAGACCACCACCTGCAGCGGCATGGCCTGGGGCTTTAACCCCTATCTGATGGAACAGGACCCCTATAAGGGTGCTTATCTTTCGGTTGTGGAAAGTGTTACAAAGCTGATCTGCTCGGGCTTCTGCCTGCGCGATACCTACCTGACTTTCCAGGAATACTTTGAGCGTTTGGGTGCAGACCCGGAGCGCTGGGGCTTGCCCGTGGCCGCACTGCTGGGCGCTCTGGATGCCCAGGTGGGCCTGGGCGTGGGAGCGATCGGCGGCAAGGACAGTATGTCCGGCAGCTTTGAAAAACTGGATGTGCCCCCCACGCTGGTAAGCTTTGCTACCGCTGTGGGCGACACCGGCTATGTGACCTCGCCCGAGTTTAAAAAGCCCGAGACCCAGGTGGTGCTGATGCGCCCCCATTACGATGCCGATGGCCTCGTGCCCGATGCCGCCAGCATGGTAAGCCTGTATAAGCAGGTAGAAAAGCTGATCGCTGAGGGCAAGGTGCTGGCCGCCGCAACGCCCGGCTATGGCTGCCTGGCCGAGTGCCTGTTCAAGATGGGTGTCGGCAACGGCATCGGCATTCAGTTTGCCGAGGGCTTCGACACCGAAATGCTGTTTAAGCCCGCTTACGGCAGCATCGTGCTGGCCCTTACCGATGATGTTTCGGCCGGCCTGATCTTGGGCACCACCTGCCGCGAATACAGCTGGAAGTTTGAAGGCGAGACCATCGACCTGGCCCCCCTGCAGGAGATTTGGGAAGGTAAGCTCGAACCGGTAATGCCCTATCGCGCTGCCGGTAAAGAGGTGGATAATATCACCCACATGGTAGAGGAGCGCAAAGGCCCTGTCACCCGCCTGGCTACCCCCAAGGTGATCATTCCCGTATTCCCCGGCACCAACTGCGAGTATGATTCGGCTGCTGCCTTCCGCCGCGCCGGAGCCGACCCCAAGGTGCTGGTCATCAACAATATGACTCCTGCCAAGGTAGCGGAAAGCTGCGAGGCTTTGGTAAAGGGCATTCAGGAAAGCCAGATCGTTATGATCCCCGGCGGCTTCTCGGGCGGCGATGAGCCCGATGGCTCGGCTAAATTCATCACGGCATTCTTCCGTGCCCCTGCCGTTACCGAGGCAGTGCGCGAGCTGCTGCAAAAGCGCGACGGCTTGATGCTGGGCATCTGCAATGGCTTCCAGGCGCTCGTGAAGCTGGGTCTGGTGCCCTACGGCGATATCCGCCCCATGGATGCCGAGTGCCCCACGCTGACCTTTAACACCATCGGTCGCCACCAGAGCAAGCTGGTGCGCACCCGTGTGGCCAGCAACCTGAGCCCCTGGCTGAGCAAGTGCAACCCCGGCGAAGAGCATATGGTGGCTATCAGCCACGGCGAGGGTCGCTTTGTAGTTCCGCAGAATGTGCTGGACAGCCTGATCGCAAACGGCCAGATCGCCACCCAGTATGTAAACCAGAACAGCCAGGCTACCATGGACCTGACCTATAACCCCAACGGCAGCGTGCTGGCGATCGAGGGCATCACCAGCCCCGACGGCCGTATTCTGGGCAAGATGGGCCACAGCGAGCGCAGCGGCCGCGATCTTTACAAGAATGTGCCCGGCGATAAGTATCAGCCCCTGTTTGAGGGCGGCGTAGATTACTTCCGCCTGTAAGCCCCTTGTAAAAGATAAAGAAAAACCGTACAATAAAAAAACAAACAGCACTTAGCAAAATTGGGAGCTGCAGCAGCAACTTTATAAGCAGTCCGCAGGGGCGGAGCCGAGCCCTGCCCCTGCGGCCCCTCTATTTGCCTGGTCTGTTTTCTAAACAAAAATCCCCCCTTGCAAAAAGGGGAGCGGAGGTAAAGCATCAATGGCACAGCATGACCGTTATATCAGCCCGTTTTCTACCCGATATTCTTCGGATGAAATGCAGTATATCTTCAGCGAGGATAATAAATTCCGCACCTGGCGCCGCCTGTGGATCGCACTCGCCAAGGCCGAGCAGAAGCAGGGCCTGGGCATCACCGATGAGCAGATCGCCGAGATGGAAGAACACAAAGACGATATCAATTACGAGGATGCCATTGCCCGCGAAAAGCTGGTTCGCCACGATGTGATGAGCCATGTGTACGCCTACGGCCTGCAGTGCCCCAAGGCGGCCGGTATCATTCACTTGGGCGCTACCAGCTGCTATGTGGGCGATAACACCGATGTGATCATCATGCGGCAGGGCCTGCAGCTTGTGCGCAAAAAGCTGATCGGTGTATTGGCACTGCTGGCCGATTTTGCCGAGCAGTATAAGGATATGCCCGCACTGGCTTATACCCACCTGCAGCCTGCCCAGCTCACCACCGTTGGCAAGCGTGCTACCTTGTGGATGAACGAGCTGTACATGGACCTTGGCGAGATCGACCACCAGATCGCAAACCTGGCGCTGCGCGGCGTAAAAGGCACCACGGGTACACAGGCCAGCTTTGTAGAGCTGTTCCATGGCGATTCTGCCAAGATCAAGGCTGTAGAGGCCGATGTGTGCGCCCAGATGGGCTTTGATAAGGCAGTGCCCGTGTGCGGCCAGACCTACAGCCGCAAGGTGGACTATATGGTGCTCAGCGCCCTGGCCGGGGTGGGGCAGTCCGCCATGAAGATGGCAACCGATATCCGCCTGCTGGCTAACTTTAAAGAGATGGAAGAGCCTTTTGAAAAGAACCAGATCGGCTCCTCGGCTATGCCCTATAAGCGCAACCCCATGCGCTGCGAGCGCATTTGCTCCATTGCCCGTTACCTGATGGTGGATGTGCTGAACCCTGCCATGACCACCGGTACCCAGTGGTTCGAGCGCACGCTGGACGATTCGGCCAACAAGCGCATTGCCATGGCTGAGGGCTTCCTGGCGGCCGATGCTATTTTGAACATTCTCTTGAATGTGAGCGATGGCCTGGTCGTATACCCCAAGGTGATCCGCAGCCGCGTGATGGCAGAGCTGCCGTTTATGGCAACCGAGAACATTATGATGCACGCTGTAGAAAAGGGCGGCAACCGCCAGGAACTGCACGAAAAGATCCGCCAGCACGCTATTGCTGCGGCCGCTGTGGTCAAGCAGGAGGGCAAGCCCAACGATATGATCGAGCGCCTGCTGGCAGATCCCGAGTTTGGCCTGGAGCGTGCCGACATTGAAAAGGTACTGGTGCCCGAAAACTTCACGGGCCGCGCTCCCGAGCAGGTAGAGGAATTCTTGAACGATGTGATTCGCCCCGTGCTGGAAGTCAACGCCGACTGCCTTGGCCAGAAAGCTGAATTGAGCGTATAACAAAAAGATATATTAAAAAATCGACCTTTTGGCATATCGCCAAGAGGTCGATTTTTTATACAAGCCTATATAAATAATGGGGGTCAGCGGTAATCCTCCAAAAGAAACATGGGTTTTATGGCAACCACTTCGTCATACTCCCATTCTTCTACCTGCACATCGGCATTGAGGGCTTTCAAATCTTTTTTTACTTCCTCCAAAGCAGCCTCAGCCGTATCGGCACGGCCTGCTTCTACCACGCGCTTCATGCGGCGCAGCACAATGGGATGCGCATAGTGCGCCGGTACAGGAAAATCACCGTGATAACGGTCGATCAATTTTTGTGCCTGATCTTGTATATCGGCCATCTGGCGCGCCAGCTCTTTTTTGTTGCGGAAAGCCGTGGGCATTACCTGCAGGGCGCTGAACAGAAAAATCAGCCCCATGCCCAAAAGCAGAATAAACAGCGGGTTATCGCTGGCGGTCATCATGATATAAGCACCCCATGCAAGCGTAAGGATACTGGCGGCCAGAAGCGCCAGTGCCACCCATTTGTAATGCGGGGCTGAGCGTTCACCGGAGCGCTTGCGCTTGGCGATGCTGCTCATCTGCTCGGCAAAGCCGGGCTGATCGGCCAGGTAGTTTTCGCATTTACCCAGCTCGGCAGCCAGAGCCTCGGCCTTGGGCGTAAGCTGTACCTTGCTTTTGGAAGCAGCCTCCTGCCTGGCCTTCTCGGCCAGCTTTTGCTCGGAGCGGGCGCTCACACGCTTGATCTGCGGCTGGGTGCGGGCCAGCTCGGCCAGCAGCAGGTCTACATTCTGCTCGTATTTAAAGTTGCACTGCTTTTCTTTGCCGCCGTCATATTCCACAACCAGGTAAGGCATGGTGGCAAACATTCCCTTGCCGGTAAAGCCGCCCTTGCTCATGGCAAGGCGCTTATATACGCGGCGAATGCTGCCGTAGGAAATGTAATAGCGGCGGTCGATATAAAAGCTGTTTACATACAGTGCCTTTTCACCAACGCCGCAAGGACCAAATTTTTTACAGTGGGCTTTATCCTGCTCCAGTACATCGGCAGGCAGGGTGGAAGCGCTCAGGGCAATGGGTTTCAGCAGCATACAGGGGTCTCTCCCTCCAAAATTTGTTATAAAAGCGGGCAGGGCCAAACAGCTCTTTTATAAAAGTATACACCATTTTGCGGCCCACCGCAAAATAAAAACCGGGCCGCCGCAAGCGTTTGCGGCGGCCCGAAAAGTTAATGCGTTAATGGTTCAAAGTTTCGTAAGCGGGCTTTACATCACGCTTTTTGATGGTGTAAACAAAGATGCCAAGGAACAGAACAGCGACCACAATGCCTACAGGATAGGCAACAGCGGTGGTAGTGCCGAAAGCACCCAGACATTCGGGAGCCAGCATAAAGTAGGTAGAAGATACCGCGCTCATGAAGGTAGCGGGAACAGCGGTGATCCAGTAATTCTTCTTCTCGTAGAACAGGAACATCGAGGCGGCCCACAAAACGATCATGGCCAAGGTCTGGTTGGTCCAACTGAAGTAACGCCAGATCACGGTGTAGTTGATCACACCCAAGCAGTTGCCAATACCCAGTACAGCGCCTACACCCAGCACGGGCACACACAGCTTTAAGCGGCTTGCATAGGTCTTTTGCTCCATATGCAGCCAGTCGGCCAGCACCAGACGGGCAGAACGGAATGCGGTATCGCCGGAAGTGATGGGGCAGGCAATAACGCCCAGCATAGCCAGAGCAATGCCAATGCCGCCCATAGTTTTTGCACAAACATCATAAATGGCAGCAGACTGGCCAGCTTTCAAGGCTTCCTGCAGGCCGGTGTTCAAACCACCGGTAATGGCATACAGCGAGCATCCGGCAGCAGCCCAAACCAAAGCGATAATGCCCTCGCAAACCATAGCGCCGTAGAATACAAAGTGACCTTGTTTTTCGCTCTTCATGCAGCGGGCCATCAGAGGGCTTTGGGTAGCATGGAAGCCGGAAATTGCACCGCAGGCCACCGTGATGAACATGAAGCTCCAAATGGGAGTACCGGCAGGGTGCATGTTATGGAAGTTACTCCAGATCTCGGGAATGGTATATTCGGGATTTACAAAAATACCAATGGCAACGCCCACAGCCATAATGATCAAGCAGATACCAAAAATGGGGTAGATCTTGCCGATGATCTTATCGATCGAAAGGAAGGTTGCGATAAAGTAGTAGATTAGAATCAAAATCAGCCAGAACAGGGTGGTGGTCAAGAAACCGGAAGCACCGGCATTTTTGCACAAGGTCACGATCAGGCCGGCGGGGCCAACGGCAAACACGGTGCCCACCATAATCAGCAGCACAACGCTGAATACACGCATAACATTCTTCATAATGCCGCCCAGGTAAAT
>CAVGKH010000118.1:0-741 GCA_963629755.1 Gemmiger sp.
CTTCTTCGCTCATCGATTCATACAGTTTCTGCCCGGCCAGGTTTTCCGCCGCCGTGTCAAACAGCTGCCCGGCACGCTCCTGCGTTTCCTGGGTAATGATCTTGTTTTCCCAGCTTTCCACCCAACCGCTCAAAACCTTTGAAGTAAACAGCTTTCGGTCGCCCACTCGTATGTCTCCCAGCTTATCGGCAATTTCTTCCCGTTCGGCATCGCTTCCGTTCACATAGGCATCTTTCCAGTTCTTGGCCGCCTGGTCTCGCATGGCGCTGGCAGCGGTATCGCGGTCAGCTTTCTCCATATCGCCAAACGCTTTACCGTATTTGCTCACGCACCATTTTTCCAGCATCTCATTTATTCCGTCCACATCGTAACTTCCCGCCATGTAGTCGTCCATCATGCTGCGCAGGTTCTCGTTCGTGTATTCGTATTCGCCCAGCCAGCCGTCGCCGTTGATTTCTCCCAGCACGCCGTTCCACACGCCGGATACATTTTTTCTAAGGTTTACCAGCGGCACGCCAAGTATTTTTCCGGTTTCTTCTGCCAGGGCTTTGCTCGCTTTCCACAAATTTTCTGCAAGCTCTTCGTCTTTGTTCGGGTCCTCATTTTCCCAGCAGTTTTGCGCCGCCAAAGAAAATTTTCTTGTCTTATCCACAAAGTCGTTGATGGCTTCCAGCTCCGGCACGGCAAAATCAAAATGCGTGTAGTCTTTATCCGCAATATACCTGCCGATGTCCACAATAT
>CAVGKH010000118.1:751-1391 GCA_963629755.1 Gemmiger sp.
CCGCCATGGCGCTCATGGTGTTGGCAAACTTTACCTTTGCGCGTTTCACTTCTGCCTGCAGCTCTACATCTCCCGGTGCAGCTTTCAGCCTTGCCTGCTGCGCGTGCAGATCCGCCACCGCATCCCACATCAAACCATAGTTCTGGATTCGCTGGTTGCTGAACATTGTCACGCCGCGCACCACTTCGCTTTGGCTTCGGCTCAGTGCGCTCAGCTGCATAGTGCCGTTGTTGGGCTGTGTCAACTCAATGCAATCCGCATATACATCTGCCACTTTGTCCCAATATTCCGCGCTGCCTTTTTGCAGGTTTCCGATGTTTTCATCCACATAGGCTTTCGCTGCAGCGCTCAACACTTTTACAGTGGCATCGTCCGCTTTGGTGATCCACCCCGCACCCGGCAGTTTGTTCACGGTCTGCGCCAGCAGGCTGCTCGTGTCGCCCACATCGTATACACTGTTTCCGTCGCCGTTACGCATACTGTAAGTGGCCACGCGCTTGTTGATCTCGGTCAGTGTTTCCTGCCCCATATTTTTATAGTTGGCAAGTCCTTCTGCCAGCGGTTTCCAGCCAATAGCTGCTGCCGCCGTGGGAAAGCTCGCCGCCTGCTTCATGGCCGTGCTGGCATTGGCATACAGCAC
>CAVGKH010000118.1:1480-6193 GCA_963629755.1 Gemmiger sp.
ATGTCGCATAGTTGCCGCGGAATTTGGCAAAGAATTTAGAAATACCGTCTTTGTCTTTGCTGCGGCTGCCGTTGATATCAGCCATCACATCTTCCCAGTATTTCCCGGCCTTTCCGTTCCACACGCGATCCATAACGCCCTTAATGTTTTTGCCGCCTTCCTGCTCTTGGTAGTTATAGATCTTCTCAAAATCGCGCATGGGCATCGCCAATCCGCAGAATCGGCTCATGGTATCAATGCTCTTTCTGGCCGTGCGGTTGATCTCGTTTAACGCAATGGGCTTTCTGGCCTTGAATACACGCTCTTTCATGTTGCTGTTATTTTCTACCGTAAAATTTGCTTGCCCACGCTGTGCCACATTCTGGTACAGGTTTTTGGTATCGCTGGCTGCCGGATAATAATTTGCCACATTGGCCGCTTCGTATCCCCATAGGTCGATCGTTACCTTGTTATACTGCTTGCCGCTGTAATTCCAAAAATATTCCTTGGCCGCCTTGATCCACTGCGCCTCATAGTCGCTCATGCCGTCCACAATGTCCGCCAGGGTCATCATCGCGGCATCGGGGTTGCTCAAGTCAAATTTTACGCGGTGGCTAAGCTTTGTCGCTTCCTGGGTGTTTCCTTTGCACAGCTGCTCCACATCGGGAATCATAAGTCCGCCATACAGCACACGCTCTCGGTTGTGCGCATTCATCAGGTGCATGGCCAGCTCGGCACGCATGGCCGGTGTAATGTATACTATCTCTCCCGTGTCGGCATCCTTAAAGCCCACATCCAGTTTTTGTGCATTTCTTCCGCTAAAGGCATCATAATCCGCTTTGGTATAGCCAAGCCCCGTTTTGCTTTTGCGGTTTTCTTTTTTTATTCCAAGTGTAAATTCGTCGTTGCTCACATCCGCAAAAATAGCACTTGCCTGGCTTTTCAGCAGCATCATTTTGCGCTGCCCGCGGTTCAGTGCTTCCGCCACTTCCACAAAAGCGCTGTTTTTGGCGTAGTTGGTCATCATGCGGGCCACGCGCGCGGGGTTTAACACGCCAAAGTTATACTTGGCTGCTGTATCTCCCGCCGCCCTGAATACCTTTGCGCCAATGCTCTTGTTGTAGGTGCTCAGTCGGCGCGATTCATCAATTTCTTTATATACCTCCTGCGCCGTTTTTTCCGCGCTCTCGCGGTGCTCCGCTCCGATAGTATCGCTCAGCAGCTTATCTGCCGTTTCCAGCTCATGTTCCACTCGTTCCAGCGTTTCCCGTAGCTCTCGCGCCGTTTCCAGGTCCAGGTCGCTGATGCTCGGGTTTTCCTGGTGGATCTTGTTCATGGCTTCGGCCAGATCATCAAGGTTCCGCACAAATCCCACCGGTATTGCATTACCTTCTTCGTCCGTCGTCATAAATCCCGCATATCGGTGATCCGTCGTAGCCAGATTGGTCAGGCTGTTCGATAGTGCCACCAGCTTTTGGCCCACATAGGGCAGCTTACTTTCTCCCGCAAAGCGGCCGGTCACAATGCCCAGCGCATCATCAGCAATGCTTCTCACGGCCAGCTGCACATCGGCATCGGCCACAATGTGCTGCTGCTTGGTGGGTCTTGCCAGCTTTTTGCCCATGCGTTCTGCCATGCGCTCAATCTTTTTCCGTTCTTTTGCCAGCTCCTGGCTGTATTCGTAGTTATCTGCATTCAGCCGCTCCACGCCCTTCTTTACCTGCTGGCGTACCTGCTTCTGCAGCTCCTTGCGCACGCGCTCCTTTTCGCTGCGCACTTTTCCTGCCATAAAGCCGTCAATGATCTTGTCGCCGATCTCTTCCGCAGTTTCCTGCTCCACACCGGCATAGCGTTGCACCTCCTGCGGCCGCAGCTCATTCACAAAATCTGCGATCTCGCCCAGCATATCGCCGTCGTTAGTATCTGCTGCAAATTTTCCGGGGCTTAATTCGTTCAGCTCTCCCCAAAGCGTGTCAATGGGCGTTCCGTCTTCTGTGCTCACGCGGATCTTGTTTCCCGTATCGCGCCGGAATTCTTTCATGCTGCCCCAGCGGTACAAAAGGCTTTGCATTTCGCTGTCCGTCAGCTTGATCGTCTTTTCAGTCGCGCTGCGGTATGCATCACCATAGGCTTCCATCAGTTCCTCATTCGCCCGGCGTTCCGGTCTCGCCTGCTGCACCAGCTCCGCGCCGATCTCTCTTGCCCGGCTCAGTGCCTCTTCCATGGTAGTGTTTTTTCCCTCCATGTCAGCATACAGGTCGATCAGTTGGCTTTTCAGTTCTGTTCGGTCGGCAGCACTGTGATACTCCCGTTTCAGGTTCCAGGCAATTCCGTTGGCGCTCTTGTCCAGCACCTTTTGCGCAGCGGTCCTGTCCGCCTCGCCGGTTTTCTTCAGCTGCTCCCAGCTTTCCTCCCGGGCTTTTTCCATGCTGCGCATGGTCTCTTCCGAAACATCCTCATCCACAAACAGTGCCCGAAGCATGCTATCGCCGTTTTCCTTGGCCTTGGCCGCCCGCGCAAACCGTCCCCGGCTGATCTCTTCACGGCTCACCGTGCCCTCTTTTTCCTCCACGGCAAAGCGGATATCTTTATTTTCGGTGGGTGTTTCGTTATCGATCAGTTTTATCTGCTCCGGATAGAACGCAATGTACTCTTCATCGCCGTTGTTCACGCCATCATATCCCATGCGGATCAAGTCTTCGCGGGCTTTAACACCGGCATTGTTTTCGCCCTTGTGAGCATTCAACGCTTTATAGGCTATGCCTTCCGGTGCCGGGTTTTTAATATTCAAATAAAACGCTCTTACATTTTCACCATAGCCCTGCGCATCATCGTCCCATGGGCTGAAAAACGAGCCTTGAATATCCATGTTTGCGCGGCCTTTGGACATATCAAATGTGTTGAACTTTTCGCTGGATCCATGATAAACAACGCGCAGGTTTCCGTCTTCATCTATGATTTTGCTATCCTTAAAGTAGCTGCGCTGCTGCTCTGTAAGTGCGTTACCCTCGCTGTCGGTATCAGCAAGAGAAAATTGCATTCCAGATTTAGCATTTTCAACAGAAAACACATCCGAAAATGGTGCACCCTGAATATTGATTTTTCTTCCAAGTTCGCTTATACTTCCATTATAACCACTTGGTTGCCTCGTGTTGGGCATACGGAAGCCCAATGCCTGAAGCAACTTAGTGGTTTCTTTTGTATTATCAGAAGCATAAACCACTTCGCTTTCACTCACAAATTTTACAGGGTTTGTTGTTTTGGTATAAGCAGAATCAACCTTCTGCATATCATCAAGCACAAGCCCTTTTTCTTTTGGGTGCAGATCCAGCACGCTCATAACTGGCTTTCCGTTTTCTCCTTTCAGCGTGCCAAACAAAAGGATTCTGCTGTTGTTAGAAACCTTGCTTTTGCTCTTCAAAATCATCAGCGGGTTTTCCAAAACCTGCGGGATCTTTTTGATCTGGTTCAGCGTGATTTCCGGGTGATCTTCTAAAATCTTGCTGATTTTATCGCCGCGCATAAAAATATCCGCTTCTTTTGCACCAAGCCCCTGCAAAACATCCGAAGTCGTTCCCAAAACAAAGCTTTCCGTCTGGTCTCTTCCGTTTTTATCCCAGCCGTCAATGTTTTTCACAAAATCCGGGTCAATGCTATTTGCGTTTGCCTCTTCAGCAAATACCGTGTTTTCATTTCCGGTATCCGGTTTTATTTGCTGCCGCTGCTCCTGCGTATAGTTTCTTCGCTTTTGCACATCGCGCGCTTCAATCTCACCGGCTGTGTTCATATAAAGATCTTCTGCCGTTCTTCCCTTATCCGCACGGGCTTTTTGCAAATCGCTGGCTAGATTGTGAAATTCAAACACCTTATTTTCGCCGTATTTCTTTTCCAGCCTTTCGCGCTCCGCATCATACTTTACCCACTCAGGCGGGTCAGGTTCAATCTGTTCCAGCGTTTCCCAGTTCACTTTTCCGCGCGGTTTATTGGGTGTCAACTGTTCCAGCTGTTCCATATCTGCAACAAATTCCGGACTTTCGCTTTGCACCTTATCGTATTTTTGCTGCAACTCCCGCATCTTATTTTTCGATTCTTCTGTGCGGGAATCAAATCCATTTTCTATGCGGCGCTGCCAATACTTAGGGCTTGATCCGCTGGCAAAGCTTTCTTCCCTTTGAATGGCGTGTTGGATCTCGTGCACAAGCGTTTGCTTTAACCCTTCTTTGTCGTTCTTGAATTTGTCATCAATACTAATAGAATCTAATGTCGGGCTATAAGATCCGTTTTTTCCATTTAAATTTTCAAACGAAACAAAAACATCTTCCATGTACGGGTATGCTTTAAACAGTTCCGGCGCATCGATAACATCTTTCAGCGTTCCGTAGCGGCTTAAATTGTCTTTTATTTTGATTTCGGAATTGTCAATTTCAAACCGCCATTTTCCGTCGGCGCCTTTAAACCAGCCGGTAGCCTGGCGGATTTCTTCATTTTCTGCGCCGTCATTGCTCATTTGCTTTGCAATTTCCAGCATACTCCTATCCGCAGTTTCAGCCTTTTCACCGGCATAGCTATACTTCTTTTCTCCATTTTTTTGCCCAGCCTGCTCCCTTGCTTCGGCAATGCCTTTGCGGTACAAGCGCTCAATATGCCGCAGCTCTGCTTCCATCGTGGCTCCACGCACGCGGCTGATCATTTCTTTCACCCAGCTCAGCACGCTTTCGGCCAGGCTCATGTTTT
>CAVGKH010000119.1:0-6107 GCA_963629755.1 Gemmiger sp.
CCGCTCATAACGACTATGCCGAATTTTTCAGGGATTAGAAAATCCCTAAGTTGAATGCCCTTCTAAGGCATATCCCTCTTTTTATCCAGTTTCTCACCATTCAGAGCCTTCCTGATTTTCTGCATATGCCTCTTTGTGTCACGCGTGATTGCTTCGTTGGAACCATGTTCCTTTTCGGCATGTGATACATATGTCAGGAAATTTCCGGGTTTTCCATCAGCCCCGCGTTCTGAGTAGCGTCGATACAGGTTTTCACAACTGATATGCTTCCCCGCAGGTGTATAACCACCAGCCTTGGCAATGTTGTTTGCTTTCCGGTACATACGGTAATAATATTTCGAAACCGTTTTCGCCCGGATTGAGACTTGTCTGCCGTCAAATGTAAAACCAAGGAAATTGATGAATCTACTGCCGCCATCTGCTTCCGCATGAAACTGTTTTCCGCAATTTTCTAACTCGCCATCAGCATAATGAAAATATTGAGTTTTGCTCTGCTCCAAAGTTAGCCTTGGTGTAGTTTTAAGCAGTGTATGGATCTTTCCAAAGACTTCAGCAGCATTGAGTTCAGCAACATCTGGAAGGATGATAATAAAGTCGTCGCTATACCGCATATACTTGCCACCAAGGCCCAAAATCATATCATTAATAAGTTTGTCGACTTCAAGCATATATACATTAGCAAGAATAGCACTTATGGGGGAGCCTTGAGGAATCCCATATTGATTTGCATTTTTCACAATATGGGATCGTTTTTCTTTAAACTGCCTCGGCGTAAGAACACGTACTTGACTATTTAGGCTTTTTCGTCCAGCCCAGTCATCGCTAAATCCATTGAGAGCAAGCAAATCTGTCAGTTCCCACTTACTGTAGGCAGTAACATTTTTAAACACGCTGTAATGATCATCGGGTAAGCGGTCGCATTTCAGCAACGAACACCATTGCCGCTTCAGATAATCATGGTCAAGGTTATCGAAGAAATGCGTAAAATCACCAATCATCACATAACATCTTCCGAGCTCCTTGATATAATCAAAGGCCCGTTTCGAAAAATAGATGTTACTTTTATGAAGGTCAGTACGGTAGGCTACCGCAACATCGGATGTTCTATCGATTCGAACCCTTTCGTTATAGAGTTCATTCAACATGAAACTGTAATACTGGTAGATACAGCGGTCAATATGAGCTGCATAGCAAATATCCCGAGTTTTTACTCGCGGCCCCTTTGTTTTATTGAATTTAATCGTCTTGATCTGATAGTGAATAAAAGGATAGAAGCCATGCGCGGCCACTTTATGTGGATTTGAGATATAGAATTTCTGTTTCCCTATATCGGTACGCAAATCAAAATGCGCATAGGGTTTCTTGCTTCTTTTAACCGTATTCTCAGAATTCAGCCAATCGTGTGGTGTCATAAAATCTCCTAAAATTTGCAATATCCACCGACACGGAGGATAGCGTTCCTAAGTCGGTGGATATACAGGTTTACGTGGTCTCTCGTAGCACCAAATCGGCGTGTGTCTGAGCTACCAGCTATCCAGTTCTCGCAATTCTCGACTATGATATAATCGAGTGGGAGGTGTTTGTCTTCACCGTAATGTGTCTTGCCGCTCTGACAGCCGAATCGGCGTCAATCTGGTCAACAGCAGTCCAGGAATTCCTCATCGGAATCTTACTGGAGGGCTTGACAACAATCCCGTTCCTCTACACCTATATGTAGAGCAAAATTATTATAGCACAAGTTTCTCAATAAAACAACTGGCGCTCTCCATGCTCAAGTGCTAAACGCAGAAGTTTTACTGATTATTCATGCTTGGGAAACGTTTCACCGCCCTGGGTACCGATTACTTGGTACTCAGGGCGGTGAAACGTTTCCCTTCTTCGCCCTCTTGCCTTTCTTTTCCTCCGGGGGGGCCGGCCATCGCTCTCGCCCAAATCCTTCAGCTGCTTCGCTTCCGCGATCTCTGCCTTCATCTCCACAATCAATACTTTCAGCTTCTCCTTGCACTCCTCACGGGTATGGGCGTAGACATTGCGGGCGTGTTTTTTACCGTCGAGCCACTTGGGAGAGTAGCGCCCTTCAAAGAGATGGTCGTTGATCTCGGTGACGCAGCCGGTGCCGGATCTACGCTTGCGGCCTACATATCCTAATATTATTTCCAAATCATATGTTGGACATAGTGCAAAAAAGCAGCAAGCAGGCACTTTTTAAAGTGTCTGCCTGCTGCTTTTTCTTATCTTATTTCCAAATGTACGCTGCCGAAAGCTTTTGTTTTTGGCTCTCTATGTTTTACCACAGATTGACTACTTCGTTATAAAGGCCCTCATAGCTCTTGGCTGAAACGCTCCAGCTGAAGTCTTGCTCCATGGCGCGCTTTACCAGCACCTGCCAGCCCTCGGCGTTCCAGTAGCCTTCTTTGGCACGCCAGCAGGCCTGGAACAGGTCATGCGCGTTATAGGTCACAAAGGTGAAGCCATTGCCCTTGCCGTCGCCGGAGTCGCGAATGGAGTCTTTTAAGCCGCCGGTTTCACGCACAACGGGAATGGTGCCGTAACGGCAGGCGACCATCTGCGAAAGGCCGCAGGGCTCGCTCTTGCTGGGCATCAAGAAGATATCCGCGCCCGCGTAGATCTGCTGGGCAAGCTGGCTGTTAAAGCCGATAAACACGCCCACGCGGCCCGGGTGCCAGCTGGCCAGCTCAGAGAAGAAGGATTCATACTGATACTCGCCGGTGCCCAAGATCACCAGCTCGATGCCCTCCTGCAGCAGGCCCTCGGCAATACTCTTGACCAGATCCAGCCCCTTATGTCCTACCAGGCGGGTGACCATAGCCATCACTGGGCTGCCGTCCTGGTCGAGGTTAAAGCGCTCTTGCAGCGACTTTTTGCACACTGCCTTACCCTTTTTAAAGTTTTTGGCGCTGTAATTGGCAGCGATCACCTTATCGGTGGCAGGGTCGTTTACCACAGTATCGATGCCGTTCAAAATACCGCACAGTTTATACTGCTTCTGGCGCAGCAGATCGTCCAGCCCATGGGCAAACCACGGGTCCAGAATTTCTTTGGCGTAGGTAGGGCTCACTGTGGTGATCTTATCGGCCGCTTCGATTGCGCCCTTCATAAAGTTGGCGCAACCGTCAAATTCCAGAATATGTGCATCGCGATTGCCAATGCCGCAGGTATCCTCCAGAATATCCATGCCGTATTTGCCCTGATATGCGATATTATGAATGGTGAATACGGTTTTGATCTTATTGAATTTATCCAGATGGCGGTAATACAGGTTCAGATACACCGGGGTCAGCGCCGTCTGCCAATCGTTGCAGTTAATGATGTCGGGCGTAAAATCCATATAGAACATCATTTCCAGAATGGCACGGGAGAAGAATGCAAAACGTTCGCCGTCATCATAAAAGCCATACAGGCCGCTGCGCTTGAAATAATATTCGTTATCCAGAAAATAGAAAGTCACGCCGTCTTTTTCGGTAGTAAACAGGCCACAGTACTGGCTGCGCCAGCCCACGGGCACACTGAAATTGGTCACATAAGTAAGCTCATCGCGAAACTTTAGGTCACCGTAAAGCGGCATGACCACGCGGCAGTCTACGCCGTCTTTTACCAGGGCCTTGGGCAGTGCGCCCGCAACATCGGCCAAACCGCCGGATTTGGCAAACGGGGCAGCTTCGCTGGCAGCATATAAGATCTTCATAGAGTTTCCTCCTTTTTTCTTTTTTCAGAAAGGGCGGGAGTTTTTACTGCTCCCGCCCCTCCACTGAAATGGCCGCTGGGGAGAATGGCAGGCCAGGCTGGTGGCTTTTTATACGGTATGCGCCTTGGCTACATACACAGGGAAGGTGTCGCTGCCGCTCAGCTTTTTGCCCGCAGAGATCTGCACATCCTTATCGGTCACCACATACTCTACATTGGCATTCACTTCCACTACGGTATCCTGCAGCAGCACACAGTTGCGCACCACAGCGCCTTTTTCTACATGCACGCCGCGGAACAGCACGCTGTTTTCTACAGTGCCCTCAATGGTGCAGCCGTCAGCGATCATGGAGTTGTTTACTCTCGCCCCCGCCACATAGCGCGTGGGGTTATCGTCACGGATCTTGGTATAAACCGGGCGGCTCTTATCAAACAGTGCATCCAGATTTTTATCCTCCAACAGGCGCATATTTTCATCAAAGAAGCTCTTTAAATCGGCAATGCGGGCCACATAGCCATCGTAGCGGTAGCCCTGCACACGCAGTGTGCGCAGGTTGGGGGCCAGCATATCGCGCTCGAAATACAAAAGGCCGCGCACCATGGCTTCTTTGATCATGCTGATCAGGTGCTCGCGCTCCAGAATATAAATATTCATGCACAGGTTCTGCTTGCCTGCGCGGTAATCGTTATTTAAAAACTCGGTCACCCGGCCGTTTTCATCCAGCGTTAAGGTATAGTTGCCGTTTTTGGCTCCATCGGGGATCAATGCCACCTGGTACATGGCCGTTACATCGGCGCCGCTGTCGATATGGGCACGGATAAACGGCTTAAAGTCAATATTCAGTGCCTGGAAGCAGTCGGTAATAATAACATATTTTTCTTTCTGCACATCCAGAAAGCGCAAAATCGAGGCCAGAGCCTCCATGCGGCCATCATAGATCTTGGTAACAGTGCGCTCGGCAAAGGGCGGAATAATATTTAAGCCGCCGTGCTTACGCGCCAGATCCCATTCACGGCCAGAGCCCAGATGGTCCATCAGCGAATGGTAGTTGTTGCGTGTGACCAGCGAAACATTGCCAACGCCCGCATTGGTCATGTTGGAAAGCATAAAGTCGATCAGGCGATAACGGCCTGCAAAGGGAATGGCCGCCATGGCGCGCTCTGTTACCAGCTGCGGCACCAGATTATCGTAGGTATTCGGAAAAATGATGCCCATCACGCTGGCATCCTTATGTGTGGTCAGCATACTTCCTCGCCCTCCTTCACATCATCATACACCTTAGCGCCTGCTTTTACCGTTGCGCCGCGGCCAATGGTCACACCGGCAGCGGTGTGGGCGATCTCTCCATCGGCCTCACCCACGCTGGCATTTTCAGCCACTACGCAGTTATCGGCAATAATGCACCGCTGCACCACTGCGCCGGATTTGATCACGGTGCCTGCCATGATCACGGCATCCAGCACCACTGCGCCCTCTTCTACCACTACACCGGCCGAAAGCACCGAATGCTTTACCGTGCCGTTTACGCGGCAGCCGTTGGTGATAAGCGCATTGTCAATGCTGGATTTTTTGCCTGCTTTGTGGGCGGGCAGTCCGGGGTTGCGGGAATAGATGGTCCAGCTTTCGTCAAACAGGTTCATGCCGGAATGCTCGGGGTCCAGCACTTCCATGTTGGCCTCCCACAGCGAGCCAATGGTGCCCACATCCTTCCAGTAGCCGTCAAAGCGGTAGGCAAACATGCGGCGCTTATCGCGCAGCAGATTGGGGATCACATTTTTGCCGAAGTCGTTTTCACTGTTGGGGTCAGCCTCGTCCTCTTCCAGATACTTTTTCAGAATATCCCAGTTGAAAATGTAAATGCCCATAGAGGCCAGGTTGCTCTTGGGGTTTTTGGGCTTTTCCTGAAATTCGGTGATTGCATCGTTATCGTTGGTCACCATCAAGCCAAAGCGGGATGCCTCCTCCCATGGCACTTCCATAACGGCCACACTGAACTCAGCATTTTTATCCTTGTGGAATTGCAGGAAATCCGCATAATCCTGCTTGCAGATCTGGTCGCCCGAAAGAATGATGACATACTCGGGCTTATAGCGCTCGATAAACGAAATATTCTGGTAAATGGCGTTGGCCGTGCCCTTATACCAGTCGCTGCCGTTTGCCTTTTGGTACGGCGGCAGCACATGCACGCCGCCATACAGGCGGTCAAGGTCCCACGGTTGGCCGTTGCCGATATACTCATTGAGCTGCAGCGGCTGATACTGGGTGCAGATACCCACGGTATCGATGTTGGAGTTTACACAGTTGGAAATAGGAAAGTCGATGATTCGATACTTTCCGCCAAAGGAAACTGCAGGCTTGGCCGTTCTTTGGGTCAGCGCATACAGGCGTGATCCCTGGCCGC
>CAVGKH010000120.1:0-3472 GCA_963629755.1 Gemmiger sp.
GGTTTATACCGATGGAAAAGAAACCGTTTTTGACCAAAGCGCAGGCCGAAGAAATCATTCGCGATGTGCCTACGCCGTTTCATGTATACGATGAAAAAGGCATTCGTGAGCGTGCCCGTGCGCTGAACAAGGCCTTTAGCTGGAACAAGGGCTTTAAGGAATATTTTGCCGTAAAGGCCACTCCCAACCCCTACCTGCTCAAGATTTTGCAGGAAGAGGGCTGCGGCGTAGACTGCAGCAGCTACACCGAGCTTTTGCTCAGCGAAGCCTGCGGCTTTAAGGGCAGCGACATCATGTTCAGCAGCAACGACACCCCGGTGCAGGATATGCAGAAAGCCTATGAACTGGGTGCCAACATCAACCTGGACGATCTGACCCATGTGGAATTTTTAGAGGAAGTAGCCGGTATCCCTGAAACCATCTGCTGCCGCTACAACCCGGGCGGCACTTTTACGCTGGGCGAGGGCAAAGAGGGCTTTCAGGTAATGGACAATCCCGGTGATGCCAAGTACGGCATGAGCGAGGCCCAGATGGTCGAGGCTTACAAAAAGCTGATGGCCAAGGGCGCCAAGCACTTCGGCATCCACGCCTTTTTGGCCAGCAACACGGTATCGAACGAGTATTACCCCGCATTGGCCGGTATTCTGTTCAAGCTGGCTGTGCGCCTGCACGAGGCTACCGGCGCACACATCGCCTTTATCAATCTTTCCGGCGGCGTGGGCGTAGACTACCGCCCCGAGCAGCCCGCCAACGATATTGCCGTGATCGGCGAGGGCGTGCGCAAACAGTTTGAAGAGATCCTGGTGCCTGCCGGAATGGGCGATATAAAGATCTTCACCGAGCTGGGCCGCTACATGCTGGCCCCCTACGGTGCGCTGGTCTCGAAAGTGCTGCACTTCAAGCATATTTATAAAGAGTATGTGGGTTTGGATGCCTGCGCCGCCAACCTGATGCGCCCCGCCATGTACGGCGCTTATCACCATATCACCGTGCTGGGCAAAGAAAACGCTCCCTGCAACCATAAGTATGATGTGACCGGCGGCCTGTGCGAAAACAACGACAAGTTTGCCGTAGACCGCATGTTGCCCGAAATGGAAAAGGGCGACATCGTGTATATCCACGATGCCGGTGCGCACGGCTTCTCGATGGGCTACAACTACAACGGCAAGCTGCGCAGCGCCGAGGTGCTGCTGCGTGAGGACGGCTCGCATCAGCTGATCCGCCGCGCCGAGACCCCCGCCGATTACTTTGCCACCTTCGATTTCACCCCGTTTTTCAAAAAATAAAGGAGGCTTTTTATGCCCGGTGTAAAAGTGCCGTTTGTCTCTTTTCTGCCCATGGAACATGAGCTGGATGCCGACCTGCGCGCTGCTTTTGAGCGCGTATATACCGCCAGCTGGTATATTGAGGGCAAAGAGGGCGAGGCTTTTGAAAAGGCCTTTGCCGCATACTGCGGTGTCAAATACTGCGTGGGCTGCGGCAACGGTCTGGATGCCCTGACGCTCATTTTAAAGGCCAGCGGCATCGGCGCGGGCGATGAGGTGATTTTGCCCGCCAACACCTTTATTGCCACGGCTCTGGCCGTTTCTTACGCGGGTGCTGCGCCTGTGCTGGCAGATCCCGACCCCGTTACTTTTAACCTTGACCCTGCCAAGATCGAAGAAAAGATCACGCCCGCCACCAAGGCCATTATGGCTGTGCATCTCTACGGCCAGGCCGCCGATATGGACCCCATCTGCGAGATCGCGGCGCGCCATGGCTTAAAGGTGTTTGAGGATGCCGCGCAGGCGCACGGTGCCCGCTATAAGGGCCGCCGCGTGGGCACGCTGGGCGATGCCGCAGGCTTCAGCTTTTACCCCGGCAAAAACCTGGGTGCTTTGGGCGATGCAGGCTGCGTGGTAACAAACGATGCCGCACTGGCGCAAAAAGTGCGTGAGCTGGGCAATTACGGCAGCGATCGCAAATATCACCACATCTATATGGGCCAGAACAGCCGCCTGGACGAAATGCAAGCCGCCTTTCTTGCGGCCAAGCTTCCCCACCTTGACCGTATGAACGCCGAGCGCCGCCGTGTAGTGCAGCTGTACCGCGCAGGCATGCACAACCCGCTGGTAACGCTGCCCGCTGAAGCCCCCGGCTGCGAGCATGTATATCATATTTTTGCCGTGCGATGCGAAAAGCGCGATGCGCTGGCGGCACATTTGGCCGCGCTTGGCATCGGCAGCAACATGCACTATCCTATTCCTGTGCATTTGCAGCCTGCCTACGCTGGGCTGCATATTCCCGCAGGCAGCCTGCCTGTGGCCGAAGCCTGCAGCCGCACTCAGCTGAGCCTGCCGCTTTACTACGGCATGACCGATGAACAGATCAGCGCCGTGATCGATGCCGTCAACAGCTTTCAGGGCTGAGCACATTTACGGAGTATCTGCTCCTAAAGAAAAGAGAACGCTATGAATCCGAAGATCATTTCCATCAAAAATATCCACGATGAGCGCGAGGGCGACCTCTCGATTTTTGAGGGCAGCGGCCGCGATCTGCCTTTTGCCATCAAGCGCATTTATTATATCCATCATGTGCCGATGGGCACGGTGCGCGGCGGGCATGCCCACAAAAAGCTTACACAGCTGCTGTGGTGCCCCTACGGCAATATCACCATTCTGCTGGATAACGGCACCGAAAAGGCCGAGGTAAAGCTGGATACCCCCACCAAGGGCCTGATTGTAGAGCATGCCATGTGGCGCGAAATGCGCTGGGAACAGGAAGGCTCGGTGCTGTGTGTGGCCGCCAGCGAATTTTATGATGAAAACGATTATATCCGCGATTATGCTGCCTTTAAGGCTTATGTAAAGCAAAACGCTGCCGACTGAGCCGATTTTAATTATACTGCCAAAAACCTCCTGCATCCGCCGGGCCAAAGTGCCCATACGGATGCGGGAGGTTTTATTTGATAATATTAGAAGTAAACTTGCTGTTTTCCTGATCGGTGCCAAACAAATCGGCTTTTGATTTTTTTCAATCGCTCCAAAAACCGTTCATACTATCTAAATTTTCCATAAAAGATCTGCCAGAAAAACGATCAACGGCATTGTAACAATAGAAAGAACTGTGCTCAAACAGATACTTTTTACCGCCTGTATGTAATCCTTATTATGTATCTGTGCAAAAATTGCCACATTTGACCCAACCGGTGATGCCGCTGCGATCAAAACGGCAAGCTTTAAGCTCTTGTCGAATGCCGGAAACAGGCTAAGGAATCCTAATGTTGCCATCGGGATCAGGATCATTCTGACAAAACTGCCTTTATATGCTGTTGCATCAGAAAACAGTTCTTTTGCCGTGATCTGCGCCAGATAAACGCCGATACTGATCATTGCTACCGGCGCATTCATGCCGGCAAGCAGCGAAACCGCTTTCTTTCCGATCTCAGGCACTTCCAGAGGTAAGCAGAATAAAAGGATGCCTGCTATCATGC
>CAVGKH010000120.1:3482-6077 GCA_963629755.1 Gemmiger sp.
CCGGATTTGTCAGAATTTTTTTCAAACTTATTTTGCTTCTGTCTTTTGTAATGATAAACACGCCATAGGTCCACTGAAAAATATTCAGAAGTGCTACAAAGGCAGAAGCATAAAACACGGCTTCGTTTCCCAGCATGGCCTGAATGATCGGGATCCCCATAAATCCGGCATTCGAGAAGGCGGTTCCAAAATCTTCGATTGGATGTTTTTTAAATATTATGTGTGCAAGAAACATAGACAGGGCAAGCGCAAGAAAAGAAAGGAAAAAAGAAATAAAAAGCTTCTTGAATCGCTCTGCCGAAAAGTCTGTCATATATGCATTCATTACCACGGCAGGAATGATCACATAAATCAGAATATTTCCAATTTCCTTGCTCCCTTCGCGCGAAATTTTTCCCGTGCGAAACAAAAGGAATCCGATCATCATAAAAATGAACATGATTCCTATCTGCCCCAGCAGAATTTTCACCAGTTCCACCTGTTTTGCCTCCCTCTTTTGTTTTTTCTATAATTGGGGCTTTATGCTGCTCTGTTTTATACCGAGTAAGTATATTCCGGAAAAGGTGTTATGCTGCCTCGTTTTTCCACGGTGATATCGTGCCCCCATATTTTCTTGCAGTGCGTTGTCCACTCCGGCCAGAGTTTTTCATTCATGGGGCTTCCATTACAGATAAATGCCTGCACGGCTTCCCGCATCTTTTCCGCCAATTCTGTTGGCTCTTTTCCCTCGGTCTCTTTCATTAAAAAAGCAAAACCCTGCCCATGATGTGCCGGGGGGTACTCCATTGAATAGCACCATACCTGGCATCCGGATCGCAAAAGCAGATCTGCAAGCATATCCTGCGGTGAACGATATACAAAATCCGAAAGAACTCTGCCCCACCGTTCTTCGGCACTTCCTGAAAGCTGCTGTATTTCTTTCCATGCCATTTCTGCATTTTTTCCGAAGAAGTTTTCGAGCTCTCTTTTTTGCTCTACTGTGCTCGCAAGCTGCGCAAGCCGTTCGCCAGCTTTTCCAAGCTCCCAAAGCCCTGAACCTAGGATCGCTTTTCCAACCCAGCATTTTCCGCTTTTCCACTGCTCTCTCCAATTTTCATAGAATAAGCAGTTATCCCATACGGGGCCAAAAAAGCAGGTGGAGCCTTCGTTGCTGCATAGCTTTGCCTGTGCTTCGATTATCATTTCGTTTGTGCAGTCTTCCAGTTCTTTTTCTTCCGGCAGCTGTTTCATCAGCTTTTTCTGAATACTCTGTGCTGTCTGCATACTGCGAAAGCTTTGCATTCCCCCGCTTTCTAAAATAATCTTTTTACACGAGCGCTGTATTTCCTCGGTTGTCAAGAGCGCTGCTATCGCTTTTGCTCCCGCCGAAATGCCAAAGAGCGTGATATCATCGGGGTCTCCGCCAAATGCAGCAGCATTTTTCTGCACCCAATCAACCGCCAGCAGCAGATCTCTCATGCCGTTGTTATAGCCTTTTCCGGGAAGCGCTTTATCCCCGCCAAGTTTTCCCGGCAAAAAGCCCAGTGCCCCCAGCCGGTAATTTACAGAAACAAATACCATATTTTTTGATTCCATAAACCTGTCGCCGCTTCTGCCGGGCACAGAATTTTTGCCGGTTTGAAAAGCGCCTCCATGTACATAGATCACAACCGGCTGGCGCTTTTCTGCATCAATAGAGTGTGTCCACACATTGAGGTTCAGGCAGTCATTCGAGCCTGTTATTTCCAGTTTTTTATTTTCTGGCCAGACTCCTAAAAAATTAGGCTGTACTGCACACTCTCCATATTTACAGCAATCATATATCCCCTCCCATACAGCTGCTTTGGGCGGCTGAAAGCGTTCCGCTGTTCCGTAGGGGATTCCCAAAAATTCATAGATTTCCTGATTCCGGCGGCCGGAGATCCAGCCGCCGCTCGTTTCTATTACAGTTTCTTTTTTGTCAGTTTTCATTCTGGTCTTCTAATCTTTCTATTTATCAAGCTGTCAAGGAATCGGTACTGCGCCCCCTGCTGTGAGCCCTGCAAAAATTCCAGGAAATGCCACCAGCAGAATGCTGACAAATACCATAATTCCAATAAAGGGGATCAGCGGCTTTGTAAATTTTGTTACATTGCATTTTGCAAAGCCAGCCATAACAAACAGGCACATTCCGATAGGCGGTGTTGTAAGCCCTACGGCCTGCATCAAAACAACCGCTGTACATGCCGTAAACGGTTCAACGCCGGTCGCGATCATAAGCGGGTAGGCCAGCGGAATTACCAGGGTAACGCTTGCTCCCGCACCAAAGGCGCCCATAAAGAACATGTAAATAAGAATTCCGATCATGGTAACAAATCCAGACAGATGCGTTGTCTGAACAAAATTCGTGAGGATCTGGCCTACATTCAGTGCACTTAACGCATTCGAGAACACCGTAGCAAATGCCAGCATCATAAGCATGCCTGCGCCATCGCCAAGGCTCTTTAAAATAACCCCTGCAAGCTCTTTCCATTTAATGGTCTTATAGATCACAACACTGATAAAAATTGCATACAGCAACGATAGTGCTGCCGCCTGTGCCGTATCCGCAATACCGGAAAATATGCTTCCCAAAAT
>CAVGKH010000121.1:0-6067 GCA_963629755.1 Gemmiger sp.
CTTCTGTGCTAGCAGTTGCATCCAAAATATCATCTATGATCTGAAAAGAAAGTCCAAGCCCAAATGCATAATCTTCCAGCACACCGTGATCCAAGCGGGCAGCCCCAGCCGCCCAGGCGCCCATTTGCACAGCAGCATTGATCAGTGAGCCCGTTTTGCGCATGTGGATCCAACGCAGCTGTGAAGCAGTGGCCTTTTGACTTTCATACAAAAGGTCCAATTCCTGCCCAAGCACCATGCCGCGGTCGCCCGCGCCCATAGAAAGCTCGCGCACACAGCCAAGCCGTGCATCAGCGGGCAAAGGCGCACGGGTGATCAGCTCAAACGCCGCAGCCTGCAGAGCATCCCCTGCTAAAAGTGCTGTTGCCTCACCATATGCTTTATGGCACGAAGGCTTACCTCTGCGGTAGTCATCGTTATCCATACAGGGAAGATCATCATGGATCAACGAATAACAGTGCAGCATTTCTACGGCAATGGCTAAATCAACGGTCTTTTTATAATCTCCGCCCAGCATGTCACAAACAGCCAATAAAAGAATAGCCCGAATACGCTTGCCGCCGGAAAGCAAGCTGTAACGCGCAGCGCTGCCTACCTCTGAACTGGCAGGGAGAAGCTCCAGCGCGCGGGGTTCCATTTGTTCTTCTACAGCTTTTAGATATTCCGTATATTTGCTTTCAAACGCTTCATGCCTCATCAGAGTGCTCCTTTGCTTTTGGGCCAAGCTGCATATCGATCTGTTCTATCTGCAATTTTGCATCCTGCAGGATCATACTGCAAGAATTGATTTTTTCTGCTGCCTTTGCATAAAGCGCGACAGCAGTTTCCAGTGGAGTATTTTCATCGGAAAGCTGATTTAACAAGCCTTCCAGTTCTGCCATGCTGCTTTCAAAGCTTTGGCTTTTTCTCATTGCAGTTTACTCTCCTTTTGAAAAACTTCCTGCACAAGGCAGTCTGCTTCCGCCGCATTTCCGCAAAGGCGAATATGATCCCCCGCTGAAAGCTGCTCTGCCCGCAGCGTTCGCCCATTCTTTTGCAGTATCACATAGCCGCGCGCCAGCACATGATAAGGGCTGAGAGATTCCATCTGCCCCGCAGCAGCAGACAAGCGTACCCTACATTTTTCTTCTTTTCGCATTATCTGCTCACGGCTGCGCGATTTTAAGCTGTTCAGCCGCTGCTCTTGCACAGCGATTTTCTGCATAAGAATTGCTTTTTGCCGTTCAGCCTGCAGCCAACTAAGCTTATTATAGCACAAATTGATTCGGGACTGCATAGAATCCTGAATATTTTGTTGAATTTTGCATAATTTTTGTATAAGCTCTTCTCGATTGGGCACACACAGTTCTGCTGCCGCAGACGGCGTAGGCGCACGAAGGTCAGCAACATAGTCTAAAATCGTATAATCGATCTCATGGCCAACAGCCGATACAAGCGGCGTTTTGCAGGCAAAGGCTGTGCGAGCGATTCTTTCGCTGTTGAACACCCAAAGATCTTCCCGCGCCCCACCGCCGCGGGCCACAATGATTACCTGGGCCCGTTTATCCTTATCCAAGGCACGAATGCCCGCAATGATCTGATCTTCTGCTTCCAATCCCTGCACATTAACGGGGGCCAGCAGCAAAAGAGCGCTTGGCCAGCGGCGGCTCATGATATTTCTGATGTCCTGCAAAGCAGCGCCCGTGGCCGATGTGACCACTCCCACGCAAGAGGGAGCCTCCGGCAAAGGCTTTTTATGCATTTCATCAAACAAGCCTTCTTTTTCCAGCTTTGTCTTCAGCTGGTCGAATGCCTTTTGCGCTGCACCAACGCCATATGGGCGCATATAATCTACATAATACTGAAAAGAGCCGTCACGCTCATAAATGGATGCACTGCCGTAAGCAAGCACCATCATGCCATCTTCCGGTGTAAAATTTAAAATTCTGGCACTCCGGCTAAACATTACACATTTTACAGTAGAGTTCTTATCCCGCAGTGTAAAATAGCAATGCCCACTGGCATAGTGCTTTTTAAAATTTGTAACTTCCCCACATACGATCAAATCGTTCATGCGTGCATCGGCCGCCAGTATGGCCTTGGCAAACCCGTTCAGCTGTGTTACATCGATCACTTCACGCATTCAGCCAATCCTCCGCTGCCAGAATAGAAACACCGATCGCGTTATCGCTTGCATATTTTCCAGGCACAAAATACACCTTCGGCAGGCGGCAGTGCACATATTCTGCAATCACCTTACTACTCATTACGCCGCCTGCGCATACCACAGGCACATGGGGGTGTTTTTCCAGCGCAGCTCTGGTCATACGAACAATGGTTTCCGCAATGCACAAAAGGCAGTATTTGCATACATACGCAGCGGATTTTCCCTGCTTTAAAAGCATATCGCACTGGTTTTCCAGCCCGCTCAAGCTGCACTGCATTCCATGCACACTGCATTTTGGCTTGATTTTTTCTTCGCACTGCTCGGCCAAAGAACTCACCATTGCCCCTGCCGGAAAATCGAATCCTAGCTTTACCCCCACACGGTCAACTGCCTGACCGGCATACAAATCGCTGCTGGTTCCTATACACTCGATATGTTTTATATCCCGGCAATACAAAAGATCTGTGGTACCGCCGGAAATATGAAACACCAGCACAGGCGCTGAAAATAATTCTTTACGCGCAGCCGCATACAAAGCTGCCGTGATATGGCCCTGCTGATGGCTCGTTTGTATTATAGGAATATTCTTGCCTACTGCAAACGCTGCAGCAGCGTTGAGGCCTGCCAAAAAGCACGGCATATACGAGCCATCTACAGGCCTTGGCCGCGCGGACACGCCCACGCGTGCGATTTCGGTTAAAGGTACCTGCTCGTTTAGTTCCTGTAAAAGCTGCGGTAAAGCCTGCGTATGATGAAAAAGGGCCTCGCTCTGGCGCAATCCAAGCTGGCCTTTTTTCACCGGCAAAAACTGTTTTTTATCGCAAACAACCTCCCCGGCGTTGGTGTCAAACACCGCCAGAGAGGTCGCATAGTTGCTAGTATCGATACCAAGCGTAAGCATAGCCTTACTCCGCTTGTTCTGCCAGACCGCGCTCACGCACCACGGTGCCCAGCAGACCATTTACAAATTGATAATCGCTCTCAGACCCATATTTTTTTACGATCTCAACGATTTCATTGATTGCAACAGCAGGCTTGTTTTCACCGCTGTAAAAAATTTCACTCAGCGCCAAGCGAAGTGCGGTCAGATTCAAACGCGGGATACGGTTCATCGTCCAGCCTTTCAGATGGGTGCTGATCATTTCATCAATTTCAACAGAATGATCGTAAAATCCACGAATCAAAGACTCACCGAACGCATCGATCGGATGCTCCGGATCTTCTTTGCACTCTGCCAGGGTCTGCTCCAGGTCTTCTTCTCCAAATGTGATCGAAAATGCTGCCAAAAAAGCATTTTCGCGCGCCTCGCGGCGGTTCAGCTTTGTTTCCATATTATCCTCTTTCATCGCTCAAAGTGCACAGCCGCACTTCAGCGTTTTGCTTATTCTTCTGTGTTCTGACGGTCATCACTGATCGCATCCACAATAATATTCACGCGGGAAACCGTAATGCCCGTCATACTCTGCACAGCTGCCTTGATATTTTCCTGTGCTTTTTCTCCTGCCAGATTTACTTTTGTGCCGTAAGCAACTTTTACATGCGCCGTTATCTCTGCAAGATCATCTTTCATATCCACACAGATGGGCTTTTGCTGCTTTAATCCGCCCAGCTTAGCGCGGATGCTCTGCGAGGGCATAACAATATCATCGATGCCGTCAATTTCCATTGCTGCAACTTTGGCAATTTTTGCAATCACTTCTGTTGAAATACGAAGGCTGCCGCCGATACTATCCGTCATGGTTGTTCCTCCCGTTTATAAGTTTATGCCGCCGGGCTCAATATGCGCCAAGCGATATTTTTATACTTTGCTACTATCTCGGCAGACTGGCTTATAAAATCAACCCGCCGGGGTTCTGAATGGCTACTTTCACTTTTTTATTATATCACGCGGTTGCCTGTTTGTCACGATATTTATTTAAAAGCATCGGTTCTTCCACTCTTCCGCGAGTATGAAAAATTACTTTATAAATTCCGGCCTTAAACAAATATAAAAGCTCTTAGCCTTGTTTACCGCTTATAAAAGCAGCCAGGCCAAGAGCTTTTGGATCTGAAGCGAACTCTCCTTATTTGATCTCTACTACACAGATACGATTTCAAGATTCTGGAATCGTATGGATGAAACGACGTTGGAGCAGCTAAATAAAATCAATGTCATTGTTATTGGATTTGTCACGCTGACGAAAAATTTCGTTGCTGATGGTTTCCTCCCAAGTCGCACGATACACAGTTTTGTCAAATATAGGAACTGATAAATGTGCCGTTCTCCGTCTTGTCCGGATTCTCGCCATAGTCCAGCCGCTCAGACAGGCATTGCTTAATAGACTTGCCCTTGTTCAAATGCATAGGGATGATGCGGGTCGTTGCCACTGCGCTTCGCCTCCTCAACATAAAAAATAAAAGCTCCTGCTGGTTCTGTCAGCAAGAGCTTGAGAAATATTGACTTCTTGACAACATGGCGAGAAGTTGTTTTGCCGCAAGTTGCGGCGAAGTGACTTCTGTTCAACTTGATCAGAAGTCACATGTGACCAACTTGGGCACATGTTCATCCGTACACGCATTCCTGAATCCGGCATTTTACGCTTTTCACGCCTTCCAGAATCAGCATTGCAAAGAGTGGAAGCCCGAACGGCGTGAGGAAGAATGCAGCAACCAGTCCGGCGATGCCGCTGGCGGTTCTGCCGTCGATGATGATGCAGATTGCACCCAGCGCGGTTGCAATAGCGATGAAATTCAAAACAACAGCGGATAGCTCAACAATCTTTGTGGCAATCCAGATGATAACGGTCAGCAGTACGAAAACCGGTGCGAGTAGGATTCTAAGCAATATCTTCATGGTCGAGACCTCCTTCGTTTCTTTCTGATTTTATTTTAACGAGTTTGTGCGGCATACTCAATGATGCCGAAATGCTAGAACTTCCAAAGCAGATATTTTGAACGGCAAAGGCCTATAGCTACGAAAGTCAAAATATATAACCCTGTAAAATTATTCGACAAGGTAAAAGCTCTGTGCTATATTAGCAATGGAGGTACCTGTATGAAAAACTACACTGAACAAGAAATTGAAAAACTCCAGGATAACTTGCTTTTAATACGCAAAGCTGGTGCTTGGTCTGCGGAAGAATTTGGGGATATGATCGGCGTAACCAAGCAAACAATAAGCAACTTGGAAAACAAGAAAACCAAAATGACAAAAACACAATATATCGCAATTCGCTCAGTTTTAGACTACGAAATTGCGGAGCGAACTGACAATGATGTGCTCTCATCAGCCGTTAACATTTCCCTCAATTCAGATGATTTATCTGAGATTGACAGGAAGAAAGCTAAAGCCTTTATTGAAGGCGCCGCAAAAACAGGATTGGACAGTGCTGCTCTCTTTGCCGGATTGGGAGCCATTATGGGATCGGTTGTTTTTCCATTAGCAGCTACCACGGCTTTAAGTTCAGGAGCTTGGCTTGCGAAAATCCTCAAGAAGAAAAAATAAAATTGATTTTATGCGCAGGAAAGGAAGGTTTTATGAGCAGCAATCTCGGATGGTATCAAGTCATGACAACTTGGTCTAAAAAGGTTGGAGGGCCGAAGCAGTTCATGGGTTTATTGCTCGGAGCTGGCACTCTAGCTGGCATTGGTTTAAACGAATTGGGTCATGGTGTAAAAAAGTTTTTCACTCAAAAGGCAGAAGAAAAAAACAAGTTGGCAGAGGCTGCCATTGTACATACTATTAACAAAGAACAATGCAGCAATGAGGGGCTTCTCTTCAGAGTCGGCGATCAATTCAAAGTCTTGGAGAGGGATGGCGATGCCGTGCTAATCGAAAAAATCGGAGATGATAACAACCCATATTTTGTCTCAGCGAAGTTCCTTCGTTCCATTTCTGATTACTCATTTTGATTAAAGGAGGCGAGCATTATGACTGACAGA
>CAVGKH010000122.1:0-6014 GCA_963629755.1 Gemmiger sp.
CTTCTACACTGCGCACAATGCCTACCACGGTCTCGCCGGGGGCAAAGCAGGCCGCGTTTTCGCTCCAGGTGCCCAAAAGCTCACGCAGTGTTAAAACCAAACGGCCCTGCGTATCGCGGCACTTCACGGCGCAAAGCAGCTGCTGCCCCACGGATACCCGGTCGGCGGGCGAAGAAATGCGTGAGACCGAAAGGCAGTCGATAGGCAAAAGGCTGCTGAAGCCGCAGCCCACATCACAAAAGGCACCGAAGTTTTCGATATGGGTCACAGTACAGGGGATAACGGTTCCGGCGGCCAGCCCATCAAGATAGTTCTGCTTGCAGACGCGCTGTGCCATGGCGCGCGAAAGCACAATGATCTCTTCGCCATCAGCGCTGCGCCGAAATTCCTTGATCATAAAGCAGGTGGGGCGGCCTACGCGGATAAGCACGGCAATATCGCGCACCTGCCCCTCGGCTGCACCGTCGGCACATTCGGCAAAAGGCATAATGGCTTTGTGCCCGCAAAGCTTAAACTGCAGCTGGCGCAGTGTGTCAAACACCAGGGCCGTGCTCTGCAGAATCTCACCGGCTGCATAGGCACAGCGCAGATCTTCCATAGTCATTTTGTCGGCTGAACGGCATAAACCCTCGGCACGGTATTCCAACATTCTGATCATCCTCGTTTCTGATTGATTTTCCGCGGGTAGCGGTTTTAAAAATTTATATGCCTGTGTTCAAACAGATATTTGCATTTGAACACGAAAGAGATATAATAATAATGTATATTTTGCAGCCGAAAGCCCTATAGGCAGGCTGCAAGGGGAGGAACTGTATATGGATGTACAGGTAGGCGATATCATCACCACCAAAAAGGCGCATCCCTGCGGGGCTGCCAGCTTTACCGTGCTGCGTGTAGGCATGGATTTTAAGATCCGCTGCACCGGCTGTGGGCGTGAAGTGATGATTCCGCGTGCAAAAATCGAAAAAAACATTAAAAAGATCTCGCGTTCAGAGTAGCATTCACTTTGGGGGCCGGCATACTGCCGGATCCGGAAGGCAGAAAGCAGAATCTGAACACAAAGGAGAATACACATGCTGCAACGATTGGAGGCGGCACAGCGCCGCCAGCAGGAATTGCTGCACAAACTGCAGGAGCCCGGCGCGGCTTCCGACCCGGCGCTTTATGCGCGCCTCATGAAAGATTATCAGCGCCTTGAGCCTATCGTGCAGGCTTACAACGCCTACACCGAAGCAGAAAAAGACTATGCCGAGGCAAAGCAGCTGCTGGATTCCGGCAGCCTTGACCCTGAGTTCAAGGCTATTGTACAGCAGCAGTTTTGCGAAAACAGGGATAAATTGGAGCCGCTGCGTCAAAAACTGAAAATACTGCTTTTGCCGCATGATCCCAACGATGAAAAAGGTGTGATCGTAGAGATCCGCGGTGGGGCAGGTGGAGAGGAAGCTGCCTTGTTTGCGCGCAGTGTGTTTCGCATGTACAGCATGTACGCGGCGCGCCAGAAATGGAGCATAGAGATCTTAAACGAAAACAATACCGAACTGGGCGGCATCAAAGAAATCTCGTTTATGATCGAGGGCGAAAATGTTTACAGCCGCATGAAATTTGAAAGCGGCGTGCACCGCGTGCAGCGCGTGCCCGAAACCGAGACACAGGGCCGCATTCATACTTCCACCATTACGGTGGCCGTGATCCCCAAGGCAGAGCCGGTAGAATTTGAGTTGGACCCCAAAGATCTGCGCATCGATACCTTCCGTGCCAGCGGCGCGGGCGGCCAACATATCAACAAAACCTCGAGTGCCATTCGTGTAACGCATTTGCCCACGGGTATGGTGGTAGAATGCCAAAACGAGAGAAGCCAGTTTCAAAATAAGGATAAAGCACTTGAAATTCTGCGCAGCCGCTTGCTGCAGCAAAAGCAGGAGGCGCAGCAGCAAAAAATCAACGCCGATCGCCACAGCCAGGTAGGCACGGGAGACAGAAGCGAGCGAATTCGCACTTATAATTTTCCGCAGCGCCGTGTGACCGACCACAGGATTAACCTGTCCTTATATAAAATTGACGATATCATGAACGGTGATCTGCAAGAAATCATCGATGCACTGGTCACGGCCGAGCAGGCGGAAAAACTGAAAGCAACAGGAGAGATCGAATAATATGAAAACAGAACTTCTGCCGGCAGATGAAGCTGGCATTAAAAAAGCAGCCGCGCAGCTGTGCAGCGGCGAGATCGTGGCCATTCCCACCGAAACCGTATACGGCATTGCCGCCGATGCCACAAACGGCGCAGCGGTAAAAAAAATTTTTGAAGCCAAGGGCCGCCCACAGGATAACCCGCTGATCGTTCATATCGGCGATCTGGCTATGGTCGAGGGGCTGGTATCCGAAATTCCGCCCCGTGCGCGGAAGCTGGCCGAGGCCTTTTGGCCCGGCCCTATGACGATTATCATGCCGCGCGGCCCGCGTGTGTGCGATGAGGTCTGCGCCGGGCTGGATTCTGTGGGTATCCGTATGCCCAGCCACCCGGTGGTGCAGGCATTCTTCAAGGCTGGTGCCGTGCCATTTGCCGCACCATCGGCCAATCTTTCCGGCAGCCCCAGCCCCACAAACGCGCAGGATGTGCTGGCCGATATGAACGGCCGCCTGCCGCTGATCCTAGACGGCGGCGAAAGCCCTGTAGGCGTAGAATCCACCGTAATATCTGTGGTAGGCGAGCAGCCAGTGCTGCTGCGACCCGGTTATATCACCAAAGAGCAACTGGAGCAGGCGCTTGGCGAAGAGGTGCTTTTAAGCCCAGCTATTCTGGAAAAGCTCAAAGAGGGTGAGCGCCCGCGTTCGCCCGGCATGAAATATAAGCATTATGCCCCCAAGGCAAACATAACCATTCTAAAGGGGAATTTTGCAAAGTTTGCCGCTTATGTAAAAGAAAAAAGCCAGAGTGAGCCAGATGTGTGGTGCCTTTGCTTTGATGGTGAGCAGAGCAGTCTGCCAGTGCCGTGCGTAAGCTACGGCGTGCAGGGCAACGGTGCCAGCCAGGCGCATGATCTGTTCCGCAGCCTGCGTGAGCTGGACGAGAAGGGCGCCAAAACGGTATACGCGCGCTGCCCGGAGTTGGATGGCGTTTCTATGGCGGTATATAACCGCCTGATCCGTGCGGCGGCATTCCGCGTGGTGGAGCTATGAAAACGATCGGCATAACCGGCCGCTCAGGCAGCGGCAAGTCCAGCATTTCAAGCTATATTGCAAAAAAAGGCTACCCGGTGTGTGATGCCGACTGGGTGGCCCGCCAGGTGCTGCTGCCCGGCTCACCCTGCCTGCCGCAGCTGCAAGAGGTGTTTGGCGCAGACATCATTTCACCAGAGGGCGTGCTGAACCGCCACCTGCTGGCAGACCGGGCATTTAAAACACCCGAGGGCACACAGCGCCTTACCGAGATCACGCACCCTGCCATCTATGCGTGGATCCGCCGGGAGCGCGAAAAGGCCCAAGAGGCAGGCAGCAAGCTGTTTTTCATTGACGGTGCTGTGATTGTGGGCACCGAGATCGAGCAGTACTGCGATGCCATATTGCTGGTATATACGCCCTACGAAACAGCAGTGGCCCGCATCTGCGCGCGGGACGGCATCGAGCCTGCCATGGCACGCCGCCGCTTGGATGCCCAGATGCCGCTGGAAAAGCTGCAGGCCGCGGCTGATTACCAGCTGTGCAACGATGGTACAGTAGCGCAGGCTGAAGAAAAAACCGAACAGATCTTAACGGCACTGCTTGCATGAGGAGCGTATGGGAAAAAAGAAAAAACAACACAGCCGCTGCTATCGCTGGCTGCGGGTATTCTTTTTCTGGTGCTTGCCGCCCAGCTGGCGCTGTTTGGCGTGAATAAAGTAGAAAACGCACTGTACCCGCGAAAATACAGCCAGTATGTAGAGTATTATGCAGGCAAATACGAAATGGATCCGCTGCTGGTCTATGCGATTATCCGCACCGAAAGCGGGTTTGACCCTGACGCTCACAGCAATGCGGATGCGCTTGGCCTTATGCAGATCACCGAAACGGCCTTTCACTGGCTGCGCGCCAAAATCGCGCCGGGCGAAGAGCTTACCTTTGAATCGCTCTATGACCCTGAGACCAATATCCGCTTTGGCTGCTATTACTGGGCCTGCTGCCTTGAGCGCTATGGCAATGATGTTTCCACTGCGGCGGCATCATATTTTTCGGGCTGGACTACAGTCGACACACTTTTGCAAAGCGAAGAATATTCCAGCGATGGTATTACGCTGCATACCTTCCCGTATGACGGAATGGAGCAGTATGTAGAAAAAATTCAAAAAAATTATCAGGCATATCAAAAACTTTATAGTGAAACCGAGGGGTGATATTTATATGAAAGAAACCACGAAACAGCTGCAGGAAAAACTGCTTTATACACGGGAATATGCAGCACGGGAAGAAAATGAAAACGAAAAGGCACGCGTATTCTGCGAGGATTATAAGCGTTTTCTGAACGCCGCCAAAACCGAGCGTGAAGCGGCTGCCGTATGTGAAGAAAAGCTGCTGGCAGCAGGGTATAAGCCCTTTGAAGCCGGCAAGCGTTACCAGCCCAGCGAAAAGATCTATCTGCTGCACCGCGAAAAATGCGTGATCGCGGCTACCATCGGCAGTGCCGGTATGGAGCGAGGCTTCCGCCTGAACGCCGCCCACATCGATTCGCCGCGCCTAGATCTGCGCCCCATGCCGCTGTATGAAAGTGGTGAAATGGCGTTTTTCCGCACACATTACTACGGCGGCATCCGCAAATATCAGTGGGGCACCATTCCGCTGGCGATCCACGGCGTTGTGTATCTGGAAAGCGGCGAGAGCGTGACCATCAACATTGGCGAAGAAGACGGCGACCCGGCATTTTGCATCACCGACCTGCTGCCGCACCTGGCCGCCAAGCAGAATGAGCGCAAGCTGCCCGAGGGTATCAAGGGCGAGGAATTGAATGTGCTCATTGGCTCAGAGCCCTTTGAGGACCCCGAAGCCCAAAAGCGTGTAAAGCTTAATACCTTGCTGCTGTTAAATGGAAAATACGGCATCACCGAAAAAGACTTTGTGCGCGCTGAAATCGAGATCGTGCCTGCGCATAAGGCGCGTGATATCGGCTTTGACCGTGCTATGGTGGGCGCTTATGGTCAGGACGATCGCGTGGATGCCTACAGTGCGCTGATGGCTGAGATCGAGGTGCAAAACCCGATCCATACCACGGTGTGTGTGCTGACCGATAAAGAAGAAATCGGCTCAGAGGGTGTAACAGGCCTGAACAGCATGTATCTGTTCCAGTTTTTGCGCCAGCTGTGCCGCGCGCATGATGCCGACGATATCGCTGCATTCCAAAATTCCATCTGCCTTTCAGCCGATGTTACAGCGGCGTATGACCCCAACTGGTCCGATGCCTTTGAAAAGGACAATGCCACTTATGCAGGCAAGGGCGTAGCCGTGATGAAATATACCGGTGCACGCGGAAAGAGCGCGGCCAGCGATGCCTCGGCTGAGCTGATGGCCTGGCTCACCAAGCTTTTGGACGAGCAAAAGATCACCTGGCAGGTGGGTGAGTTGGGCAAAGTGGATTTAGGCGGCGGCGGTACCGTTGCCAAATATGTGGCGCAGCAGAATATTCCCACCATTGATATCGGTGTGCCGGTTTTAAGCATGCACTCGCCGTTTGAGGTGGTCTCCAAGGCCGATGTGTACATGGCCTATAAGGCTTTTGCTGCCTTTATCCGGCAGTAAAAATTATAATGAAATTGGCTTAAACATAAGCAAAACAAGGCAAAATAAAAACCAAGAGGGAAATCCAATATGAGCAGAGTAGATTTTGGGGCAAAGCCGTTTTTGTATCCCATGCCGGTGCTGATCGTTGCCACCTACGATGAAAACGGTGTGCCGAACGCTATGAATGCCGCATGGGGCATCATCACGGATACCCTACTCTTTATACATCCAATGGTATCCACCCACCCATTTTTGAACACCGTTAG
>CAVGKH010000123.1:0-5983 GCA_963629755.1 Gemmiger sp.
GCCAGACAATAAAATATGCGGATGTGGCGGAACTGGCAGACGCGCTAGATTCAGGTTCTAGTTCCCTTAAAAGAGTGTGGGTTCAAATCCCTTCATCCGCACCAAATAAAATAGCCCAGAATCGTAAGATTCCGGGCTATTTTATTTGCATATAACCCATATGTGAACCCATATTTATTTACGCAAAAAGGCGGTAAGAATATTCCCGTATTCCGGGGGATTCTTACCGCCTTTTTTATGTATCAATTATTTCTGGCCGCCATCGTTCTGCTCTTTTAGCTGTTGCAGCTTGTCTACCAGACCCTTGGGAGCATTCAGCCCCATGGCAGCATGGCAGCCGCATTCTCAATAATTCTGCGCCGTCCCGCAGCGCATTTTTCAGCATGGTGTCGGCGCCTGCTCTCTTCACCAGCCGCCCCACACCCATCTGCAGCTGCATTGGGCTTTGCCTTGTAGCATTCACCATTTTCGCCACTTCGTGATAGGCAGCAGGCTCTGCCTCGGCTATATGCCTGTTCTCAGCCGCAGCGATTGCCTCATACATTCGGCAGGCCAGGCTTACCAGTGGGGCAACTCCAGACTGGGATACCGGCGCATTGCCGGTAGTCCTGTATTAAAATGTTCCATTACAAATGAAAGACTCGCAGCAGTGGGATACTTTAGTATCCTCAGCTACTACGAGTCCTTGCACTTATGCGCTTGAACCGCCGTGTGCCGATCGGTACGCACGGTGGTGTGATAGGTCGCCCCCTTCTATTTGGAAGGACCTCCTACTCGATTGTTTTATTTTATTTCTGGCACTTACGCTTCCAAACGAATGCGCCCATGCCAGCGGCACTCAGGGCCAAAAGGCTGGCCCACACAACCAGATTGGTTGCATCGCCGGTGCGGGGGGTTGTTGCCTGATACACAGCGGTGCTTGTGGTGATGGCTGCGGTCGTTACCACATCGTTTTCCGAAGAATTCGAGGAGCCAGAGCCGGAGCCGGAAGAGCCGGAGCCAGAATCGCCGTTATTCGTTTTATCGGGGTCGGAATCGGGCTTTTGCACGGTGTTTTTGGTGCGCCACAGCTGGCTGCCGTAGAACGGGCTGGCCGTACCGATTACAAAGTAATCATCGGTTTCTGCAAAGATTCGCAGGCCGTGGCTGTAGCTGTCACCAAAGCCATTGCGGGTCACGGTTTCCATGGTCACGCTACCGTCAGCATTGTTAGTGAAGGTGTGCAGGTCAAAACCTGCCTGCGAAGTACCCAAGTAAGGCAGGCACTTTGCCAGATAGGTCAGGTTATCTTTGGTGGCAACTTGCAGCAAAAGGTCATATAAAGGCTTTAGGTTATCCGGCAATCGATCGCGGATGGTGTCTTTCCAATCCGTCAGCTGGCTGTAGAAATATACAAAGTCTTCAATTTCGGTGGTATCTACCAAATCACTCAAGGCTGCCATGGTTGCGTTTGCCTGGCTCAGCTCTTCCACAAGCTCTTCGTTTTCCAGGCTGCCGGGCACAATGCTGCCATCGTTCAGGCCGTCTACCATGGTATTGACCTGCTCTGCCGTCAGGGTGATTGCCTGATTCGAGCGTTCCTCGTTCAAATCTGCCGGCATCACATCGGTCTGTGCTGCGCGCTCATTGGCAGCAGCAATGGCATTTTGCACCAGCTGCTCAGCGCTCAAGGGTTCAGCCTGGGCGGCTGCCTGCTCGGTCTTTTCGGGCTGGTTTACCTTCGCTGCATCGGAAGAAGCACTCTCGTTGACCTCTTCGCTTGCGGCAGGCTCTTCGCTTACAGCGGCCGGCGTGACCACTTCTTCAGCTGCGGCTGCCCGCACGGATACGCTCTCGGTATTTTCGAAATTTACGCTTTCCGAGTCTGCTGCTTCGGAAGAAACGCTCTCGGAATCGGCAATCCCGGAATCCACAGCTTCCGAAGATGCTGCTTCGCTGGAAGCGGCTTCTGCAGGCTGCTCGTTTTGGTCAGGGACATTTTGCGAATCGCTCACATCATCCACAACCGGTTTGTCCTCGACCGGCTTTATGACCAGCAGCTCCAGCAGTACGCGGATGTAGTTGATCTGGCTTTCCCATTCTTCCTGGCCCATTTCAAGCAGGTCGCCGTTCGTGAACTGGGCAAGGGGTTCCAGCAGCGTAGTTTCGTCCATCGTGCCCAGATACATTTTGCCCTCATGCACGGTGGTCTGCCAGGTGTACTGGGTCATGTGGGTACCAAAACCGGAACCAACGCCCGTCAAGCTTTCGGGGAAGGTCACAGTGGGGTCGCCCACGACCTTCTCGACATTTTCCTCCGCATCCATACGGTACAGGTTGATGGACTGCTGCAAATTTGTGTAAAGGGTCTGGAAATTCTTGCGGGTGACCATGTTCTGCAAGGCGCTGGAAACATCGTTGTAATCGCCAATGTACAGATAATCGTCATATACCTGCAGCGTGCAGGCGCCGGCGCTCACGCGCTCTTCGTCTAAACCCAGGGCATATTTACCGTCAGGGCCTGCCAGAACGCTCCAGCTCCAGTCACTGCGCTGGGCTGCGTTGCCGCCCTCGCGCAGTTCGCCGCGCACGATGGCAAAGGATGCCTTGGTGCCGGTTTCCGGGTTCTGGCTGTTGGCATCGCCCACGCACACGACCACATAGAGTTTGCCGTTATACTCCTGCACCTGATAGATGCCGCCGCCGCCATTCACATCCTGGCGGTGGATCGCAGGCTTCACGCCCAAATCGCGGAACTCTTCTTCGCCCAGAATCGTCTGGAAGTTGCCGCTGCTGGGATCATTGGAAGCTGCCAGATAGGCGCAGGTCGTGGTCAGGCCGCCTGCAATCAGCGTATCGCCAAAGAAACCGATGGCGCGGGTGCTGGTAAACACATTCGCATTCACCAGAGCGCGGTAATCGTCTGCGGTTTTAATGCCGCAGTCGTAAATGCGGGTGATTTTATCGTTATTTTCTGGGTCAACTTCATACACGCAGGGGAAGCCATTCTGCATCAGCATGGCCGTGGTGATCTCCTGCTGGGTCAAGTCCTTGTTGTTGGTATCAATGCTCATGCCCACGAAATACAGTTTGCCGTTTTTCTTTGTGGAGCCGCGCAGAATGTTGATGGTACCGTCCAGGCTTTTGGCCAGCAGGATCTTGGTTTCGCCGGTCTTTACATTAAACTTATACAGAATGCCGCCTGCGTTGGCACCGTCCGGCTCGCTGACATACATATTGCCGTTATACATCACATCGATGCTGGCTTTGACCACATCCGGGTCAAGCTCGCCGAAACCGCGGGTCAAAATGGCGTTCGCGCCAAGGCCGCCATACATGGTGCCGATATAAACCCAATCGCCGTAGGTTTCTGCCGCATAGCTGTAGGACTGGCCGCGATCGCCAATGTTTTCGCCGCCCGTGCCGGGGGTATAGGTACCCACAATGCCGTTACCGAGATAATCGACTACGCCATCGTTGGTTTCCAGGCCAAAGTCAGCGTGCGAGATTTTTTCCCACTGCACATCACTGCCCCAGTAGCGGGTAGAAATGCTCTGGTTCAGCTTTTCTTCGGAATAAGTTTCCTCTGCAAAAGCCGGAAGCGCGGCTGTGCAGAGCATGGTCGTGCTCAGCAGCATGGCACCGAGCCTTTTTGCAAAAAGTCTTTTTTGCATCTTTTTCTCCTTTTTAATCGGTTTGAGGCGGTTTTTCCTAAAAACTTTTCTCTGCTTTGGGTAGCCCCTTGCAAGCTGCTCCCAAAAGGCAACATTAATTATTAGTATACCCCCCCCGAAAAAGTCAATAAAATTGACGAAAAAAGGCTGCTTTCCCCAAAGAGAAAGCAGCCTTTTTATATGGTACGCCCGGCATGGGCAACAGCTAGGTGGTGGAAGACCACTACGCGCTCGGCAGTAGGAAGCGTTAGCCGAAGGCAAGGGGGTCCACTGTGAGGTGGAATCTGAAGGAAGCTGGATGCCAAGGTGAGGAGTTTTGGCGGGCATACTCTCACGACCAACTGTGTTAGGTACTCATTGACATTCATCTTCATTTGGAATAACAATTAAAGATCATGTAGACAGTGCTAATTGAAAATCATCGATAAGATGCTGATTGGCACCTTTATGGATTCTGCAGCGCTCAGTGGCTGCTGGTGCGGAGCAGAATGGCTATCTTGGGCTTGCAGGGCTTGTGGTGTGTTAATTATTCGTTTTGGTTTAACCACCACTGTGTCATTGTCCGCTGCACTACGAGATTAGTTTGTGGAATTCGTAAAGAAAGCTGCTGCAAGCAGAACGCAGTTCATTGAACGATGATACACCAAGCAGTGAAACCGCTGCACCGAATTGCGACATATTCTTCCGTTCCGTGTGTTTCCACGCAAAAAAATAAAGCCCATTGGTGCGCTTGCAGACAGGGCATCGAAAGAATTCACTCCTGCTTGACTGAATAGATATTTTGCGCTAAATTATAATCTATAAAGACATAAGACACCGATGCAGACGCAGAACAAGCCGAAAGGCTTCATAAGCGGCTGCATTTTCATTTCCGGATAAGAAGGGATGGAGGCGAAGAAAAGTAGGATGACAGAAGACTCTCAAGACACCGATCCTCTGCTGCGCAGGAACTAAGCTGCGGCAAAATACTTTTCGGAGGTGCAACTTGAGCAGGCGAAAGAAGCTCATCAACAACAGCGGCATCCCGCAGCACGAGATTGAGAACATTGCCAGAATCCTGCTGCCGGACATCCTTGCTTATTATAAAAGCGAAGAGGGACAGCAGGAATTTGCCGCATGGAAAGCGGTGCGAGATGCAACGAAAGCAGACAAAGACAACAACGGCGAGCATGTCGCCTGATGATAAAACAGAGGGGAACGGTCAGCAGCCGCTCCCCTCTGTCATATGCAGTTTACTTTTTCTTCGGCTTCCTCGGTCCTCTCGGTTTGGAGTCCGGACGCTTGACTACACCGTTTCGGAAGTGCGTGTCCTCAAAGCGCTCAAAGAAAACAAATAATCCGAACCCATCTCCGATTAAGAAGATCTGATTCGGATTATTCTGCTTTGGTGCACCATCGGGGACTCGAACCCAGGGCCCACTGATTAAGAGTCAGTTGCTCTACCAACTGAGCTAATGGTGCGTATAAGAGAGCAAAAGAATAAAAAATACAAGATCTGTATTCTCTGGATCTCCGTTCTCTGTATATAAAAGAGAAAAAGCCGGCATCTACCTATTTTCACAAGCCGTCTCCAGCTAACTATCTTCGGCACAAGTGAGCTTAACTTCTGTGTTCGGAATGGGAACAGGTGGATCCTCACCGTCATCGATACCGGCCTTATATGCTCTAAGCATAGGCTCTTCACATATTCTCTTTTTACCTGAGGAATACACCCTCAAAACTGAATAATAATCTGCTTCGCAAATGAAGTATCAGAGAAAATTTGGGTCAAGCCCTCGACCTATTAGTACACGCTAGCTCAATGGATCACTCCACTTACACTCTGTGCCTATCAACCTTGTAGTCTTCAAGGGGTCTTACCTGATTATCTCAGTGGGATATCTTATCTTAGGGTTGGCTTCACGCTTAGATGCTTTCAGCGTTTATCCTCTCCGAACATAGCTGCCCAGCTGTGCCACTGGCGTGACAACTGGTGCACCAGAGGTTCGTCCATCCCGGTCCTCTCGTACTAGGAACAGCTCCCTTCAAATATCCTGCGCCCACGACAGATAGGGACCGAACTGTCTCACGACGTTCTGAACCCAGCTCGCGTACCGCTTTAATTGGCGAACAGCCAAACCCTTGGGACCGAATACAGCCCCAGGATGCGATGAGCCGACATCGAGGTGCCAAACCTCCCCGTCGATGTGGACTCTTGGGGGAGATCAGCCTGTTATCCCCAGGGTAGCTTTTATCCGTTGAGCGATGGCATTTCCACTCACATACCACCGGATCACTAACTCCAACTTTCGTTACTGCTCGACCCGTCGGTCTCGCAGTTAGGCTGGCTT
>CAVGKH010000124.1:0-5958 GCA_963629755.1 Gemmiger sp.
GCGTTGTGACCAATGGCATGAGCTACCATGCACGCAGCGGCAAAAATGCGAATGCAGCTGTGGTGGTGAGCGTAAACGGAAACGATTTTGCGCAGGACCCGGCCAAGGCAATCGCCTTTCAGCGCGAGCTGGAGCACAGGGCCTATACGGCGGGCGGCGGGGGATACCGTGCCCCAGCCAGCAATGTGCAGAGCTTTTTAAACGGCAGCGCAGAGCTGCATATTACCGCCGTAGAGCCTACTTATGACCGCGATGTTGTGGGCTGCGATTTAGGCAGTCTGCTGCCGCAGCCGCTTGCCGAGACCATGCGGGTGGGCCTGCGCGCATTTGACCGCAAGCTGGCGGGCTACACGGCCCCGGAGGCAATTCTGACCGGCCTTGAGACCCGCACCAGCAGCCCGGTACGGCTGCCGCGCGGAGAAAACTTTGAATATAAAGGTATGGCGGGTGTTTACCCCTGTGGAGAGGGCGCAGGCTATGCGGGCGGCATTATGAGTGCCGCTGTAGACGGCGTGCGCGTTGCCCGCTGTATAGCAGAGCATTACTGCCCTGCAGAATGAGAAAGCAAGGAGCATAAAAAGTATGAAATATCGTGCTTGGCAGGTGAATCGACCCGATAAGGGCAAGGCGGCTGCGCTTGCCGGTGAGTTGGGTATCAGCAGCCTGCTGGCACGCACACTGGTGGGCCGGGGATACAGCGAGCCCGGGCAGGCGCGCGCATTGCTGGAAAATGCGCCGATGTCTGACCCGTTTCTTTTAAAGGATATGGATAAGGCTGTTGCCCGTATTCACCAAGCGGTAGACGGCGGCGAACCGATCGTGATATTCGGCGATTATGATGTGGACGGCATCACCGCTACGGCACTGCTGTATGAATACTTACGAAACCTTGGCGCTGAAACGGTGCGCTGCCGCCTGCCGAGCCGTGAGGACGATGGTTACGGATTGAATAAAACGGTACTGGACAAGCTGGCAGAGAAGGGCTACCATTTTGTTATCACCGTAGATAATGGCATTTCGGCTGTGGAAGAAGCCGATTATGCCAAGCAGCTGGGCATAGAGCTTGTGATCACCGATCACCACCTGCCCGCTGAGCGCCTGCCGGATGCGGCGGCCGTGGTAGACCCCCAGCGTGAGGACGATGAAAGCCCATTCAAGGGACTTTCCGGCGCTGGTGTGGCGTTTAAGCTTTGCGCTGCGCTGGACGGCTGCAGCCCGGAAGAAATGCTGGACTACTGCGGAGACTTGGCAGCAATCGGTACGGTGGCGGATGTGATGCCGCTTGTGGGCGAAAACCGCACGCTGGTGCGCGATGGCCTTGCGCAGTTGCAGGATACAGTCCGCCCCGGGCTGGCAGCGCTGGCAGTAGCAGCGGGCGTGGCTGACCGGGAGATCACGGCAGAGACCATAAGCTTTGCCTTGGCACCGCGCTTGAACGCCGCCGGCCGCATGAACAACGCGGCGTTGGCGTTAAAGCTTTTGCTGTGCGAGGATATGGAGCGCGCAGAAGAAATGGCGGGCGAGCTCACGCAGAAAAACCAGGAGCGGCAGGCGGCGGAGCAGGAGATCATGCAGCAGGCACAGCAGCAGCTGAACGCCCACCCGGAGCGCATTCAGGATAAGGTGATCCTGGTGTGGGGCGAGGGCTATCACCCGGGTGTGATCGGCATTGTGGCAAGCCGCCTGGTAGAAATGTATGCCCGCCCGGTGATCGTGATCGGCATTCAAAACGGCGAGGGGCGCGGCAGTGGGCGCAGTGTGCCCGGCTTTAACCTGCATGCGGCAATCAGCGCCTGTGCAGACCTGCTGGTGCGCTACGGCGGCCATGCATTGGCAGCTGGATTAACGGTGCAGCAGCAAAATATTGATGCTTTTCGCGTGAAGATCAACGAGTGGGCCGCCAAGGAATATCCGGTGCTGCCCAGCCAGCCGTTTCAGCTGGATGTGCCGGTGGAACTCAGCGAGCTTACCGTGCAGGAGGTGGCAGGCCTTTCGGCTCTGGCCCCCTACGGCAACAGCAACCCCTCACCCGTATTCTTGCTGGAAAATGTGATCTTAGACGGCGTATACCCGGTATCCTCCGGCCGCCACAGCCGCCTGCGCCTGCGCCAGAACGAGCAGACCCTGTATGCTGCTTATTTTGGCATGGCACCCGAGCAGCTGCCTTACGAGGTGGGCGCGGCATTGGATGTGGCTATCAGCCTAGCTATATTTGAGGGGCGAAACGGCCCGATGATCTCGGGCCGCATCAAGGATATCCGCCCGGCAGGGCTTTCTAATGAAGCGGCACGGTGTGCCGATTTGTTTGAAGCTTTCTGTGCGGGGATCGAGACAACTGAGCAGCAGCGCGCAGAGCTTACGCCTACCCGCGAAGAAACAGGAACCTTATACCGCATGATCCGCGGCGGCAAGGTTCGCTGTGCGGATCTGCAGCCGTTGTTTGCCTGCACCGGTGCGGAGAACGCGGGCAAAACATTGGCGGGCCTGATGGCGCTTACACAGCTGGATCTGATCGGTGAAATAGAGCAGAACGGCGTGCGCTACTACCGGGTTTTGCCGGTAACGCAAAAGCAGGATCTGGCCTCGGCACCGATCTTACGCCGCCTGCGCGGAGAGGCATAAAAGGCCGGGGCAAAGGGTGTTTTTAATAAAACCAGCTATTATAACAGCGGAAGGTGCTGTAAGACCAAGACCAACGCGTTTTGGTTGATGAATGGGGAGAGTAAAATGCGTAGCACATACATGACCTATGAGGATCTGACAAGATATATTCAGGAATCCGGCAGGACCTATGATATGAACCTGCTGAATCAGTCTTATGAGGTGGCAGCCAAGGCACATGATGGCCAGCTTCGCCGCAGCGGCGAGCCGTATATCAGCCACCCGCTGAATGTGGCAAAGCTTTTGGTAGAGCTGGGAATGGACAGCCAGAGTGTAGCAGCGGCTCTGCTGCATGATGTGGTGGAGGATACCGCCGTTACGCTAGATGATATCAAAAGCAAATTCGGCGCGGATGTGGCCCTTTTGGTGGACGGCGTTACCAAGCTGACCAAAATGACATTTTCCAGCCTGGAGGAGCAGAAGGCAGAAAACCTGCGCAAAATGCTGTTGGCTATGAGCCAGGATGTGCGCGTTATGATCATCAAGCTTTGCGACCGCGTGCACAATATGCGCACCGGTGATGCTTGGCCGGAGCAAAAGCGGCGTGATAAAGCGCTGGAAACTATGGAGGTTTATGCGCCGATCGCACACCGCCTGGGCATTTCGGGTATCAAAGAAGAGCTGGAAGACCGCAGCCTGCGCTATCTGGACCCTGTTGGCTATACCGAGATCAACAACCTGCTGGATACCCATGGTGCAGAATTTTTGGACGGCATCCGAAGCGATATCCGCGCCCATTTAAAAGAAAACGGCATTGAGCCGGAGTGCATCAAGAGCCGTGTAAAAAGCGTTTACGGCATATACCGCAAAATGTATATGCAGAAAAAGAATTTTGACGAAATTTATGATATTTATGCAGTTCGCATTATTCTGGATAATGTGGCCGAGTGCTACAATGCGCTGGGTCTGATCCACGATATGTATCACCCAATCCCGAATCGCTTTAAAGATTATATTTCCACCCCGAAGCCCAACGGCTACCAGAGCCTGCACACAACGGTGATCGGCCGGGAGGCCATTCCGTTTGAGGTGCAGATCCGCACCAATGAGATGGACCGCATGGCAGAATATGGTGTGGCCGCGCACTGGAAGTATAAGGCGGGCGTTTCAAGCCGCGACCGTTTGGACGAGCGCCTTGCTTGGGTGCGCCAGCTGCTGGAGATCCAGCGCGAAGCAGACGACAGTGAGGAACTGCTGCGCGATATCAAGAGCGACCTTTTGCCCGAGGAAGTATTTGCATTTACGCCGCGCGGCGATGTGATCAACCTGCCTGCCGGGGCTACGGCTATCGACTTTGCCTATGCGATCCATTCGGCAGTCGGCAACCGTATGATCGGCGCAAAGGTGAATAACCGCATTGTGCCCATCGACCATGTGATTAGCACGGGTGAGATCATTGAAGTGATCATGGGCCCTGCCGACAAGGGCCCCAGCCGCGATTGGCTGAAGATCGTAAAAACCAGCGAAGCGAAAAATAAAATTCGCAACTGGTTTAAAAAAGAGCGGCGTGAAGAAAATATTGCCGAGGGCCGCGTCGCACTGGAACGAGAACTTCGCCGTAATCTTATCAACCTTTCGGACGATAAGATGGGTGAGATGCTGGCCGAGGTGGCGCGCCGCCAGCGCATGAACAGCGTGGACGAAATGTGTGCGGCCATTGGCTACGGCGGTTTGCTTTTGAGCAAGATCATGCCGAAGATCAAAGAGGAGTACACCAAGCTTAAAGAGGAGGAAGCTCCCCGTGAAACGGTGGTCCCCAAGCATGTGCATGCGACCGATGGTGTGATCGTGGAGGGCATCGATAACTGCCCCATCAAGTTTGCCAAGTGCTGTGCACCCCTGCCGGGCGATGAGATCATTGGATTTATCACCCGCGGCTTTGGCGTTTCGATCCACAAAAAAGATTGTGAAAATGCAAAGGCCAGTATGGCAAACGCAGAAAACCGTGAGCGCTGGGTAAAAGCCTACTGGGCCCCCACCGAATCGAAGGCGTTCCGTGCCGCGCTGGAAATCGAGGCAATCGACCGCGACGGCCTGTTGAGCGACCTTTTGCAGACCTTGGGCGATATGCGCGTGCCGATTTTGAGTATGAATGCCCGCCCGGCCAACAATGGCCATGCAGTGGCTTCAATCAATATCAGCGCCGCCAACACCGAGCACATGAATAACATTCTGGGCCGCCTGCGCAAGGTAAAAGATGTGATCTCGGTGACGCGTATCTGATTTAAGTATGATTCGGTAAAATCTGCCGGAATGCAAAAAAAGAGGAGGAGCCCATGAAAAAGCAAAAGAATATGCCAAGATGGGCGCTTCTCAGCCTTTGCGCGCTGATAGGGGCGCTGGGATTTTTGCTGGTTTACGGCACAGCCCCGCTGAACCCAGCCAATGATACTTGGCTGCTGAACGGATATGATGAGGGTGATATCACCCAGCACTATGCCGGGTGGCTGGCCTTCAGAAATTCGCCGTGGGCCTTTCCGCTGGGGTATGCGGCCAATGCCTCTATACCAGATGGTGTGATTATCAGTTATACAGATTCCATTCCGTGGGTGGCAATTTTGTGCAAGCTGCTGCGCGGCATACTGCCGCAGACCTGGCAATACTTTGGCCTTTACACCCTGCTTTGCTTTGTACTGCAGGGGCTGGCTGCCGGGCTGCTGGTGAGTCGGTTTGCAAAAAGTGATCTGTTTACCGTGATTTCCAGCACACTGTTTGTGTTTGCGCCAATTTTATTAGATCGTGCGCTGCGTCATACGGCGCTGGCCAGCCATTGGCTGATTTTATTTGCACTGTATTTTTATCTGCAATACCGGCAGAGCCTGCAGGTATATTCCTGCGCACATTTGCAGCAGGGCGGGGCCGGTGTTCGGCCCGCTGCCTTTCCGTGGCAATGCTTTTTGCTGAATATTCTGGCCATTGGGCTGCACCCGTATATGATGCCAATCACCATGCTGTTTACACTTTTATGCTGCATAGAGCGCGGGTGCTATGCCATGCGCGAAGCGGCGCTTCTTCGCTGGTGCAAGGCTGCTGCGCTGCTGCTGGCGGCACTGGCTTCAACCGTGTTTGCAGGCTGGTGCATTGGCGTAGTTGGCTGGACGACCGGCGACAGCCGTGAAGGCTTTGGCTTTTACAGCATGAATCTGAATGCGATTGTGAACCCTGCCAGCCCGTTTGGCTACCGGTGGTCGCGTTTTTTGCCAACGCTGCCTCAAGGGCCGGGGCAGTATGAGGGCTTTAATTATCTGGGGCTCGGCATATTGCTGCTGCTTGGGGCGGCGTTGGTTCTGCTGATAC
>CAVGKH010000125.1:0-5949 GCA_963629755.1 Gemmiger sp.
AAAAAAGCTATCGCCGCATTGGGAATAGCGGCTTTTTTAGTGTGTTATATCTGGTGGCTCTATTATCATTTCTGTGATTTGAAACCTAGCGCGGATATGACCAGCCATTTGATGCAGGCCAATGCTGTGCTGCAGGGAAACACATTTTTAAAATATTGGTGGAATGCTAATTTTGCACCTATTGTAACGGATTTGCCATATTATATTTTGATGCTTGTGGTCAATGGCATCAGCGTGCAAAGCATGTGGATGGCTTATTCGCTGGCATATGCCGCAGCGGTAATGCTGGCAGCTATGCTTCTATGTCAAGGTATGCCCAATAAAGGATGGCTGGCGTTGCTGGTATTGGCCGCAACAGTGATTTTGCCGTGTAAAACATTGTTGAACAATTCAAGTGTTCATTTTGGCGTGCCGTCTTATTTGATGCTGGCACTTTTGCTGACGGTATGCTTATATAAAATATCCATGAAATGGAAACCACTGTTGTGGCTCTTGCTGGTAACAGTAGCCGCATGCGGTAGCGTATGTGATTGCATATTGCTGTTGGTATTGGTGTGCCCTTTAGCCGCATGGGGAATATTAGAGGCTGTTAGAAATAGAAAAATAACAAAAAACAGTATGATTTTTGTGTCAGCAGCCATAGTGTCGGCAGGAGCATTTGCTGCTTTAAAATTCTGGTGGGAAAATAATTGTGTGATTGTGATCACCCAGAATTCTGTACAGCTCAGCCCTATATTTAACCCTGTCAAGCTGCTGGAAAACACGGGAAGGCTGCTGGCTCTGCAGGTAAATATGCTGGGTATATCAGAATCGCCTTTTTCCGTTATACGGATTCTTTTTGCTGTTGCTGGCGCAGTGATCGCACTTATAACATTGCTGCAGATGCTGCGCGGCAAAGAAAATGATTTTGTGCAGGAGATCGCTTCAACAGCCTACTGGGTCTTAATGGCAGGTGTTATAGCAACTGGCCAGGTTCATTATCGTTATTGCTTGAGCGGCATATTTCTTTTATGTTTGGTGCTGGGGCGCTATCTTATGCAGAATGCCGAACTTTTGCAAAAACGGGCCTGGAGATACATATTCATTGCAGCTGCGGTGCTGGCCTGTGCGTGCGGCATCAGCCCGCTGCAAAAAGAAGTTGAAGATACCGAACGAATGAACACGATCAAAATGATGGAGGAAGCAGGAATCACTCGTGCCTACAGCACAGGATTTTGGTATGAAGTTCCGCTTTGGGTGTACTCGCACGGTGAAGTAAAAGTACTAACAACACATATTTTAGATGAAGGTATCAATAGCTTTCAGTGGTTTGAAGACAGCCGGGAATATAAAAAGCCTGTTTATGCAATTTTATGTGGTTTGGAGGGCTCGATGGGGCCACGGCCGGATTATGTAATAGAGCGAGTTGGAGAACCCGCGAAAATTTATAGTGATGGCAAGCATGAGCTTTTAGTGTATGATTGCGACCTCTCTGAGTTTATAGATGTGCACCGACCAGATGTGATCATCTGGTGATAAAAGCGGAAAAGAGCAAGGAGGATATTTGTGAAAAAAAGGGCGTTGATTATTGGTGCGGGCCCAGCGGGTTTAACAGCAGCTTATGAGTTGCTAAGGCAGGCACCGGATATGCAGGTAATCGTGCTGGAAGAAAGCAATTATTTTGGCGGCATTTCCAGAACGGTGAATTATAAAGGAAACCGAATGGACATGGGCGGGCACCGCTTTTTCTCTAAGATCCCGGAAGTGAACCAGTGGTGGGCACAAATGCTGCCGCAGCAGGGTGCCCCCGCACAGGATGATATTTTATTGAATCGCGCAGTACCACTGGCGGATGGAGGCCCTGACCCGGAAAAAACTGACGAAGTAATGCTGACTCGCCATCGTGTAAGCCGTATTTTCTTCGACGATAAATTTTACGATTATCCGGTCTCACTGAAAAAAGAAACCATACAAAATATGGGCCTGATAAAAACTGCACAGGTAGGAGCGAGCTATTTGGCAGCACAGATATTCCGGCGCCCAGACGATAATTTGGAAAATTTTTATATTAACCGTTTTGGAAAAAAGCTGTATTCAATGTTTTTTGAATACTATACCGAAAATTTATGGGGGAGAAAGCCAAAAGAGATCGATGCCTCTTGGGGGGCACAGCGTGTAAAGGGCCTTTCTATTGTTGCAATATTAAAAGATATCGCAGGAAAGGCATTTCATCAGAAAGAACGAAAAGTAGAAACCTCTCTGATCGAGGAATTTAAATATCCTAAGCTTGGTCCGGGCCAACTGTGGGAAACTGCTGCACAACGGGTGCAGCAAATGGGTGGCACGGTCATCATGCAGGCAAAGGTGGTAAAACTGCATAAAGATCAGCAGAACCATCTGACAGGCTTGACCTATGAAAAAGATGGTGAAAAAATTGAACTGCAAGGTGATGTAATATTATCTTCGATGCCGGTAAAAGACCTAGTAGCAGGCATGAATGATGTTCCAGTTGAGGCAGCAAAAATTGCCGCTGGTCTGCCATATCGTGATTATATGACGCTGGGTGTTTTGGTACCGCGTATCAAGCTGAAAAATAAAACAAATTTAAAAACGGTGGGCAACATCGTGCCGGACTGCTGGGTATATGTGCAGGATCGCCGTGTGAAGATGGGGCGTTTCCAGCTATATAACAACTGGTCACCTTATTTGGTAAAAGATTTACAAAATACCGTGTGGATCGGCCTTGAGTATTTTGTAAATGAAGGCGATGAATATTGGAATATGAGCGAAGAAGAATTTGCTCGGTTTGGCATTGCAGAAATGGTTAAGATCGGGTTGATCGATAATGAGCAGCAGGTATTGGATTATCATATGGAGAAGGTAAAAAAGGCCTATCCTGCTTATTTTGATACATACGACCAGATGGATGAACTGATAGAATATCTAAGCGGTATCGATAATCTCTACTGTATTGGACGAAACGGGCAGCATAGATATAATAACATCGATCATTCCATGGTCACCTCTTTTGAGGCCGTAAGCAATATCTTGTCTGGAAGAACCGATAAAAGCAATGTGTGGAATGTAAACACAGAAAAAGAATATCACGAAGAGGCAGCCCACAACTAAAATCCCCCTACAGCGCTGTGCAAAGCAAAAACAATCTTTGCACAGCGCTGTTTTTTGTGCCCATAGTATGACAGCTTTTGCCCCTGCCCGGCGCTATACTGAAAGCCATGGGGGCGGTGCTTGCGTGAAAACGGTGATCTATGTAGATGTGCTGCTGCTGGTCAACTTTATCGTAGGCTATTTTCTTTTGCGTGCCGCAGGCATCGCCTGCGGGGCCATGCTGCCGTTTTGGCACAATGTGTTGGGGGCAGGCATGGCGGCGCTTTCCACACGGGTGCTTTTGCTGCCGCCCATGCCGCTTGCGGCACAGCTGGCCTGCAAAGCGGCGTGCGGCATGGCCGTGGTGCGCGCGGCGTTTCCATGGCGCGGCAAGCGGCCCTATGTGCGGCTGTGCTGCTGGTATACGGCGCTCAACCTGGGGCTTGCAGGCGTGTTGATCTTTTTGCTTATGGGCGGCTGGCTGCCCGGGGCCGAAGCCAACAACCTGTCGGTTTATCTAGCCATTTCGCCGCCGGTTTTATTTTGGGGCGCAGCAGGGGTGTATTTTGCACTGCGTGCGGCGAGGCTGCTTCTGCCGGGCATTTCGCACGATACCCAAAACCTGAATATTTACTTTCCGGGGGCCTCTTTTTCCTTGCAGGTGCTGTGTGATACCGGCTTCAGCCTGCACGAGCCCATCAGCGGGCAGCCGGTGCTGCTGGCAAGCTTTCCGCTCGTGCAAAAAAAGCTGCCGCCCGAATACCGGGCGTTTCTATCCGCCTGGTTTTCGGGGTAGAATGCTTCGCCGCCCCAAAACGCAAAGTTCCGCCTGGTGCCCATGGGCACGGCGGCCGGCAGCGCAGTTTTGCCGGCGTTTTTGCTGCCTATAACGGCAAGCGGCAGGCAAACGGTTCCGGTGGCGTTTTCGCTGCAAAAATTCGGCGGCGGCGCTTGGGAGGCCCTGGCCGCACCGGAGCTTTTACAAAATGCGATTATATTATAAAAGGGGAGATAGACCATGTATACCATGCTGAACCGAACCAAAAAGCACTTAGAAAAGCTCTGGCTGTTTTTGCTGTCTTTCACGCCGGGCGAGGTTTATTATATCGGCGGCCCCGAAAATCTGCCTGCTCCGCTCGACGCCAGCCAGGAAGCGCTGGTGTTTGAGCAGCTCGAAGCCGGAAACCCACACGCGCGTGAGCTGCTCATTACACATAACCTGCGGCTGGTGGTATACATTGCCAAAAAGTTCGAAAACAGCGGGGTGTCGGTAGAGGATATCATTTCCATTGGCACCATCGGCCTGATCAAGGCCGTCAATACCTTTCAGCCCAGCAAAAAAATCAAGCTGGCCACCTATGCCAGCCGCTGCATCGAAAATGAAATTTTAGTGTACCTGCGAAAAAGCAGCAACCGCCGCCAGGATGCCAGCATCGATGAACCCCTGAATACCGACAGTGAAGGCAACGAATTGCTGCTTTTGGATGTGCTGAGCAGCGACCAGAACCAGATCGGCAGCGAGCTGGAGCGCGATGCCGAGTGCCGCACCCTGCACCAGGCGGTAGACCGCTTAAATCCGCGCGAGCGGCAGATCATGCAAATGCGCTTTGGCCTGATCGACGGCGTGGAGCATACACAAAAAGAAGTGGCCGCCCAGATCGGCATTTCCCAAAGCTATATTTCCCGGCTGGAAAAGCGTATCATCTGCCGCCTGAGCAAAGAGCTCGAGGCTCTGGTGTGAGCTTTGATATTTTCTAAAAATCACTCGGCAATTTCCTGCTTAATGCGGCACAGAGCGTTTTTTCAAGGCGGCTTACCTGAGCCTGGCTGATGCCAACCTCCTTTGCTACCTGTACCTGGGTCTTGCCTTCCAGATACCGCAGCAAAATAATCTTTCGCTCGCGGTCACTCATATCGTGCATCGTCTGGCAAAACATAATGCCTGAGATCCAGCTTTCCTCGCCACCGCGGTCGCCTACCTGGTCCATCACATACAGGGGGTCATCACTGTCGCCAAAAGCGGGCTCATACAGGCTCACCGGGTCAATGGCAGATTCCAGCGCCACTGCCACGGTGTCCTCGGACACCGCAATGGCGGCCGAGATCTCACGCAGGCCGGGCTCGCGCCCCAGCTGCTTTTGCAGCGACTCGCGCATGTGCATGGCCCGGCAGGCGATATCCCGCAGTGAGCGGCTCACGCGCAGAGGGCTGTTATCGCGCAGAAAACGCTTTACTTCGCCCATGATCATCGGCACGCCGTAGGTGGAAAACCACACATCCAGCTCAGGGTTAAAATTATCAATGGCCTTGATCAGCCCAATGCAGCCCACCTGAAACAAATCGTCCATGCTTTCGCCGCGCCCGGAAAAACGCTGCACCACACTTAAAACAAGGCGAAGATTGCCGTTTATCAGCTGCTGGCGCGCGTTTTGGTCGCCCTTATGCGCACGGCGCAGCAGATCGGTTTTTACATTTTCGCCCAGCACAGGCAGGCAGGTAGTGTTTACGCCGCAGATCTCTACTTTGTTTCCATACATTTTTAACGATCCCTCCGTTTTTGCCTGCTGCAAAAATTTGCTCTGATCGAAGTATGGATATTTTGGCAGAAACAATGCTGGAAATTTTAGGCGAATGCCAAAAGCGGGTTATGCTCAAACCAGATAAAGCGCGGCGGCTGAGAATACCTGCAAAACAAAAAAGATTGAAAAAAAAGCCCATATGGTGTATTCTATAAAAGAATAAAAAGTGTGCTTTTCTGCACAGGAACGATCGCTCTGCAGCATCAAGAAGCAAAAACCGGCAAAGAGTGAAAATAGTTAAAAAAGAGGTCAAAAATTTATGGCACAGTATGATTACCTGATC
>CAVGKH010000126.1:0-5921 GCA_963629755.1 Gemmiger sp.
AGCTATTAGTTGACACGCAGAATTATTTTCTGTAACTCGCTTACAACTCGCTGCCGTTTTAAAAAAGAAAGCCGCCGAACCATTTTTAACGATTCAGCGACTTACTTTGGAGCCAGTTGACGGACTCGAACCCCCGACCTGCTGATTACAAATCAGCTGCACTACCAACTGTGCTAAACTGGCAATGTGAATATTATAGCGAATCCCTTTTATTTTGTCAATGCTTTTGCGCTATAAAGGCGCATTCCCGGCGGCCCCGGCCAAAGGGCCGGGGTCGCCGCTGCTCTTTCTATTTGTCCTATTTGCCGCAAGCACCTGCATTGCGCCCCCGCGCCCGCTTTACAGCACCTCTTTCAGTGCGCTCTGCAGGCGGGCAAAATCTTCCAGGCACAGCTGTTCGGGGCGGGCTTTTTCGCTGAGGCCCGCCGCCGCCAAAGCCTGCAGCACCTTTGCCTTGGGCAGGTTCAGCCCGGCCGCAATGCTGTTGGCCGCCGTTTTGCGGCGCTGGCAGAACGCCGCCCGCACCAGCGCAAAGTACCCGGCCTCGTCCTCCACGGGCTGCATGCAGCCCTGCCCCACGGTTAAGCGGATCACCGCACTGGTCACTTTCGGTGCCGGAAAAAAGCTGCCGGGCTGCACGGTAAACAGCAGCTCAGGCTTGGCGTAATACGCCACCGCACAGCTGATGGCCCCGGCCTCGCGCGTGCCGGGCTGCGCAGTAATGCGCTGTGCCGCCTCTTTCTGTACCATTACTGTGATGTTCTCCACGGGCAGATGCGCTTCCAGCAGGCGCATCAAAAGCGGGCTGGTAATGTAATAGGGCAAATTGGCGCACACAGCCACCTTCATACCGGCAAATTCCCGTGCCACCAAGGCCGAAAGATCACACTTCAGCGCATCCTCCAAAATGATCTTTACATTATCAAACTCCGCCAGCGTTTCTTCCAAAATGGGCGGTAGGCGGTTGTCCACTTCCAGCGCCACCACCTTTTTGGCACGCAGCGCCAGCTCTTTGGTCAGCACGCCAATGCCGGGGCCGATCTCCAAAACGCCCCAGTCCGGCCCTGCACCGCAGGCTTCGGCCATGCGGGGCGGAATGCCCGCATTCACAATAAAATTCTGCCCAAATCCCTTAGATGTAGCAAAATCGTGCCGGGCACAGATGTCGCGCACGGTCGCAAGGTCAGTCAGATTCGGCATAGTTTCTCCTTTTTTATAAAACAAGCCTTTGCCGCCCGGCAAAAAGCCGCCCTGTAAGGGCTTTGCTCTGTGCCGAAGCCAAGGCAAAGGCTGTGTGTTTTTATTTTGTATTGTTCATGGCGGCTTCCAAAGCCTTGCGCACCTGGGTGTCACACTCGGCCGTGGTAGCGCCCACCGCGGCATATTCATCGTTGTTCAGCGAAACCTCACTGTCCAGCGTTACGCCGGTGCCCTCAAAGGTATCCCCGTTGGCATCCACGATCTGCGCCACGGTAATGGTCACGGCACTGCCGTCGCTCATACGCTGCGGCTCGCCCATAACGGCGGCCTTGCCCAGGGTCTTGGTGCCTACTGTGTGCCCTGTGCCCATGCTGCGCACGGCACTGGCAAACAGCTCGGCTGCATCACCGGTGGCCTCGTTCACCACGCACACCACCGGCACATCCACCGCATTGGCATCGCTGGTGCCCAAAAGCTCGGTGGTTCCGTCTTTATATTTGGCATAGGCCACATCGCCCTCGCCCACCAGCACATCGATGCAGCTGATTGCCGAGTCGATATCCGTGCTGTTCACGCCGCGCAGATCCACGATCAGTGCTGTCGCGCCGTTATTCAAAAGGCGGTTCACGCTGTAAGAAAAATCGGTAGGCGTGGTATCGTTCAAATCGTTCAGGTTGATATAACCCACGGTCTCATCGATCATCTGGTCGGTCACCGTAGTGGCCACATAGCTGCGGCGGGTCACTTCAAACACCGATTCCGTCATATCCGGGCTCATGTAAGTTACCGTCACAACCGTGCCGGCCTCGCCGCGCAGCGCGTTCATAATGGCATCGTCGGTGGTGTAGGTTTTTACATCCACATCGTTGATGCGGGTGATATAGCCGCCCCACACCATGCCCAGCTCGCTGGCCGGGGTATCGGTATACACCTGCGTAATGCGCGCATAGCCGCTGGACGTATCGTTCACAGCCGTTACGCCAATGCCCATGGTCTTGCCGCTCTGGGCTGCCAGCAGGTCGCTGTAGCCCTTTGCGGTATAATAGCGGGCGTATTTATCGCCCGTACCTAGTATATAGCCCGAGGCCATCATATCATTAAGGCTGTCGTTATTGATGGCGTAATATTCGTTGTTGCGCACATAGCGGTCCAGCTCGGAAAGTTTGGTATACTGGCTTTCTTTTTCGTTCACACTGCTGACGGTATCGTCAAAAAGGCGCATGGCCATGATCATGGTCACCGAAAAAGTAACTGTCATGGCAATGATCGCAATGGTAATTGCCATGCTCACTGTGATTTTTCGATTCATGAAAAGTTCCTCCAAATTGTAAGGGTCTTGCCGGTTCAGCCTGCATAGGCCACGCTGATAATCACGCTGCCCACCACGCTGAGCGCCATTAAGGCGGCGATTAGCGCGCACACAACGCGCGTTGCTGTTTTTTTCTGCTTCATAATTGCTGTAGCCTCACTTGCTTTTTATGCTGTTTATGCCGCCCGCTTTAGTGCGGGATATAGCTCAGCGGGTTGGTGCGGGCACCGTTTACGCGCAGCTCCAAATGCAGATGGTTGCCGAACGAATAGCCCGTGTTGCCCACATAGCCGATCAGATCGCCCTTTTTCACTTCCTGGCCGGTGCCTACGCTCGGCGCCTGCATCATGTGGGCGTAAAGCGTGGCATAGGTCGAGCCGTCATCGGCCGAGCCGTGGTAGATCGAAACATAGTTGCCGTAGCTGTAGTGATAGGCTGCCACGGTCACAACGCCATCGGCCGCCGCATAAATGGGCGTACCCTGCGGCGCGGCCAGGTCTACGCCTTTATGGCCGCCCTGCCCATACTGCGTGGTGATGTATTTATAGCTTCCCAGCGGGCACTGAAAATTCAGGCTGCAATGGATATCGGCGTTGGTATACTGCTGGTTCTGGCTGCGGATATACGAATCCAGCGCGGCGCTGGCTTCATCCAGCTTTTTGTTGGCGGCCTCTACCACGGCCTGCTGTGCCTGCTCTTCGGCGGCAGCCTGCTCTATGGTAGCGTCCTGCTGGCGGATATTGGCCGCCAGTTCGCTCTGCTTGCCCTCCAGCTGGCCCTTTTGCTCTTCCAGCTGGGTCTCTGTTGCTTCCAGCTGTGCCTGCTCTTCGGCCAGGGCCTGGCGGGCATTTTCCAGCTCTTCCAGCACCTGGTTGTCCTTTTCGGTGATCTGCTCCAGCGTATCGTTAAAGGTGAGCATCTCATACAGGCTGCTGCAGCTGGCCAGCATGGCCACCGCGCCGCCGTCGTGCAGCTGCTGCATGGCCACCATGCGCTGCTTAAAGTCTGCCCAGCGCTGGTCGATCTCGGTCTGCTTGTCTGAAACTTCCTGCTGCTTTACCGCCACCTGCTCGGCGGTATCGGCGATCTGGTCGATCAATACGCTGATCTGGTCTTTGATCAGGTTCGATTGATTTTGCAAATTCTTTTTGTTGCTCTGCGCGGCCGCCTTGGTGTTCTGAATGTTCTTCAGCTCTTCTTTTTCCTGTTCCAGCTGTGCCTGCAGCTCTTTTTTCTGGTCTTCCAGCTGCTGCTGTTTGTTATCGGCCAGGGCAGGCGCTGCCAGCGCACCGCACAAAAGGCACACGCTCAGGCCCATGCTTACCGTGCGCAGAAAACCGCCGCGCTGCCCGTGTTCATGCAGGTTCATATCTTGCTCCTTTTTCAGAATTTCAGAAAAGCCTTTTCTCAAACATTCAAATGCTTGCGGATCGAAACCAGGCTGCCCACGCCGCCCATCAGCACCGAGAACCCGGCGAATACCGGCACGATCTTATACCACACCTGGCTCACCGGCACCACGCTCTCGCTCAGCAGGCTGCGCCAAAAGCCGGGCACAAGGTCTGAGTAATAGGTAAGCACCCAGTAGCCGCCCAGCACCAGCACCGAGGCAATCAGCGCGCTGATCAGGCCCGCGGCCATGCCCTCTACAAAAAACGGCAGGCGGATAAACCCGTCGGTAGCGCCCACATACTTCATAATGTTGATCTCGCGGCGGCGGGCAAACACCGTGATGCGAATGGTATTGCTGATTACCACCACGGCCACGATAGCCAAGATCGCCACCAACGCATAGCCGCCGTAGGTCACCACGCTCTGCACCTGCACAAACACATTGCTCATGGCCAGCGGGGCCGAAACCGAATCCACGCCGTCAATGGCGGCCAGCTCGTTGCTGATGCGCTCGATATCGTCCAGGTTCGTTACCGCCACGCGGTAGTTTGCCTTAAAGGGGTTATCGTTATCAAAGGCGTTCCACAAATCGGCATACTGCTCCGACATATAGCCTTTATATGTAGAAAGCACATCTTCCTTGCTCACATACTCCACGCTGGCCACGCCCGAAATGCTGCGGATCGACGAATCCACGGCGGCGGTCTGCTCTTCGTCCAGGTCGGGGTTTAAGTAAACCACGGTCTCGTTCTGGCTGCCCAGATAGTTGATCAGGCTGTCTACATTTACGCTGAAAAGATACGCAATTCCCGTAAGCACCAGGCACACCGTAAGCACGCCGATGCTGGCAAAGGTCATCATGCGGTGGGTGCCCAGGCTGTGCAGGCCCTGCCGCACCAGATATTTAAAGCTGGACCATTTCATAGCATTGCCTCCTCGATATCCGGAAGCATTACCTCACCGGCATCGTCCTCTTCGTCTTTTTCATCGGGGCTGCCGGTATCCGAAACGATCTTGCCGTGCTCAATGGTGATCACGCGCTTGTCAAACTCTTCCACCAGCTCATGCTCGTGCGTTACCACCACCACCGTGGGGCCTACATTGTTGATGGCCTGCAAAAGCTCCATCATTTCTTTAGAAAGCTCCGGGTCGATGTTGCCGGTGGGTTCGTCGGCAATGATCAGCTTGGGGCTGTGCACCACGGCGCGGGCCAGCGCCACGCGCTGCTGCTCGCCGCCCGAAAGCTCATCGGGCAGGCGGTCGGCCTTTTCTTTCAGGCCCACAAGGCTCAGCGCATAGGGCACGCGCACGCGGATATCCTCTTCGGGGATATTCGTTACCCGCATGGCAAACGCCACATTTTCATATGCCGTCATGGTGGGGATCAGGCGGAAATCCTGAAACACCACGCCCATGCGGCGGCGCAGATAAGGCACATCCTTCTTTTTCATATTCACAAGGTCGAGCCCGTCCACATACACATTTCCCTCGGTGGGCACTTCCTCGCGCAGGATCATTTTTAAAAAGGTCGATTTTCCCGCGCCGGAATGCCCCAGCACAAACACGAATTCGCCCTTTTTAATGTGCAAACTCACATCGTCCAGCGCCAAATTTTCGCCATCGGATGTTTCGTAATATTTTGTCACATGGTCAAATACAATCATAGCTGCCGTTTTCTCTCCTGTGGCGAAATTCGGGACCGCCGCCCCCGGCAGCGGTCCCGCTTATCCTTTATTTTAATACTTGGTGGGGTTCGAGTTCATATATTTCTTTACCATCAGCGCCACTTTAAACACAATGGCATCGTCGAACTCGCGCAAATCCAGCCCGGTAAGCTTTTTGATCTTTTCCAGGCGGTACACCAGCGTGTTGCGGTGCACAAACAGCCCGCGGCTGGTTTCCGAAACATTCAGGTTATTTTCAAAGAAGCGCTGAATGGTAAACAGCGTTTCCTGGTCAAGGCTGTCGATGCTGCCCTGCTTGAACACCTCGCGCAAAAACATTTCGCACAGTGTGGTGG
>CAVGKH010000127.1:0-5853 GCA_963629755.1 Gemmiger sp.
TCGACACCGCCAACGCCTATGTGAACGAAAAGGCCGTTGGCCGCGCCATGAAAAAGAGCGGCCTGCAGCGCGAAGAGATTTTTCTGGAAACCAAGCTCTGGCCCGCTTTTTATGAGCAGGCCGATGCTGTGGAAAAGACTCTGCGGCGCCTGGATACCGATTATATCGACCTGCTTCTGATCCATCAGCCCGCGGGCAATTACCTGGCCGGATACAATCTGATGGAAGAAGCCTACAAGCAGGGCAAGGTGCGCGCCATCGGCCTTTCCAACTTTAAAAAAGAGCAGATCGAAGAGATTCTGAAAGTGTGCGATGTGCGCCCCACCGTGCTGCAAACCGAGCTGCACCCGTACCATCAGGAGCCGGAACTGAAAGCCTTCCTGAACGCGAACAACATCGTGCCGCAGGCATGGTATCCGCTGGGCCATGGCGACAAGACCCTTCTGGAAGAGCCTTTGTTCACTGAACTGGGCAAAAAATACGGCAAGAGCAACGCCCAGATCATTCTGCGCTGGCATATGCAGGCTGGAAATATCGTGATTCCCGGCTCCAAGAATCCTGCACATATCAAAGCAAACTTTGACCTGTTCGACTTTGCTCTGACCGATGACGAAATGGCCAGAATCGCTGCCATGAACAAGAATGTGCGCTACTACACCAGCACCCCGGAACTACTCAAGAAATACGCCGAAATGGTTCCCCCGGTGGACGAGCAGAAATAATCAGAAACAATAAGGAGAGTTTTATGAATACCAATCGTTGGATTGCACTTGCTTTGTGCAGCGCCTTGAGCGTGAGCGTGCTCACAGGCTGCGGCAGCAGTGCCATCAGCACAGGAAGTGCCAGTGAATCCGCTGCATCGCAGGCAGCCGTTCCCGAAGAGCAGACCAGTGCCGACAGCAGTGTACTTTCCATCGCAGAACAGGGCATTTTTTCCGCAGGCGGCATCACGGTGACTTCCGACGGCACTTTTGACCCTGAAAATCAGTGGGAAGAAACCGGTGCCGGGCAGACCGCCCATGTAGACCATGCCAATGTGCTGTATCAGATTCCGGAAAACGAAACCGGGCTGCCCATGGTCTTTCTGCATGGCTACGGTCAGTCCCGCATGGGCTGGATGACCACCCCCGACGGCCGCGAAGGCTGGTCAAACCTGTTTTTGCGTAAGGGCCACAGTGTGTATCTGATCGATGAGCCGCGCCGCGGCGAAGCAGGTGCAACTTCCGTAAAAGGTGACATCAGCACCAAGACCTTAGACCAGCGCTGGTATACCCAGTTCCGCATTGGCCGTTGGGAAAATGGTGAATCCGTTGTCAATGATGGTTCGCAGTTCCCGAACGATGCTGCTTCGGTCGATCAGTTCTTCCGCCAGATGACCCCCGATACCGGCATGACCTCCGACATGGGCGGCGATTTTGACAACGAAACCGTTGCCAAAGCCGTGGCTGCCACGATCGACGAAGTATATGAGCGCACCGGGAAAAATTCGATTCTGGTAACGCATTCCCAGGGCGGCGGCCCCGGCTGGACGGCTGCGCAATATACCGACCACATTGCTGCCATCGTAGCCATTGAACCGGGCGGAGCCCCCGGCTCGGATTCCGAGGATTTCCAGGCGGTTCTCAGCAAGAACATTCCCATTACGATGTATTTCGGCGATTATATCGACAATGGCGACCCTGCGATTCAGGCAACCGCAATGTGGCAGGCCATGCGCCAGGCTTGCTATGACTTCCGCGATGCCTATAACGAGCAGGGCGGCGACTGCACCGTTGTGGATCTGCCCCAGGAGGGCATCACGGGCAACGACCACTTTATGTTCCAGGATCTCAACAACGATGTGATCGCTGACCATGTGGAAACCTGGATCGAAGCCCACGCAAACTGAATCGAGGGCATATAACATGAAGCGTTTTTCTGTATTTCTGGCTGTGGCCGCTTTTGCGGCGGCCTGCACGGGCTGCGCAGGCGCTCTGGCAACCGCTTCTTCGGGCGCAGCCGCAGAGAGTGCAGCCGCGAGCGCTTCTTCCAGCGTGGCTTCTTCACTCGAAGAAGCCACGCCCTCGCCGCCCGAATCCCCTGCCCCGGTACAAACGGGACTGGAAGAGGGGCAGATTCTGGCGGGCAGCGAGGGGGATATTCATTACAGCGTTTTTATTCCCAGTGAATACGATGGCGTGCAAAAGTTCCCGCTGATGATGGTTGCCCCCGGGTATGATGGAATGTGGTTTGGCGAAGGCAATTCGCGCACACCCTCGGAATGGAACGGCTTTATGGCCTGGACGAAGCTGGACACTCCTATGATCGTGGTCTGTGCCCAACTGACCGATTGGGGGCAGAAGTCCGCGCGGCAGGCCATCGAGCTGACCGAATATTTCACGCAGCACTACGCCGTTGACCAAAACCGCATTTATGCTGCCGGGTATTCAGCGGGCGGCGAAACCATGTCGCAGGCCGTGAGTATACGGCCGGACTTATTCGCCGCGTATCTGCACGGCGCTTCCCAGTGGGACGGCGATTATGCACCTATTGCTGAAAACGGCGTGGCTGTGTATATTTATATGGCGGACGGCGACGAATATTACGGCAGCGACAAAGCCCGCTCGGCTTATAATGGCCTTTTGACGGCTTATCAGAATGCCGGGTGGAGCCAAGACGACATTGAGAAAGTGCTGCGGCTGGAGATCCCGGATAATGCGTTTTTCAATGAAAAACGCATTTACAACTACCACGGCGGTGCCAATGTTTTATTTGACGATGCAGAAAATTTAAACTGGGTGATCTCCCACAGGAAAGAGAGCTAAATGAAGCTGATCTTAAAGCCGAAAATTGCAGTGGATGCCGCCATGAGCCTGCTGCTTTTGCTTTTAATGGCCTACAGCCTTGTGGGCGAGGCTGCACATGAATGGCTTGGCATGGGGATCTTTGCTCTGTTTATTTTGCACCACTACTTAAATCGCGCTTGGCTGCGCAATTTAGGAAAAGGGCGTTACTCACCGATGCGAATTGTGCAGACCCTGCTGGCAGCGCTGATTTTTTTGTGCATGCTTTTTTCTATGATCAGCGGCATATTGCTTTCGCGCTATCTGTTTGTATTTTTGCCCAAGCACGGCGGCTATGAGCTTTGCGTAAAGCTGCATATTCTGGGCGCTTATTGGGGCCTTGTGCTGATGAGTGTGCATCTGGGGCTGCACTGGAGCATGATGCTTTCTATGCTGGGAAAACGGCTGAAGCCCAGCCGCCTGCGCACGGCGTTTTTTCATGCTGCCGGCGTTTTGATCGCACTTAATGGTGTGCGGGCATTTATGCGCCGCAGCTTCGGCACCTATCTTTTGCTGCAAAGTCACTTTGTATTTTTTGATTATTCTGAGCCTGCCGTGCTTTTTCTGCTGGATCATCTGGCCGTGATGGGCCTGTTTGTATGGGTGGGATACTGGCTTGCCGCTTTTTTAAAGCGTACAAAGTAACTTTTTAAAAGGGGGTATGCTATGGAATATTTTCCCCTGTTTTGGTTTTCATTAAAAAAGATCCTTTTGCTTTTTCTCTTTTAGAGTGTATCTGAAAACAAAGAAAATGACGGATATTTCGCAAAGGCGAGGCGAATTCAAAGCAAAAAGCCGTAGGAATCCTTTCGGATTCCAAGGCTTTTTAACGCAGAAAGCGCCCGCTTTTGTAGAAATAGGCTAAATTTTCGACTTTTCAGATACACCATAGTCTTTGCGCAAAAAAGCGCCGCACGGACCGGCCGAGGCTTCGGTGGTTCGTGCGGCGCTTTTGGCGCTTTTATTTTTGTTTTGGCTTACTGCATCACAGCGCCCTTGTTGGCGCCGGCAGCCAGGCGGGCGTAGCGGCTCAGCCAGCCTGTTTTGATGTTGGGCTCGGGCTTTACATAGCTCTTTTTGCGCTCGGCAAGCTCTTCATCGCTCACATCCAGCGTGATACTGGCAGCGGGGATATCAATGGTAATGGAGTCGCCCTCCTTTACCAGGCCGATGGGGCCGCCTGCCATAGCTTCGGGGCACACATGGCCGATGGCAGCGCCGCGGCTTGCGCCCGAGAAGCGGCCATCCGTGATCAATGCCACGGTGGTATCCAGCTTCATACCAGCCAGTGCGCTGGTCGGGTTCAGCATTTCACGCATACCGGGGCCGCCCTGGGGGCCCTCGTAGCGGATTACGACCACATCGCCGGGGTGGATCTCGCCTGCATAGATGGCGGCAATGGCAGTATCCTCGCTGTCAAATACACGGGCAGGGCCGGTGTGCTGCTGCATTTCGGGGGCCACTGCGCTGCGCTTGACCACGCAGCCATCGGGGGCCAGGTTGCCCCAGAGGATCTGCAAGCCGCCGGTGGGGCTGAACGGATCGTCGATGGGGCGAATGGCGTTGTGGTTGAGGTTCACAGCGCCCTTGATGTTTTCGCCCACAGTCTTGCCGGTCACGGTCAGGCAGTCCAGATCGAGCAGGCCCTTCTTGGCAAGCTCTGTTTGCACAGCGGGAATGCCGCCTGCGGCGAACAGTTCCGGCATATGGGTGGGGCCTGCAGGAGCCAGATGGCACAGGTTGGGGGTCTTAGCGCTGATCTCGTTAAAGAGTTTCAGGTCAATGGGGCAGCCAGCCTCCTGTGCAATGGCCAGCAGGTGCAGCACGGTGTTGGTGCTGCAGCCCAGTGCCATATCGCAGGTCAGTGCGTTGCGGATGCTGCGCTCGTTGATGATGTCGCGCGCGGTGATGTTGCGCTTGACCATTTCCATAATGGCAGCACCAGCCTTGCGGCCCAGCTGCAGGCGCTTGGAGTAAGCAGCGGGGATCGTGCCGTTGCCGGGCAGGCCGATGCCGATGGCTTCGCACAGGCAGTTCATGCTGTTGGCTGTGTACATACCGGAGCAGCTGCCGCAGCTCGGGCACACATTCTGGGTGCATTCCTCGAGGTTGGCCTCGTCGATCATGCCTGCCTTGTAAGCGCCCACAGCCTCAAACATCTGGCTCAGGCTGGACTCATGGCCATTGTAAGTACCGGCCAGCATGGGGCCGCCGCTGCAAACCACGGCGGGCACATTCATGCGCACGGCTGCCATGACCATGCCAGGCACGATCTTATCGCAGTTGGGCACCAGAACCATGCCGTCAAACTGGTGCGCCATAAACATGGTTTCCACGCTGTCGCAGATCAGCTCGCGGCTGGCCAGGCTGTATTTCATGCCGATATGGCCCATGGCGATGCCGTCGCACACGCCGATGGCGGGCACCATAAAGGGCGTGCCGCCTGCTGCTTCGATGCCCATTTTCACAGCATCGGTCAGTTTATCCAGATTCATGTGGCCGGGCACGATATCGCTGTGTGCGCTGACCACGGCAATGAGGGGCTTTTCCAGGTCTTCCTGGGTGTAGCCCAGCGCATAGAACAGGCTTCGGTTGGGGGCACGCTCGGCACCCTTTTTCACATTATCACTGCGCATTAGGGGGTTCCTCCTATTCAGATCTCAATTTTAGGGTTATAAGAAAAGGCCGGGGGCATTCTGCCCCCGGCCCGAAGGCTTTTGTTTTGTAAGAAAATCTTACTTCTTCAGCCAGCTCATCATCTGACGCAGCTCTGCGCCGACCTTCTCGATGGGCAGCTCTGCTTCCATGCGGCGCTTTGCCAGGAAGTGAACCTTGCGGCCACCGTTGGGGTTCATCTCTGTCAGGAACTCGCTTGCGAAGGTGCCGTCCTGAATCTCGGTCAGAACCTTCTTCATCTCCTTGCGGGTCTCCTCGGTGATCAGGCGCTTACCGGTGCGGTAGTCGCCGTACTCAGCGGTGTTGGAGATGGAGTAACGCATCTTGGAGAAGCCGCCCTCGTTGATCAGGTCAA
>CAVGKH010000128.1:0-5835 GCA_963629755.1 Gemmiger sp.
GGCAGCAGGCGGGGGCCGCTTTTAATCTTCCGTTTCTTCGGTTTCCACCGTTTCTGCAGGCTCTTCTTCCTGCTTTGCCTTTTTGCTTCGGCTCTGCAGTTTTGCCTGGGGTTTGTTCGTGATGTCTTCCAGGATATACCCTCCTATCATCACATCAAGCACTTTATAGCGCTTGTTTCCTTCCTCCACAATGTCGCCTGCTTTTTTACCTTCAACGATCATGTTTTTTACCTCACAGTGCGGTGCCGGTCAGGCCTTCGCCGCAGATCGCAATGCCGCGCCAGTTGTTAAAGCCCACGCCGAAACGAGCGCGGCCGCCCCACACATTGGCATCGGTGTTTTCGTCCACATGGCTCTTAACGGTCAGGTTTACGCGATCCAGCCAGATCATGCCGTCGTAGCTCGTGTTAAAATCGCTGTCCGCCATGATCCAGTAAGGCTTGCCGCCCAGGGTCTTGGGCAGATAGTTCCACACCAGCACGCGCCACAGGCCCACCTGGAAGTTCACGGCGTTCTTGTCGCTCTCAGGGTCATACTGCGAATCAATGGCAGCGATCACCTTGCGCTTCAGCGCTGCCGAGTTGGGGATGATGATCGTGTTCGGCATAATGGAGAGCAGGTTGCCGTTGTCGTCGCAGAAGCTCTGCATAGCCTCTTCCATCTTGTCCATGGCATCCACGCTGAACGCGCTGGTAAAAATGTTGCTCTGGTTGCCCATTTCGCCGGTAATGCTGGTGTGCTCCTGGCTAAACAGCGCCTTGCCGTCGGCCGTTGTGGTATCGTAGATCGACTTGCCAAAGGTCACATTGGTGCCAATACCGCCCGCCAGCATAGCGGCACCCAGCTTTTCGCGGGTGCGGTTGTAGCTCTGGGTAAAGCTGATGGCCTTCTTTTTGATCTTGCCATACACGGCATCTTCCAGCATTTCCTTGGTCACTTCAAAGCTGGATTTCCAGGTATATGGCTCGATCACCTTGTTGTAGCCTTCCTGGAATCCGGTCTTGGGGTATGCGCCGTTCTCGCCCACATTCTCAAAGTCGCCCAGCGAAGTTTCACTGGTGTACTTCTCCGCAAAGCGGGTCGATTTTTCCATGGTGAAGATCTTATCCAGCATGCTCTTTTTTTCGAACTGCTCGGTATAATCCTTGATCACCTTTTTAATGGGTTCCTGGCTTTTGCCAAACAGGCTGTCATTCAGCCCGCTGCCCTTAGAGAAAATAATTTCAGCCATTCTTTTTTACCTCCTTACTCAAAATAGCCCACGCAGCCCTTGCCAGCCGCAGCGGGTTTCAGCAGCTTAAACACGCCGCTGGTGGTGGTAGCCGTCACCTGCAGGCCGTCCGTGTGCAGGGTCACCTTGCTGCCCGCGCTCAAAGCGCTTTGGTCAGCCTGGGCAGGCACCTCAAAAATCGTGGTGGTCAGCACCTTGGCGCATGGCACCAGGCCGCGGTTGTCCGCCGGTCCCTGTGCGATATAATCCGGCTTTACCGTAGCGCCGCACTTGGTCACCTTGCCGCCCACCAGCACCACAGCTTCGCCTGCCGTATAATCTTCGCCGCTGGTCTTTTCCAGATATTCAAACGGCTCCACGCTATTGATAGCGCGATGATGGATTTTAAACATTGTTTCTCCTTTCTCTGCTTTTACTTTTGCTTTGTGTAATAGGCAACGGCATCGTCCTGGCTGTAGCCCATTGCCCGCCAAACCTCCATCTCCTCCGGCGTAATGCTCACATCCGCGCCGTCGGCATTGGCGCTGTTTGCCATTTTCACATGGCTGCCGCCCCGTGCCTGGTTGATGGCCGTCTGCCGGGCCGCTGCCCGTTCTTTCTCGATCAGTTCTTCGTAATGCAGGCTTTCCCATGCTTTCACAAGGTTCTTGTCTGCGCGCTGCCCGATCTCTTCCAAAAGCGCCGCATTGTTTCCGATATCTCGGGGGCCCTTAATGCCGCACTCCGGGTGCTTTCGGTTCAGTTCTTCGATTTCGCTGTCGATCTTTCGGGAAAACTCCGCCAGCTCCTGCCCGCGCTTTACCTCCTGCAGTTCCTTTTCTGCTTCGCTCTCCCGGCCGCCCTGCAAAGGTTTCACCAGCGCATTTGCCGCAGCTTCCGACATGCCAAGGTCCAGCAGCTCTTTTCTCAGCTGTTCCGCTTGGGCGCTCTGTCCTGCTTTTGCTGTAGCCTGCTCATACGCCAGCGCGTCCGCCTTGCCAAGGATCTCCGCCCCCGTCTCCGGGTTTTTCTTGCCTGCATACTGCTGCCGGTAGAATTCATCTACCTCTTTTTCCAGCGCTGCCTGCATTTTCTTTCCGGCATCTTCTTCTGCCTTTTGTCGGATCGCCTTGTATTTGGCGTTCTCTTCGTGGCTCTGGGCGGCGCCTTTTTCTTCGCCGTCCTTCTGCTCGGTCTGCTCTTCGGTCTGTTCCTGCGTTTCGGTGCTTTCGCTCTCTTCGCTGCCTGCCCCATCCGTACCGGTCACGACTTCGGTATTGGCTTCCTCGGCCACGGTCTCCCGTTCCTCGGTCCCCTCGGCGCTTTCGTTTGCGCCCTTTCCATAAGCGGCTGCCATTTCCTGCTCAAAGCTCAGCTCGTTTTCCATTTCCATGTGTGTGTTCCTTTCGTCTGTTTGGATTTTCCGCTATCCCTGCGCATTTTGGGCCTGTCCGCCGTGCCCAGGCGTGGTGCATGCTCAGGGGTCTGCCCCCTATCGCCTTTCCGGTCTCTCCGGCCGCAGCATGCATATAGCCGGGTCATTTCCCGGCTGCCCCGTCAGGGGTAAATTTTGGTTTTCAAAGTTTCAACAATTTTGTCAAAGTTTGTGCAATGTTTGTTGCGGCAGCCAAGCTCCTGCACCGTGTATACCTCCGTCTGCTGGTCCGGCCTGTTGTCGCCCTGTACCTCCTGCCGGGTGCTCATGATCCGCATTTCCGTCTTACATATTGGGCACTGCATACAATCCCTCACTTTCCGCCGCGGTCGTTTCATCCGCAGCATTCAAGGCGCTCTGCATGGCCTGAGCTCGGGCCTGCTGCATGGCAGCCTCCTGCTCCTGCTCCTTTTGTCTTGCCAGCATTTCCAGCGCCACGCTGGCAAACGGGTGGTGCAGCTTGTTCTGGATCGTCCAATAGATGATCTTTGTATCCGTCGCCTGCACATCGCCAAACATACCGGCCGCATACTCTTTCTCCAAAAGCTCCTGCATGCCGCGCCGGTCCGCCGGGTTTACGCTGGCGGTATCCACATCAAACAAAAATTCATCGTTCCAGTACCACTGCCCGGCATCGTCCTTTTCCAAAAACTCCGCCTTGTTCAGCTCGCCGTAGGTCCTGCCGTCAATGCCGTCGTGCGCAATGCAGGCCTTGTCGCTGCCGTAGGCCAGCCAAAACAAAAACATCATGCGGTATACTTCCGCATAAGCCGAGTGCTTCAAAACGCGCTTGCTTTCCAGTCGCCCGGCTGCCTGATTCACAGCCGTCTGCTTGGCTGTGCCGCTGCCCGCGCTGGCATCGTATTTGCCCTGGTAGCTGTCCGTAATGCCCAGCGTGCTCTTTCCCCACTCGTAGCACAGACTCATGGCCGTCATATCCTTGCTCACATCCGGCTGTATATCCAGCACATCGATCATGGCCTTCTGGTTCGGCGTTTCAACGCGCACCACTTTCAGCTCTTCGTCCGTGGTCTCCACTTTTACGCCTTTCGGCAAGGTCACATAGCTGCCTCCCTTCAGCAGCTTTTCGGTCATCTTCTGAGCGTATTTTTTCTGGCTTTCCTGCTGATCTGTGATCATATCCACATCGCTCACGCCCAAAAAAGTATTGCTTCGGCACACATTCTTCCGCATGATGATCGGATATTCCCGTATGTGATACACCGGCACCTTTTCCCGGCGTATCGTCTGCCGCTCCGTCTGCACCTGCTCCCCCGTTTCCGGGTCCAGCATGATCTCGGTCACGGTCTCTCCCGGCAAGTCCATTTCGGTTTCGGTCACGCTTTCCAGGCGGAACTTTTCGTTGCCGCACGCTTCGCACCTTTCGCCCAAGATCACCCGGCCGCATTTCGTGCACACGCGCTCCTTGCGTTCCAGATAATCCTCGTAGTCTTCGAGCTCGGTCATGTTTGCCCATGTGTATTTCCCCACGCCGCCCTTCTCGTTCTTGTAATAGGCATGCACCACGGTCTGCATGTGGTTTTGGCCTTTTACCTCTTCCTCGCCGCGTTCCCGGGTCTGTGTTTCCTGCTCCGCAGCCTCCGGCAGCTCCTTGCCAAATTTTTTAGCTGCCTGCTCGCGTGTCATGCTTTCCGCCACAAAAAAGTAATCGCAATCGTTCAGCGTGTCGCGCCCGGGCTGAGGGATCACTTGTCTGCAATTGATTGCATTTACCTCCACCGCGCCCAGCTGCTTGTGCAGTCCGCCCAGCGCATCCCAGCTCACGCCGATATAGCTGTTGCCGTGTATGTAGGTTTCCCGCTCGTTCCGGTCGTTGATCAGCCGAAAGTTCAGCCGCATGCTCTCGCCGTTTAAAAAATCTTCGATCTTTTTTGCCAGCGAATCATGCTCTTCGTGCAGTGCCGTCACCTTAGCCGCCGGGATCGTGCAATCCACTTCGCTCTCGATCAGCTCCCACACAAAATTGCGCACCATGCTGCTGTCTTTTTTGCTCTCCGGGCTGCCCGCCGGGCGGTTTCTAAAGATATGCGCCGTGCCGTCATACAGCATTTCCTGCTTTTCAAATTTCTCATAGTAGGGGGCGAACTCTGCTTTGGCTTCCTCCCACTTTTTCTTCCATTCGTCCAGTTTTTTGTTTATTTCTTCTTTTTTTCGGGTCTTCTCTTTTTCGTCCTTATTCGCTCTGCTCATTGTTTCGGTTTACCCCATTTCCTGATCAGCAGTTTTCTCGTTGCCGGGTCCGCCCGGTAATAGTCATCCCACTGGTCTTGCTCCCATCGCACGGTCTTTTCCGCCGGGCGTTGTGCGCCGGTCACCCAGTACACGCAAAATCCGCGCAGCGCGTCCGGTGCGTGGGTCAGTTCGTGCGGCTCATTTGCCACATCTTCCGGGTCCTTGTCGTCATATTGCAAGGCGGGCAGCGTGCGTATCAGATTCCGGCAGTTCTCAAAGATCCGCAGCTTTGGCGGCATGATCTTCTCTTCTCCCGTTATTTCGTTCTTCACTGTCCGGCTGGCCAGCCATTCTCGCACAGCCAGCCACCCGGCGTGCCGGTTGTTGCTGGTCATCGTCAGCGGTATGCCATGCTCCGCAAAAATATCCGCCACGCTCTTGCCGGTCTCCTGCCGCCCGTTCCATAGGTCAGGCGGTGCCAGCCAAGCCGCTATATCCAGGTCTTCCACCAGTTCAGCGGCTTTTTCCGCCGCCTGGCTGATGATCAGCCCCGATTGATACAATTCCCGGTGTACAAATCCGTTTCCCTCTTCGTCCACCGCCACCACTTCCACCGCAAACATATCCATGCCGTAGTCCATGGTCACATACTGCTTCCAGTGCTCTTTCAGCCGGAACGGCCGCACCACATGCACCGCCGGGTCGAATTCCGAGAAAAACACGCCGTCATAGATATCCCAGCGCCCTTCCAGCAGCGCCAGCCGGTTTTTCTCCGGCAGGTTCAGAAGCCGCTTTAAATAATCGGGATCTTTTCGCATCAAAAAAATGTTTTCCTGCACCTTGGCGGGCAGATACATCCCCTGCCCCGAAATCGTGCCGCCTTCTTTTTCGATAATGTCAAACACCGTTTCCGGCGGGGCCGGGTCGATAAACCGTTCCTTCACCCACTGGTGCCCCACCCCGCCGGGGTTTGTTGAGCTTTTGATCTGCTTCGGAA
>CAVGKH010000129.1:0-5833 GCA_963629755.1 Gemmiger sp.
CTCCGGCCCCACGCTTAGGAGGCGTGTGCTCTATCCAACTGAGCTACTGAGACATCTTTTATATTATAGCGCACACACTTAGCCTATGGCAAGTTTTTTGCCCGTAAATTCTAAATTTCGTTTGATTTTTGTAAAAAAGGAGACTTTTCCCTGTGAAAAAAAGCCAGCCTTCTTTTCGTGCCGCGTGGTTTGGCATTTTGCTGTTTGTATTTGCCGCCATGCTGGTGCTGAACCATTTTACCCCGTATTTGGCCGACGATTTTACCTTCAGCTACAGCTTTGCTGACCGCGACGATCTTTCTAGCCCGTTTATTCTGTTTCGCAGCCTGTATTACCACTATATCGAATGGTCGGGCCGTGTTGTGGTAAAATTTTTTGCCCAGCTGTTTACGATTTTTCCAAAATGGATCTTTGATCTGTGCAATGCAGCCATGTTTACGCTTTTGGGCTTTGTGCTGTGCCGTTTGGGCGAGGTTGATAAAAAAGCCTCGGCCCTGCCCCTTGGCTTTGCTTTTTTGAGCCTTTTTCTGATTTCTCCCGCCTTTGGGCAAACCAATCTTTGGATGTGCGGCAGCTGCAATAATTTATGGAGCACTGTGGGCTGCCTTGCGTTTTTGCTGCCCTGGCGCACGCTGTTCGGCCCGGTGCCCGGGCGCTTTTCGGCCCCCCTGCTGTTTGTGGGCGGTGTGTTTGCGGGCTGGCTGTATGAAAATACGAGCGCCGGTATGCTGGCTGCCATGGCGCTGTGCCTGCTTTGGCTGCTTTTGCAAAAGCGTGCGCTGCCCCGCTGGGCGGTAAGTGCTTTCATCGGCAGCTGTATCGGGTATCTTTTGCTGATCTTGGCACCCGGCAACTCGGTGCGCACCGATGATTCAGTCGGCGTGATCGCCGGGTCTTTATGGGTATATGTTATGCGCTTTGAGCGGGCCGTAGTGATCTTACTCAAATACGGCTGGCCGCTTTTGGCCGCGTTCCTGCTGCTGATGCTTTTGCTCTGGCGCTGCGGCAGCCGCTGGCAGGCGCTGGTATGGCCCGGCATTCTGTTTGCTGCCGGGCTGGCCGCACACTTTGCCATGGCCATTTCACCGGTATATTACCTGCGCAGCACCCATGGGCCGTTTGCGTTTTTCACAGCAGCCTGCTGTGCCTGCCTTGTGCAGCTGTCTGCCGGAAAAGAACGTCACATCGTTTGCGGCCTGTGCATGGCAGCCGGAGTGTGGGCCATGGCCGTGCTGATATTTGCCGGATATGATGTGATCACTTACGACCAGCTGTACGCCGTGCGCGACACAGAGATCCGCGCCCAGGTAGCGGCGGGCAAAGTGAACATAGAGACTTATGCCATTCAGCCCAACACCGTATACTGCCCGGCCTGGGGCCTGCCGGATATCCGCGAAGGTGAAGACTGGATCAGCATTACCCGCGCCATGTGGTACGGGTTGGATGGGCTCGGCCTGAAAACCGGCGTGCAGGGCACGATCTCAGCGGACAGTAGCGCTCCTATGCGCTATGCGCCGCTGCTGGGGCTGCCCATTGGCGAGGGCGATACCGACTGATTTTTAAGCGGCTTGGCGGCTTTTTAAAAAGCATCTATTACAAAACCGGCAGTGCGTTTTTGCTGCGCACTGCCGGTTTTGTGTATATTAAGCTTTGCTGTAGATTTTTGCCAGTTCCATCAAAATCTCGACCGACTGATCCATTTTTTCGGCAGTGATGCACTCGCATACGCCGTGAAAGTTAAAGCCGCCCGTGCCAAGGTTGGGGCACGGCAGGCCCTTGAAGCTGAGCATAGCACCGTCGGTGCCGCCGCGCACCGGCTCTTCAACAGGCTCCAGCCCCGCTGCGCGGATTGCCTTGCGGGCGTTTTCGATTAGGTGCCAGTGAGGCTTGATCTTTTCGATCATATTATAATAGGTGTCTTTCAGTTGCACGGTCACCGTGCCGGGGCCGTATTGCCGATTGAATTTTTCGGCCAGCTCCAGCATGGTCTGCTTGCGCTGCTCAAACTTTTGCAGATCGTGGTCACGCACGATATAGCCCAACTTCGCCAGCGGGATCTGGCCGATCATGCTGGTAAGGTGGTAAAAGCCCTCGCGCCCTGCGGTATGTTCGGGGCGGTCATGCTCGGGCAGGGCCTCGTGATAATCCATCGCCACCTGCTGGGCATTCACCATCACATCTTTGGCTTCACCGGGATGCACCGAAAAGCCCTTTACTGTGACCACAGCCGAGGCTGCGTTGAAATTTTCATATTCCAGGCCGCCTACATCGCCGCCGTCCACCGTATAGGCATAGGCCGCGCCGAAACGCTCAAGGTCAAAAAATTCGGTGCCCTCGCCGATTTCTTCATCGGGCGTAAAGGCGATGCACAGCTTACCGTGCGGCAGCTTTTCGCTCTGTAGGCGCTCTACCATGGTGAGTATCTCGGCAATACCGGCCTTATCGTCGGCCCCCAGCAATGTGGAGCCATCGCTTGTGATAAGGGTCTGGCCCTTTATGGTTTTCAAAAACGGAAAGCGAGCGGTATCCAGCGTTATGCCTGCAGGCAAAGGCACATCTTCGCCGTTATAATCCGGGTGCAGAAGTGGCTTTACATTTTCGCCGCTGGCTTCATCTGAGGTATCCATATGGGCAATAAAGCCAAGGCCGGGCGCGTTTTCGCAGCCGGGCGCAGCGGGCAGCGTACCGTATACATAGCAGTGCTCATCTAAATGCACCTCTTTTAAGCCCAGTGCCTGCATTTCTTTTTGCAGCATTCTGGCCAGTGTGAATTGGCGCTCGGTGCTGGGGTGCATGTGTGTTTCTTCGCTGGAGGTCGTGTGGACCGTGACATAATTCAATAAGCGTTCGTAAGCGCGCATGATAAAAGCTTTCCTCCTGTATGGTAAAATCAAATTCTGAACCTTATCTGTTCCTGTTTTATCCTGTGTTTTTTAGTTTACCACAGAATCTTTTATTCTGCATTCTTTTATTTTTCTTTACATGCTTACTTTTTGCCTCGAATCTATTGGTTTTTTGTTACTTTTGTGATACAATTTGATTATATATGATCTGCTGGGTCATTCTGCCGGGCCGCCCATCGGGCTGCCGCGCAGATTTTTTTGAATTTATTTGGCGCACTGCGCTTTTTTAGGAGGAGCCTCATGAACAGCACGATTTTTAAGGACAAGACTCTGATGATCACCGGCGGCACCGGCTCGTTCGGCAACACCGTTTTAAAGCATTTTCTGACCACTGACATCGGCCAGATTCGCATTTTTTCGCGCGATGAAAAAAAGCAGGATGATATGCGCCACGAGCTGCAGGCGCGCTACCCTGAGTATGCCGGTAAGGTAAAATTTTATATCGGCGATGTGCGCAACATTCAGAGCCTGCGCGATGCCATGCCCGGCACTGATTTTATTTTTCATGCCGCCGCTTTAAAGCAGGTGCCCTCGTGCGAGTTCTTTCCCATGGAGGCTGTGCGCACCAACATTGAAGGCACCGACAATCTGCTGCATGCCGCCATTGAAGCCAATGTTTCGCGCGTGGTGTGCCTTTCTACCGACAAGGCCGCCTACCCCATCAACGCCATGGGCATCTCAAAGGCCATGATGGAGCATGTGATCACGGCCAACGCCCGCGTAGCTGCCGCCAGCGGCAAAACCACGATCTGCTGCACCCGCTACGGCAATGTAATGTGCAGCCGCGGCAGCGTGATCCCGCTGTTTGTAGATCAGATCAAGGCCGGTAACCCCATTACCATTACTGACCCTAATATGACCCGCTTTTTGATGAACCTGGACGAAGCGGTAGATCTGGTGATGTTCGCCTTTGAGCATGCCCAGCCCGGCGATCTGTTTGTGCAGAAGTCGGATGCCTCCACCATCGGCGACCTGGCCAAGGCCGTACAGACTCTTTTTGGCGATACCGGCACGCGCATTATCGGCACACGCCATGGCGAAAAGCTGTATGAAACGCTGATGACCAAGGAAGAGCGCGTGCGCAGCGAGGATATGGGCGGCTACTACCGCGTTTCGGCCGATAACCGCGATTTGAACTATGATAAGTTCTTTGTGCAGGGCCAGGTGCATACCCAGGCTGACGAAGATTACACCAGCCACAATACCCGCCGCCTGAATGTGGAAGAGACCATTGCCAAGATCAAAACCACCGAATATATCCAGAATGAGCTGAAAGCACTGGAAAACCGCTGATTTTCTGTTTTTATTGTTGGGGGTGAAGCGTATCAACATTCTGGTTACAGGTGCCAAGGGCATGGTGGGCACGGCTCTGGTGAATAATTTAAAAAATATCCGTGACGGTAAAAACAAGACCCGGCCCAATTTGCAGATCGGTGAGATCATGGAATATGATCTGGGCTCTACGGCAGAAGAGCTGGATGCTTACTGCCAAAAGGCAGACTTTATTTTCAATCTGGCAGGCGTGAACCGCCCCGAAAACCCGGACGATTTTATGAAGGGCAATTTCGGTTTTGCCTCTGATCTGCTGACCTGCCTAAAGAAGCACCATAACAAGGCTGGCATCATGCTTTCTTCTTCGATACAGGCAACACTGGCAGGACGCTTCGGCAGCAGCGAGTATGGCCGCAGCAAAAAAGCAGGCGAAGAGCTGTTTTTTGATTATGCCAAAGAGACCGGCGCTAAGGTAGCTGTGTATCGCTTTCCAAATCTGATGGGCCACAGCCGCCCCAAATACAACAGCGCGGTAAGCACCTTTTGCTGGGCCGTGGCCAACGATGAGCCTTTTACCGTAAACGACCGCAGCACCGAGTTGGAGCTTTTGTATATCGACGATCTGATCGAGGGCATGTTCGATCTGCTGGAAGGCAAAGAGCAACACTGTGAATTTGACGGCGTGGAGACTGTTTTGCAGCCGGGCGGCCGCTATTGCTGCGTACCTGTTACACACAAGGTCACGCTGGGCGAGATCGTAGACCTTCTGCAGGAGTTTAAGGCACAGCCCACTACCCTGCTGATGCCCAAAATGCCCGCAGGCTCGTTTGCCAAAAAGCTGTATTCGCTGTATCTTACCTATCTGCCCACCAACAAATTCAAATATGCGCTGAAAATGAATGTGGACGACCGCGGCTCGTTTACTGAGCTGGTACACACAGCCGACTGCGGGCAGGTTTCCATCAACATCAGCCGCCCGGGCATTACCAAGGGCCAGCACTGGCATAACTCCAAGTGGGAGTTGTTTATTGTGGTGGCCGGCCACGGGCTGATCCAGGAGCGAAACATCAACACGGGCGAAACCGTGGAATTTGAGGTTTCCGGCGAAAAGATCGAAGCCGTGCACATGATCCCCGGCTGGACGCACAATATCATCAACCTTTCCAAAACCGAAAACCTGGTCACCGTGATGACCTGCAATGAAATTTTTGACCCAAACCACCCGGATACCTTTTTTGAGCCGGTGTAAGAGGAGTATAAAGCATATGTCTGATTACAGCAATGTATCGTTTAAAAATAGCGGCAAGCTCAAGCTTTTGATCATCGTGGGCACCCGGCCCGAGATCATTCGCCTGGCTGCCGTGATCAACAAGACCCGCAAATATTTTGATGTGATCTTAGCGCACACCGGCCAGAATTATGATTATAATCTGAACGGCATCTTTTTCCACGACCTGCAGCTGGCTGACCCCGAAGTGTATATGAACGCCGTGGGCGCAGACCTGGGCGAGACCATGGGCAATATCATTGCCGAAAGCTATAAGCTGATGGCTGCCATTCAGCCCGATGCCGTGCTGGTGCTGGGCGATACCAACAGCTGCCTTTCCGTGATCGGCGCCAAGCGGTTGCACATCCCGATCTTCCACATGGAGGCGGGC
>CAVGKH010000130.1:0-1786 GCA_963629755.1 Gemmiger sp.
GTTTTATACTAAGTAGACAAAAGTTATTACAGTTTTTTGTTGTATTCGCACAGTTTATCAAAAAAATAATTTTCATATTTAAAGTGAATTTAGTTCAAGTATAAAGGGTGCTTTCCCTAAAATACTATAAAAAAATCGACTGCCCCAGCAAAAAGACAGTCGATTTCTTAATATCATTTTTGTAACTTTTTCCACTCTGGGCCGCCTCGGCGGTTATTTTACTTATCGCTTTTCGGCAGACGGTTGCGCGCTAACTCATAGCCGCCCTCGCCATATTGAATACAGCGGTTGATTCGGCTGATGGTGGCGGTGCTGATCTCGGCCTCTTTTACGATCTGCTCGTAGGTTTTGCCGTCCAGCAAAAGGCAGGCTGCCGTAAAGCGCTGCGCCATGTCATTCAGTTCTTTCATTGTGCACAGATCGCGAAAGAATGTATAGCATTCTTCTTTATTTTTCAGCGAAAGAACAGCCTCAAACAGCTGATCTAATGCCTTATTTCTTACTTCTTTACTTGCAGCCATGCGCGCCACCTCATTTTATTATTTCTTTAGTCTGCTATCATAGTAGCACAGTACAGCAAAAAGTGCAATAACCCCCTAAAGCCAAATTGGCGCATTTTTGCTTTGCACGCGCCTTATGCAAAACAGCGGGCGCTCCCATGTTTCGGGAGCGCCCGCAGAACGCCGAAATATTCTAAGATCAGTTGCCTGCGGCAGCAGCGGCTACTTCAGCAGCGAAGTCTTCGTTGCGCTTCTCCAGGCCCTCGCCCTTTTCAAAGCGGGTGAAAGCAACGATCTTGATAGAGCCGCCCATTTCCTTAGCGCACTTATCAGTGTACTGAGCAATGCTCAGGTCGCCGTCCTTCACGAACTCCTGGTCAACCAGGCAGTTCTCTTTGTAGAACTTCTTCAGCTTGCCCACAATCATCTTTTCCTTGATGGCATCGGGCTTGTTAGCGGTCTTGGGATCGTTTGCCATCTGAGCCAGCAGAACTTCCTTCTCCTTAGCCAGAACCTCAGCGGGAACCTCGCTCTCGCACAGGTAACCGGGGTTAGCAGCAGCGATCTGCATAGCAATATCCTTGCCGTAGGCTTCGAAAGCAGCGTTGTCACCGCAGTCAGTGTCGAAGTTTACCAGCACAGCGTGGGTGCCGCCGCCATGCACATAAGCAGCGCAAACGCCCTCGTAGCGAGCAAAACGGCGAACCTTGATGTTCTCTTTAATCACCAGGATCAGAGCCTTCAGAGCATCGTCCACAGTGCCCTCGCCCATCTTGCAGGCCATCAGAGCCTCCACATCGGCGGGATTCTGCTTGATAATCAGGTCAGCGACTTCCTTCACGAAGTTCACGAACTTATCGTTCTTGGCAACAAAGTCGGTCTCAGCGTTTACTTCGATCACGCAGCCAACCTTGCACTCGCTGCAGTAGGTAGCATAAACCATGCCCTCAGCGGCCACACGGCCAGCCTTCTTGGCAGCGGTAGCCAGGCCGCGCTCACGCAGCAGCTCAACAGCCTTGTCGAAGTCGCCCTCAGCCTCGGTCAGAGCCTTCTTGCACTCCATCATGCCGCAGTCGGTCTGCTTGCGCAGTTCCATAACATCTTTTGCACTAATGTTTGCCATTGTTAGTTTCCCCTTTCGTGGTGGTTGAATCGGTTTGAGAATCAGGCCTCAGCCTTTTCCTCAGCAGCGGGAGCGGTCTGCTCACCCTGCTTGCCTTCCAGAACGGCATCAGCCATAGCGCCGGCGATCAGCTTCACAGCACGGATAGCATCGTCGTTGCCGG
>CAVGKH010000130.1:1796-5025 GCA_963629755.1 Gemmiger sp.
ACCCAGTCGATCTCGTCGGGGTTGCAGTTGGTATCAACGATAGCCACGATAGGAATGTTCAGCTTGCGGGCCTCAGAAACAGCGATGCGCTCCTTGTGAGGATCCACGATGAAGATAGCAGCGGGCAGCTTCTGCATATTCTTCACGCCGCCCAGGTACTTGTCGAGCTTCTCCATTTCGAGCTGCAGCTTAACAACTTCCTTCTTGGGCAGCATATCGAAAGTGCCGTCTTCCTGCATGGTCTTCAGCTGATCCATACGGTCGATACGCTTGCGAATGGTACGGAAGTTGGTCATCATACCGCCCAGCCAACGGGCGTTCACGAAGTGCATGCCGCAGCGGGTAGCCTCGTCGCGGATAGACTCCTGAGCCTGCTTCTTGGTGCCGACAAACAGGATCTCGCCGCCGTTTGCAGCGGTGTCACGCACGAAATTGTAAGCTTCATCCAGCTTCTTTACGGTCTTCTGCAGGTCAATGATATAAATACCATTGCGTTCGGTGAAGATGTACTTAGCCATCTTGGGATTCCAGCGGCGGGTCTGATGACCGAAATGCACGCCTGCTTCGAGAAGCTGTTTCATAGAAACGACTGCCATTGTTTTTTCCTCCAATAAATCAAAAATGTTTTTTCCTCCACATGGTTTATCTGCCAGCCAACACCGGGTGGAATGGCCCTTGTGCACACGGCGGGCAAAGCCATGCGTGCGTATTGCCGTAATATAGTACCACAAAACCGGCCGGAATGCAAGCACTTTTTTCTTGCATTTCCGGCCGGTTTCTGCGATTTTTATAATTTTATGATGCCTTGCTCTGGTTTGCGGCCCGGTAGCCCGCACCGTTCAAAGAATATTCCTTGCCGAACATCAGATCATACTGCCAGAGCCAGTGGTTTTTAAACCAAGCGCTCTGCTCTTCAGTCAGCTCCCCGCCCGAGGGCGTACCGTCGGTCTCAATGGTCACGGCCAGCGTGCGGCTGCGGTAGGCCGTTTGCATCTGCTGGGTCAGATATTCAAAAAACAGCGGGCGATCCAACCCGTAAAGCTCGGTCACTGCCGGGCTGATCTCGTAGGCGCCGATGGTGCCCAGGTCTACCGGCTGCTGCCAGTAATTGCTCCAGATCAAAAGCGGCATGCCATGCAGTGCAGGGTCCTGGCTGTCATTTGATGCATAGCCTGTGGCGGTATACACCGAAAGATTACTGCCGATGGGGTTATAATGGTCGCCCCAGAATACCAGAATCACCGGGCGGTCAACGCTCTCATAGTATTCGGTCAGCTGGCCCAGCATGGCATCGGCCTCCCAAACGCCGGTAGCAAAATCCTCAAGAGCCCCCAGCGTATCACTGTCGATTCCCGCCGGGGCGCTGAGCACCTTTACCCGTTCTTCATCGGGGTAGTTATCCTTAGTATAGCTTGTATGGTTCTGCATGGTCACTGCGTGCAGAAATACCGGCGAGTCATCGCCCTGCAGCAGGTCTTCATACAGCGCCTCGATCTGGCGGGCCATTTCGGCATCGGTCACCAGGCCGTTTTTCCAGATCTGATAGCGCTTTTTTTCCGGATCCTGCATATCCTCGAGGCCCACAAAGGTATCCAGGCCCAAATTGGGATATGCCGTGTTTCGGCTCCAGAAGCGCTTGTAATAGCCATGAATGGCGGCCGTTTGATAGCCCTGTTTTTTCAGATAATTGGGCAGGCTCTCCATCTGGCTGGTCACATGCTGCTGGTAGGGTTTACAGCCCGCGGGCAGAAACTCTTTAGAATAGCCCGTGAGCGCCTCGAATTCCACATCGCATGTGCCGCCGCCAAAGCTGGGGCTGTAGGCCTTGCCGTAGGCGGCCTGTTCACGCAGACGGGTAAGATTGGGCGTCAACTCCCGGTCAAATTCCACGCCGTACTCCTCCAGCTCGGCTGCATCCCAGAACGACTCATCCATAATATAAATGATATCGGGCTGCTGCACGGTCTGCGCGGCGGCACTCTGGCTGCCATAGCTGCCGGGGAACATGTTTTTGCGCTTATCCGCCCTGTTTTCGGTATCCTCCACCAGCTGCGAAAGGGCATCAGTGCCGTAATTTTCGGGCTGGTCAATCTTCAGCGTTTGGATATTGGTCAAAAAGCCGGTGATCACACCATAGTTTCGGTAGTAACGCGCCTGATACCACATATCCGGCGTGACCTTCAGCACACTCTGGCTGCGTTCGGGGCTTAAGAATAGGCCGCCCACCAGCCCGGCAGCGGCCCCTGCAAACAGCACTGCACCCGGAATGCGCCAGAACCAGCGCCGCTTTGGCAGCGGCAGCCAGAACGCTGCATAGATCAGCATAGCAAAGATCAGCAGCGCAGCCGCCATGGAATACTGCATTGAAAGTCCCGCTGTGCCCACCACATCAGCCGCTTCGCTGGCCTGCGCCAGATCCCACGGGAAAAACGGCTCGCTGCGCAGCTGCAGCTTAAAAAAGGTGACCGTGGCCGGAATGCAGCCCGTGCAGCCGGTGACCAGTACCGCCAGCGGGTGCCACCGGGTAAGGGCAAACACAAAGCAATAGATCAGCCACAGCAACAGCCCCGCCGCAAAAAAAGATTCTTCGTGGTAGCTGATATATTTGCTCCACAGATCTTGCAGCGTGCCGCGCTGGATCCATTCTGTGCACAGCAGCGCAAGTGCCGCCGTTAAAACCGAGTAAGCAAGGCCTGCCAGAACGGCAAGGCCCTGCTTCCAGCGGAGGTTTTTCAGTTTTGTATACATATTAAAGAAAAGGCTCTCCTTGTTTTTCTTTTGTTTTTTCTGTCCGTCTGTCTTTTTCTGTTCTCCAGCTTGGCAGAAAACACACCAGGTTATATTATAACGCCTGTGTCAAGCTGCGCGGTTATTTTCGCAAAACTTTCATTTTTTATAAAAATTCTAAAATAAGATCCATTTTCGGCGCTGGCTGTATTCTACGCCGATCTCTACCGTGGTCATCACCACATCGGCACCGATGAATTTTACTTTTTCCCAGGGGATCTCAAGGTCCGGCCCGCGGCCCAAAAGCCCAAAAAGCTTTGGTCTGCCGTGCAGGATCAGCGCTGTGATTTGCCCTATTGCCGGGTCTGCCCGCAGGTCGTCTATCCTGCCAAGGTTTTCACCGCTGACCGCCTGGATCACATCTTTTCGGCGCAGCTCTTCTAAAGTCATGCCTATGCCCCCTTTTGCCGCCCCGGCTTTACATAAGCCCCCAAAGTGCGCT
>CAVGKH010000130.1:5035-5785 GCA_963629755.1 Gemmiger sp.
GCGCTATAATAGCAAAAACAGATGTTGCCGGGGCCGCGCGCCGCGCCGCCCCATGGTTATAAATATGAGGTATCACCATGTATGAGAATGTGATTTTTGATCTGGGCGGTGTTGTGGTAAACAGTGACCCGCGCAACTGGCTCGTAGACCGCTTTTTTAACGAAAAAATTGAAAATGAGTTGTATGATCTGACCTTTGGCAGCGAGACCTGGCAGCGCTGGGCCCGCGGCGAGATTGGCGCCGCCACCGTGCGTCTGCTGGTAGAAGAGCAGGCCAAGGCTGCCGGGCGCCTGTTTGAGGCACGCGAAGTGCTGGAAGACTGGCAGAGCATGCTGACCAACAAAAACAGCACTATTGAAATGATCCGCCGCATGAAAAAGGGCGGTATTCATGTATATTATCTTTCCAACACAGAAAAAGAAACGCTGGTCCATTTGCGCGAGCGGGAATTCTGGAAGCTGTGGGACGGCGGCATTGCCAGCTGCGATGTGGGCATCTGCAAGCCGGATGCCCGTATTTACAAAGCCCTGCTGATGCATTACCATCTTGACCCCTCTGTGTGCCTTTTTGTGGACGATAAAAAAGAAAACATCGAGCAGGCTGCCGCGCTGGGCATCACCGGCATTCAATACCAAAACCCCCGTGCGCTGCAAACCTCGCTGCTGGCCTGCGGCCTGCCCCTGCGCAGCAAAACCGGCCTTTTGCACCCAGGCACTAAAACCGGCAAAAAGAAAAAATAATTTTATTTTA
>CAVGKH010000131.1:0-5634 GCA_963629755.1 Gemmiger sp.
CGTGTGGTCGGCTTTATTGCGGGCAAATTGAATATGCGCGTTCTGGGCCGTGCAACAGACGGCGGCGTGATTGACTTTTTCTTTAAAACGCGCGGAGAAAGCCGCGGCCTGGCCCGCATTCTGGAAGAAATTCAGCAGAGCGGCTACAATGCCCAGCGCCCGGTGATTATCAGCCACTGCAATAACGAAGAGGGTGCACACCTGCTGGAGCACGGCGTGCACGAGCTATGGCCCACCGCCGAAGTGGTGATCGTGCCCTGTGCTGGCCTTACCAGCTTTTACGCCCAGGATAAGGGCATGATCATTTCGTATTAAAATACAAAGCACAACAGCCAGCGGCCCCTTGCCGCCCAAAGCCAAAACTGCTTTTGGGCCCAAGGAGCCGCTGGTTTAATTGCAAATTCAATCACTGCAAAAAATAAAAGAGAATCGCTCCAAGCGCTATTCGGCAGAACCGGCAAGCGCTTATGGGGAGCGACCATCTATTTTAATAAAAAAACACCAGGCAACGAAAATGTCAAGTTTAATAATAAGGGGCGGTTTTCTCTTGCTGACCCGATAAGAAAGAACAAAGAATCTTGTGGCTGCGCATAATTCCGGCGTGGAGGGACTGACAAAAAAGCGTGAAACTGGGAGTTTTGCCGAGCCGCAGTATTGCCATTGAAAAAGAAAAAACGGCCACACAGAATAATAGCGGTGTGCTTGATAAAAGCACGATTGCCCCTGCGGTATCTTTGGACGATCCAGGGTACTGCCATCCCACAGCATCAGCGACAGCACGGATATGAACATTCGCGAGATTGCAGATAAGCCGGCAAACGAGGTTTCAGCTCGTGCAGACTATCCGGCGGAGCAGGGAAAAATGTTGGAATCACGAAGAAAGGCAAAAGAGTTCAGCGGAAAACTGGAAAACGAAATGCTGAGCAATACCATCGACAGGATGGAACGATTGCTCTCCATGGTGTATAAAGGTGACTTTCTGCCCGAGGCAGCCGAAGAACTATGGTGCATGAACTCAAATGCCTACTACCGCTCGCGGTATGTAAAGCTGTGCCGCGAAACCGTCAGCCTCATGATGAAGGCGGGACGCTTGCAGGATGCCATCAAGCTGTGTAGCAAGGTGATCCGCATTGACCCGCTGGCCGAAGAATTCAGCGTGTATCTGATGCGTGCGCTCATAGCATGCAAGGCTCCGCAACAGGCTTTGGAGCATTACAACACGATCCGCCGACTGTATCAAAACACCTACGGCACGCTGCCCTCGGCAGAGCTGGAGGCCGAAAAAGTGCACGCCATGAAAAACCGCTACGGCAGCGGCGTGGAAGAAAACGAGATCCGCGGCTTTCTGCTTTCAGACGAACGGCTGGAAAACGCCTACTACTGCAACAATGATATTTTCCGCCAGATCGTAAACCTGCAGCTGCGCGCCATGAAGCGCTACGAAACCTATGCGCAGATCATGGTGGTGCGCTTAAACGATGTGGGCCTGCTGCCCGCGGAGAGCGCGGCGTATATGCGGCAGATGGAATCCTGCCTGTTGGTAACGCTGCGCTCGGGCGACCCATTCACCCGCATTGGTGCGGTGCAGTATTGGGCCATGCTGTCCGGCGCTAAAAATGACTGTGCCGCTTCGGTTTTTGCGCGCATTCAAGGCCGCCTCAAGCGTGATTACCCCAACACAAAGGCCGAATTTATCTTTAAAATGCTGGACCTGCGCAAGCTCTGTGACCTTGATTTAAGCAGCGCGCCTGCGGAATAAAAAATAAAGCTGCCCTCATCGGCGGCTTTCACCGGCGGCTCTGCCCGCCCGAAACAGCAAAAGCCCCGAAGCCTTTTTGGCTTCGGGGCTTTTGCGTATAAAACACTTTCAAGAAAAAGCTCAGGCTTTTTCCTGGATATACTGGTGAATGGCCTTGGCAGCATCCTTGCCTGCGCCCATGGCCAGAATTACGGTGGCTGCGCCGGTCACGGCATCGCCGCCCGCATACACAGCCTCGCGGCTGGTCAGGCCGTCGTCACCGTTCGTGATGATGCAGCCGTGGCGGTCGGCATCCAGGCCGGGGGTGGTGGTGCGGATCAAGGGGTTGGGGCTGGTGCCCAGTGCCATGATCATGGTATCCACATCCAGCTCAAACTCGCTGCCCTTCTTTTCAATGGGGCGGCGGCGGCCGGATTCATCGGGCTCGCCCAGTTCCATTTCAATGCAGGTCATGCCGCGCACGCAGCCGTTTTCATCGCCCAGCACCTCCACGGGGGTGCACAGGGTCTTGAAGATGATGCCCTCTTCCTCGGCGTGCTCCACTTCCTCACGGCGGGCAGGCAGCTCGGCCATGCCGCGGCGGTATACGATGTACACGGTCTCGGCGCCCAGGCGCTTGGCGCAGCGGGCGGCATCCATGGCCACATTGCCGCCGCCGCAAACGGCCACAGCCTTGCTCTTGGCAATGGGGGTCTTGCTGCCGGGCTGGTAGGCCTTCATTAGGTTGGTGCGGGTCAGGTATTCGTTGGCGCTGTAAACGCCCTTCAAGCTCTCACCGGGAATGCCCATAAAGCGGGGCAGACCTGCGCCGGAGGCAATATACACGGCCTCGTAGCCGTATTCCTGCATCAGCTCGTCAATGGTGAGCACCTTGCCGATGACCATGTTGGTCTCAAAATCCACGCCCAGTGCTTTCAGGCCATCGATCTCGCTCTGCACAATGGCCTTGGGCAGACGGAACTCGGGAATGCCGTACATCAAAACGCCGCCCGCCACATGCAGGGCCTCAAACACGGTCACCTTATAGCCCAGCTTGGCCAGATCGCCCGCGCAGGTCAAACCGCTGGGGCCTGCGCCGATCACGGCTACCTTGTGGCCGTTGGAGGCAGGCACCGAAACGGCGGCGTTGGTGTGCTCGCGGTGCCAGTCGGCGGCAAAGCGCTCCAGGCGACCGATGCCAACGCTCTCGCAGCCCTCTTTAATGCCGCGGGTGCAGCGGCCCTCGCACTGGCTCTCCTGCGGGCATACACGGCCGCACACGGCGGGCAAGGCAGAATCCTGCGCGATCACCTGGTATGCGCCCTCAAAATCCTCGGCGGCAATCTTCTGAATAAACTCAGGAATCTTAATGCTTACGGGGCAGCCCTCCACACAGGGCTTTTTGGGGCAGTTCAGGCAGCGCTTGGCTTCGTTTACAGCCATTTCGGAGGTATAGCCCAGAGCGACCTCGGCAAAGTTTTTGTTGCGCACATTCGGTTCCTGGCTGGGCATGGGACACTTTTTGGGGTCCATATTAAACTTGGGTGCCATGTTATTCTACCTCCTTTTTCAAAAGATTGCAGGCTGCTTCGCGGGCATGGGCCTCAAAGGGCTTATACATAGCGCCGCGCTGCATGGCTTCGTCAAAATCCACTTCAAAACCGTCAAAGTCGGGGCCGTCCACACAGGCAAACTTGGTTTTGCCGCCCACAGTCAGGCGGCAGCCGCCGCACATGCCAGTGCCGTCTACCATGATGGGGTTCATGGAGACCACGGTTTTCACATTGTATTTTTTGGTAACGCCCACCACAAATTTCATCATGATCAGCGGGCCGATGGTGATCACTTCGTCATACTGGTTGCCGGCATTGATCAGTTCTTCCAGAGCGCCGGTCACCAGGCCCTTTTCGCCATAGCTGCCGTCATCGGTCATCAGGTGCAGGGTATCGCTGCAGGCCTTGAATTCGTCTTCCAGAATTACTAGCTCCCGATTGCGGAAGCCGATCACGCTGTGCACCTCACAGCCCTGCTCGTGCAGAGCCTGGGCAATGGGCAGGGCAATGGCGCAGCCCACGCCGCCGCCAACGATGCAAACCTTCTTGAGGCCTTCCAGCTCGGTGGCTTTGCCCAGGGGGCCTACAAAATCATGCACGGTCTGGCCGGCCTCCAGGCTGTTCAGCTCCATGGTGGTGCCGCCTACAATCTGAAAAATGATGGTCACGGTACCCTTTTCGCGGTCATATCCGGCCACGGTAAGGGGAATGCGCTCGCTGTCATCAAAAGGGCGAACGATGATAAACTGGCCCGCCTGTGCTTTTTTGGCGATCAGCGGGGCATGAATGACCATCTTGGTCACGGTGGGGTTCAGCGCCGTTTTTTCGGTGATGGTAAACATCTTGCTATATCTCCTTTCCTAAAGCGTATCAGAAAAGCCGTTTTAGCTTATGGGATACACCGTAAGCAGCGCCCGGCCTGGGGTGTATCGGCAGCGCACAGGCGGTTTCTGCCAATGCGTTATTTTTTGATACACCCTAAGCCATAGGGTACGCTGCTCTATATTAAAACAATTATATAATAAAAGTATTACCGATTGCAATGAATCAGTAAAATTTTGGGCGTAAATTTGGGCACAAAATAAAAAACACGCCCGGAGAAGGCCCCGGGCGCGCAATAGATATTTTTTGGCAGGCTTATTTGGCAGCAAGCAGCTTGGGTGCGGCCTTATACAGCAGCAGGCAGGCGGCTGTTACAATAATGGCATCTACCAGCATATAGCTGCCGTTATACACAAGGCTGTAGATCCACACCGGCTGGCCCTCGGGTGCGTATGCACCCCACAGCCAGATGCCGCTGATAAAGTGGCAGATAAAGCGCAGAAAGCACGAAACAGCGCAGCCGATAACGATTTTGGCCGAAGAATTCCGGAACGGCGCGCCAAAGGCTGCGGCGAGGCCCAGCACCGTGTAGGCCACTAGGTAATCCAGCAGAATGCAGCCGATCTGGCTGATGAGCGTAGCGCAGTACAGCACATTAGAAAAGCCCATCACCATTTGAATAAAGCCGTGCACAAAGCCGGTGGCGAGGCCCCATTTGGCCCCGCGGCGGTAGCTCATCAGCAAAAGAGGCAGCATTTCAAGCGAGATGGTGCCGCCCTGGGGCAGCTCAAACAGCTTGATAAACGAGAGCACCGTAGAAACGGCAACCAGCAGAGCGCCCTCTACCAAAATCTGGGTGCGGGAAGATGTTTTGTTCATAAAAGTCCTTTCCTCCTTGTATTATAGAGTAGTAGTTTTTAAAGCCCCTCTCCAAGGGCTGTGCTACACTGTAAGGGATGCTGTGGATTGGTTACTTCCTCCTACCGCAAGACGGTTCACGAAAGGCTCCAACCACAGCCCTTTACAGTATTGTTAATCAGTTAGATACCGCCAGACGGTTTATGTAGAACAAGGTTACAAGAGTAAAGTGTCCTGTGGACCCAGCATCAAATAAACACATCGGAGGTTTTACTATGATCTGCGTGGGTATCGATGTCGCCAAGGACAAGCATGACTGCTTTATCCTCAGCTCGGAAGGCGAAGTTCTGGCAGAGGTCTTCACCATCCCCAACAATGCAGAAGGCTTTGACACGCTGCTGCAAGCGATTCACCACTGTACCAGCCCGGAAGACAAAATAAAAGTAGGGCTTGAGGCTACCGGACACTACAGCTACAACATCCTCGGATTTCTGCTTGACAAAGGTCTGCCCACCTACGTCATCAATCCGCTGCACACCAACCTGTACCGAAAAAGCCTGAGCCTTCGCAAAACCAAGACTGACCGTGTCGATGCGCGAACTATTGCAGCTATGCTCATGTCTGATGTGGACCTCAAGTCCTACACAGACACAGCATACCACA
>CAVGKH010000132.1:0-5394 GCA_963629755.1 Gemmiger sp.
CCACGCAGGTGTTGTTCAGCGTATGGGCCAGATAGGTCTTGCCGTCCTCACCCTTGATGCGAATACCAAGGCGGCGTGCCTGTGCATCGCCCAGGTTCGAGCAGGAGCAAACCTCAAAATACTTCCGCTGGCGGGGGCTCCATGCCTCGATATCGCAGCTCTTCACCTTCAGATCAGCCAAGTCGCCCGAGCAGCACTCCAGCTGGCGAACGGGGATCTCCAGGTTGCGGAACAGCTCCACGCTGTTTTTCCACAGGCGGTCATACCAAGCCATGCTGTCTTCGGGCTTGCAGACCACGATCATCTCCTGCTTTTCAAACTGGTGGATACGATACACGCCGCGCTCCTCCAGGCCGTGGCTGCCCACCTCTTTGCGGAAGCAGGGGCTGTAGCTGGTCAGGGTCAGGGGCATATCTGCCTCGGGCAGGGTCTTATTGATAAAGCGGCCGATCATGGTGTGCTCGGAGGTGCCGATCAGATACAGGTCTTCGCCCTCGATCTTGTACATCATGGCCTCCATTTCGGGGAAGCTCATAACGCCCTTTACCACATTGCCGTGCATCATAAACGGGGGGATCACATAGGTGAACTTTTTCTCATCGATCATGAAATCGCGGGCATAAGCCAGCACAGCCTCGTGCAGGCGTGCAATATCACCCAGCAGATAGTAGAAGCCCATACCGGCCACTTCACCGGCACTCTCTTTATCGATGCCGTTAAAGCTCTGCATGATATCCACATGATGGGGGATCTCATAGTCGGGCACAACAGGCTCGCCGAAACGCTGCACCTCTACATTGGCGCTGTCATCGGGGCCGATGGGCACGCTGGGGTCGATCATCTGAGGAATGGTGTACATGATCTCTTTGATCTGGTCTTCCAGCTCAGCCTGGCGCTTGTCCAGCTCTGCCATGCGGTCGGCATCGGCCTTCACAGCTGCGTTATTGGCATCGATCTGCGCCTGCAGCTCAGCCTTTTTTGCTTCATCGTCACACTTTTTCAGCTGTGCAAACAGAGGGCCGTTGGCCTTGCTCAGCTTGTTGCGGGCAGCTTTGAGGCTCTCGGTCTCCTGCTGGGTGGCACGCTTTTCGGCATCCAGCTCGATCACCTTGTCTACCAGGGGCAGCTTGCTGTCCTGAAATTTCTTTTTGATGTTTTCCTTGACTGCATCGGGGTTTTCCCGCACAAATCGAATATCCAGCATAGTGTTTCTTCCTCCAAATATTGCCCAGCGCCGGAAACGCCCGGTGCTGTGTTAAACTAAATCAGCTTTTGCCTTTTCAAAAGATACGCCCAGTACTGTGTTCATCTTGGCATTTCGTGAACGCCCGGCTCCGTGTTACTTCTGATAATTTTCTTTATGGTAGCCTCCCAGCAGGTTGGCAAATTCCACCAGCTGCCCATCGCTGTAAAAATGCAGGGTCAGCGTGCCTTTGCCGCCGCGCTTGTAGTCTACCTTTACCTCATTGCCGATCACTTCGCGCAGGCTGCTTTCCACCTCTACGGGCAGCGACTCACGCAAAATCGGCGGCTTTTCGGGTTGCGGGCCCTTGGCCAGCTTTTTGCAGAGTGCTTCGGCCTGGCGCACATTCAAATCGCCGCTGATAATCTCGCTGGCAGCCTGCTCCATCAGCTCTGGGGTAGGCAGGCTCAAGATCACCTTTGCATGGCCGATGCTGATCGCACCCACGCGCAGATCTTCCAGCACGGGGCCCGGAAGGGCCAGCAGGCGCAGCACATTGGCCAGTGCACTGCGGCTTTTGCCCAGCTTTTTGGCAGCCTGCTCCTGTGTAAGGCTATACTGTTCCATCAGGCTTTTAATGCCCATGGCCTCTTCTACCGGGTCAAGATCTTCCCGCTGCAGGTTTTCTACCAGCGCCAGCTCCATGGCCTGTTCGTCGGTCACATCCTTGATCACCACAGGCACCTCAGCCAAGCCGGCAATGCGGCAGGCACGCCAGCGGCGCTCTCCCGCAATGATGGTATAGCCGGTGCCGGTGGGGTTTTGCCGCACCGCGATGGGCTGCAGCAGGCCGTTTTCGATAATGCTCCCGGCCAGCTCGGTCAGCGTTTCGGTCTCAAAGCTTTTGCGCGGCTGTTTCGGGTCTGGCTCGATCTCGCGCAAGGGCAGTGTGGTGATCTCGCTCGACTGCTCTCCGCTCATGGGCGTACTGTCTTTAAAAAGGCTGTCCAGCCCGCGGCCAAGACCTCCTTTGGGTTTTGCCATTGCTCAACTTCCTTTCCGCTCAGCGCTCGTTATTCTTCAAAAGCTCCCGTGCCATTTCCATATAGGCTTCGGTGCCTTTGCCGTTGGGCTCGTAATAGTTGATGGGCATGCCATAGCTGGGCGCTTCACTCAGGCGCACCGTGCGGGGCACACAGGTTTTATAAACCTTATCGCCAAAATATTTTTTCACCTGCTCTACCACCTGAATGGTCAAGTTCAGGCGGGCAGTATACATGGTAAACACCACGCCTTCCACTTCCAGATAGGCATTGTATTTTTTACGCACCGTGCGCAGCGTGCTCATCAATTCGCTCAAACCCTCCAGCGCATAAAACTCGCACTGGATTGGGATCAGCACCGTATCGCAGGCACACAGACCATTCAGCGTGAGCAGATCCAGGCTGGGCGGGCAGTCGATAAAAATATAATCGTATTGCGCGGTCAGCGGGGTCAATGCCATGCGCAGACGGCTTTCGCGCCGAGGCAGCTCCACCAGTTCGATCGAGGCCCCTGCCAGCGCTGTGTTGCTGGGCAAAAGGTCTACATGATACTGCGTGTGCTGAATGTTCTTTTGGGCTTCCTCCCCCAACAGGCACTCATACACACTGCCCGGAGCGGTGCGTTTGTTTACGCCGTAGCCGCTGGTGCTGTTTCCCTGCGGGTCAAGGTCTACCAGCAGCACCTTTTTGCCCAGTGCCGCTACGCAGGACGAAAGATTTACAGCGGTGGTAGTTTTGCCCACACCGCCCTTTTGGTTTGCGATCGCGATTACTTTTCCCACAGAGCGGGCTCCTTTCGCTTGGCGATTTTGCATTCTGTTTTTATATTACAGCCTTTATTCTAAAAAAGTAAGCGCTTATAAAAATGAAATGCTATAAAATATTATAGCACAGTATCCCTTGCCTTGTGTAGGCTTTTTTGCGATTTTGGCGGCGTGAAACACAAAAAACAGGGGCAGAATGTTCCACATGGAACAATTCTGCCCCTGCCGCACGCCGTTTTGGGCTAAGGCACATACAAACTACAGCTTCTTCGGCAAGGTTGGGGGCATGCCTGCACCGGCAATGCCCTTATCCCCTACCTGGATCCGCACCGTATACTCTATGTAACCCTCGCCCTCCTGGCGGGTAGAGGTTGCCGCTACGCCGCCCTGCACCATCAGCCCCACTGCGTGTTCGAGCGTGTTGAAGAAGATACGCACATCACGCACCACGGGAACCGGATGCCGCTTGGCTTTTGCAGTCAACAGCCTTTCTACAAATGCATCGGCCTGCCGCACACTCATGGCGGCATCGGCCATGTGCCGCAGCGCTGCCGTGCGCTGGGCCTCCGGCAGGCGCAGTGCAGCCCGGGCATGCCGTTCGCTTAGCCCTGCCGCCAAGCAAACCGCCTGCTGCTCTTCGTTCAGCAGCAAAAGCCGCAGCTTATTGGCAAGTGCCGGCTGTGAAAGCCCCCAGCCGCCTGGCTGCTTCTGCCTGGGTACAGCCCCAAAGGCGGATCATCTCGCGCAGGCCGCGTGCCGTATCAAACGGGTCCAACTGCTGGCGCTGCAGGTTTTCCAAAAGGCCCAGTGCAGTCGCCTGGCGGTCATCATAATCGGCCAGTATCGCCGGAATCTTATCCAGCTTTGCCAACCGGCATGCGCGCAGCCGCCTTTCCCCTGCTATCAGCTGGTAGCGGGCACCTGCCTTGCGCACTGTTACGGGCTGCAGCAAGCCATTTTGCAAAATGCTTACTGCCAGTGCCGCAATCTCGGTTTCATTAAACACCGTGCGCGCCTGCCAGGGGCTTGGCTCAATGGCATCGATCGGCAAAAGCAGCACCTTACCGGCCGCCTTGGGCCGGGCAGGCAATGCCAGCATAAGCGATCCTCCTTTCAGGTTTTCAATATTTTGTGCTGCGATTGTGGAAAAGTAAAACCGTGGTTTGCTTTGGGCTTAGCCAAAGTTTACCACGGTTTTATACCATTTTTCCAGCAAAATCGTTCGTGCTGATGCGTTTTATTTCGGCATTTGCGCTGTTATTTCAATGGGGATTTTGCAATTTTACCGCCGTTGCGGGGGTATGCTGGCGGAGTTTGCGAAATCTTTTTTACACAAATAATGTTGCGGGTATCGCCCCCGGGCAGATGGAACTCGCGCACGCCGCTTCCCTGCCCGCCCAGTTTTTTTAGGGCAGTTCCGCTCTCGGCCAATTCCTCGGCTGCGCCGGGGCCTTTCATCGCCAAAAATACACCGCCCACTTTTACCAGCGGCAGGCAGTATTCAGAGAGCATAGGCAGCGCAGCCACGCCGCGGGCGGTAGCCACATCAAACTGCTCACGCCACACCTTGCGTGCCGCCTCTTCGGCACGCTCTTTGGCAAACTCCACGCCGGTAAGCCCCAACTGGCTGCACAGATATTTTAAAAATTCCACGCGCTTGCCGGTAGGCTCCATCAGCGTAAGCTGTAGATCGGGCTTATAAATTTTAGCCACCACACCGGGGAAACCCGCTCCGGTGCCAACATCCACCAGCTTTCCCGCCGTTTCGGGCAAATTTGCCAGCAAAAGGCTGTCGGCAAAATGCTTATCCTCAATGCCCTCCGGGTCGGTGATCGCCGTCAGATTCACTTTCTGGTTATACTCCACCAGAATTTCGGCATACTGGTCCAGCATATCCAGCATCGGCCCGCTCAAGGCAATACCCAGTGCTGCGCATTTTGCTTCCAGTCGATTTTTATCGATCATTCTGTTTCCTCTCTCTAAAAAGAACAAACTTGTAAATTGGGGTCGTATGCTTTCCGGTCGAATGGTCACCATGTGGTTCGTCACAGTTGGCTGGTTCCGGCCAAATGTTCCTCACCGCATAGTGGCCATTCTTAAAAATCAGCTCCCTGTAAGGGCTGGCCCCCTTGTGCCGAGGAACTCTTGGTCGTAAGTCAACCCGTGACGAGGTATAAGGGGGTCAGCCTGAATAGCGATGCACAAAACCTCAATTATCAAAGATTCTTATACCCTTTTACCCCATTTACCCAAAATCAAAATGTTCCACATGGAACATTTTAAAGCTCTCATATAAAATACTAATTACACCGTCAGCGTGATCAGGTTACCGTCAAAATCCAGCACAACACTTTCCATTCGGTCATAATAGGTGTTTCGAGGCATATTGCGCACGGTGTAGCCA
>CAVGKH010000133.1:0-5392 GCA_963629755.1 Gemmiger sp.
CAGGTGGGCTGCCGTATGGGCTGCCGGTTTTGTGCATCCACCCAGGGCGGGCGGGTACGCAATCTGGAGGCAGGCGAGATCGCAGCCGAGATATATGGCGTCATGCGCGATACCGGCGAGCGTGTTTCACATGTGGTTTTGATGGGCATTGGCGAGCCGCTGGATAACTTTGATAATGTGATGGATTTTTTGACCATCGTTTCCTGCCCGGACGGCATCAACATCGGCATGCGCAACTTTAGCCTTTCTACCTGCGGCCTCGTGCCGATGATCGACAAGCTGGCCGAAAAAAAGCTGCAGCTTACCTTGTCTGTTTCGCTGCATGCGCCCGAAAATGCTATGCGCAGCAGCATGATGCCGGTAAATGATGCCTACCCCATCGAGCAGTTGATCGCAGCCTGCCGCCGCTATCAGCAAACCACGGGGCGGCGCATCAGCTTTGAGTATTCCATGGTGCGCGGCGTGAACGACAGTGATCAGACGGCTGTTACTTTAGCTAGGCTGATCCGCGGCATGGGTGCGCATGTGAATCTAATCCCCATTAATCCGGTGGATGGCAGCCCTTATTCGGCCAGCGATGATGCCAATGTACGCCGCTTTCAGCAAAAGCTGACGGAGCTTGGCGTGAATGCTACCATTCGTCGGCGCCTGGGGCAGGATATCAGCGCGGCCTGCGGGCAGCTGCGGCGGGAAGACAGTAAGGGAGGTGCGGCATATGCGGATCACGGCTAAAACTGACATCGGCAACGGCCGTGCAGAAAATCAGGATAATTACCATGCTTTTCAGTACCCGCAAAATCTGGTGTGGGCGGTGGTATGTGATGGCATGGGCGGCGCAAAAAGCGGGCAGACCGCTTCACGCATCGGTGTAAAGCTGCTGCGTGACCAGGCCGAACAGCAGGTAGAAAGCCTGCCGCCGGACGGAGAAAAAGACTTTCTGCTTTCGTCGATCCAGGCGGCCAACCGCAAGATCTACGAGCTTTCGCTCAAAGACAGCGCTATGAGCGGCATGGGCACAACGGTGGTGCAGACCATCGTGCGCGGCGGCATGGCACATATTGCCCACATGGGCGATTCGCGGGCTTATCTGTTTCATGGAGGCGAGCTGCAGCAGATCACGCGCGACCATTCTTATGTGCAGGAAATGGTGGATACCGGCAGACTTTCTGCAGAGGATGCAGAAAAGCACCCCAAGAAAAACCTTATCACCCGGGCAATGGGCGTAAGCCCTGCGGGAAAGGCCGATTATACAGCCTGCCCGGTAGAGCCGGGCGATATTTTACTGATCTGCACCGACGGCCTTTCCAATACGCTGCCGCATAAAACTCTGGAAAATACACTGCGTGACCGCCCGTTTTTTGAAACGGCGGATGCCCTTGTGGAGCAGGCCCTGCAGGAGGGCGCACAGGATAATATCACGGTTCTGCTGATCGGCATAGAACCGACGGAGGCATGAACATGGATCAATTTATCGGAAAAAAGCTGGACGGCCGATACCAGATCGAAAGCCTGATCGGCGTGGGCGGAATGGCCAATGTATACCGAGCAAACGATCTGCGGAATGATCGGGTCGTGGCGGTGAAGATCCTGCGCGAGGAGTTTTTGCAGAATGCAGAGCTTGTGCGCCGCTTTAAAAATGAATCAAAAGCTATTTCAATCTTGAATCATCCCAACATCGTAAAAGTTTACGATGTTTCGGTCACCGATCGGCTGAATTATATCGTGATGGAGTATATTGACGGCATCACGCTCAAAGAATATGAAGCATCGCGGCGGCCCGCTTACCTGGAAAGAAGTGGTGCACTTTGCCCAGCAGATCTTGAGTGCGTTGGAGCATGCCCACAGCCAGGGCGTTGTGCACCGCGATGTGAAGCCGCAGAACATCATGCTGCTGGCCAACGGCAGCTTGAAAATGATGGATTTCGGCATTGCCCGTTTTTCACGCGAACAAAGCGTGACCGAGAGCGATAAAGCCATAGGCTCGGTGCATTATATCAGCCCCGAGCAGGCCGGTGGCGCGGAGACAACCCAAACCACCGATATTTACTCGGTGGGTGTGATCATGTATGAAATGCTTTCGGGCCGCCTGCCGTTTGACGGCGAGGATGCAGTGAAGGTGGCCATGCGGCATATCACGGATAAGCCCCCTGCGATGCACGAGATCGCACCGGAGGTGCCCATGGCACTGGTGGAGATCACCGAAAAGGCCATGGCGAAAAATCCGGCCAACCGCTATCAGTCGGCGCACGAGATGAGCGATGCCATTCAGCAGTTCAAAAAAGATCCCGATATTCGCTTTGAATATAAGTATATGGTGGAGGATTCTCCGGAAAGGGTAATAGGTAAGGTGGTAAGAAAATCGCAGGCAGCACCTACTCGCCGCACAGTATCGCAGGCAGGCCGTCGGCCAGCAGTTCCCTCGCACCGCACAGAGCAGCATGCGGCATCGCAGAGTGCAGCCGAAAGCCTTGCACGCCATAAAACCGGCGAAAAAGGCAAAAAGAAAAAAGAATTCCCGTTGATCCCTGCGCTGCTGGGCATAACGCTTGCCTGTGTGGCAGCAACGGTGCTGGTGTGCTATCATATTTTTTCCGGCTCGAGCAATGCGTTGTTCAGCAACCGCGCCGATGTAGTGCTTACCGATTTTGTGGGTATGACCCGCGCACAGGTAGAGGCAGACCCGAGCTATAAGAGCCTTAAAGTAGTATTTGAAGAGGAATACAATGCCAATTCGGATGCCGGCTATGTATACAGCCAAGCCCCCAAGGCAGGGCGCACAGTAAAGCAGGGCCAGAAGGTGACTGTTAAGATCAGCCTGGGAACGCAGTATATTGCTGTGCCCAGCGTGATCTCGATGACACAGGCCGATGCGCAGAAAACGCTGAAGGAAAGCGGCCTTACCGTGAGCATGCGCCCCACCTACACATCGGACCAGGCCGTGGGCACAGTGGCTGATACCGACCCTGCCGTGGGCACCGAAGTGGCCAGCGGCACAACGGTGACCATTTATGTGGCGCGTGAAAAGGTAGAAACCACCCGCACAGTGCCCAATGTGACCGGCCTTTCGCTGGAGGATGCCAAAACGGCCCTGCAGAACAGTGGTTTGCTGCTGGGCGGCCAGACCGAAGACTACTCCGACTTGCCAGAGGGCACCGTGGTGCAGCAGTCGATCAGCCCGGGCACAGAGGTTCGTGTGAACAGCGCTGTGGATGTGGTGCTTTCTATCGGCTCCGAGCCGCAGGAAGAAACAAATCAGGCTTCCAGTGAATGGGGCACCCGTGAAGACGGCGATTACAGTGACCGCCCGCTGTGGTGGTTCCTGCCGGAAAACGAACGCCCGAAAACAGAATGATAAAAAGCCGCATGGCCGGTGCAGCAGGCTGCCCGGCTATGCGGCATCTTTTCAAACAACAGTGAGGTAAGTTCATGCAGCCTTATATCATAAAAGGCATTGGCGGTTTTTACTATGTAAAAACCGACGAGGGCGTGCTGGAATGCAAAGCAAAAGGAATTTTTCGCAAAAAAAAGATCACGCCCCTGGCTGGGGATAAGGTGCGGCTCGAAACCGAAAGCGGCGGCAATGTGATCGCCGAGATCCTGCCGCGCAAAAATTTTATGATTCGCCCGCCCATTGCAAACTTGGATGTGCTGTTTATCGTGAGCAGCACCACCCAGCCCACACCCAGCACACTGATCATAGATAAAATGTCAGCTATTGCCGTGGATAAGGGCATTCAGCCGATCCTGGTCATCACAAAGGGCGATCTTTGTGATTCGGCGGCTCTGCGGGATGCCTACCGCGCGGCGGGCATCCCGGTGATCTGCATCGACCACGCCACCGGGCAGGGGATCGACGAAGTACGCGGGCATATCAAAGATAAGCTGTGCGCCTTTTGCGGCAACTCGGGCGTTGGTAAATCCACGCTACTGAACGCTGTGGCCCCCGGCCTTGCGCAGCAAACGGCAGATATCAGCCAGAAGTTGGGGCGAGGCAAACACACTACCCGTGAAGTCACGATTTTTGAAGCCTGCGGCGGGCTGATCGCGGATACGCCGGGTTTTGCCAGCCTCGATACACTCAAAGCCTGCTATATCCCGCCGGAGAATCTGGAGTTCGCTTTTCCGGAATTTAAGCCGTATTTTGGCCAGTGCAGATTTACCGGCTGTTCGCACCGCAGCGAAACAGGCTGTGCCGTGCGTGCCGCCTTAGCGGAAGGCCAGCTTTCACAAAGCCGTTACCAGAGCTATGTAACAATGTATGAGGAGGCGCAGCAGATCAATGAGTGGGAGCGCAGAAAATAAACGGGTCGTGATTTTATCGGCCTGCCCGGTGGGGCAAATGCAGGCTTATCTGCGGGCTTCAGATTATATCATTGCCTGCGATGCCGGCTATAAAAATGCCGCGCCTTTGCAGAGAAAGCCGAATCTGATCGTTGGCGATTTCGACAGCGCACCGGATCCGCATTTTCCGGATACTGTGGTGCTGCCGCATGAAAAAGACGATACCGATACTCAGTATGCAGCTGCCTGGGCGGCCGATCACGGTGCCAAAGAGGTGCTGATGCTGGGGGCTTTGGGCGGCAGGCGCATGGAGCATACCCTATCAAACCTTTCTACAGGGCTTTATTTGGAGAAACGCGGGATACATACGGTCATTGCCAACGAGCAGTCTGAGATACACTACCTGCTGCCGGGGCAGGAGCTTTTGCTGCAAAAAGAAAATTGGATGTATTTTTCGGTTTTTCCGTTAGAGGGTGCGCTTTCCGGTCTTTATATCCGCGGTGCGCACTATCCGCTTGAAAATGCAAATCTCACCATGGATTACCCGCTGGGCGTAAGCAACGAGTTCGATGAACCGCAGGTAAAAATCGGCTGTAACAGCGGCGCAGGGCTCGTGATTTTAACAAAAGCTGATTAAAATCAGAAAAATCCGCACATTTTATGGGGCCGCAACATAGCATAGGGCAGAAACAATCCAAACAGCAGGGGAGGCAGCTTTATGCAGATCATTGTTTTTAAAAGCCCTCGTTTTTTGAGCGGGATCTTAAAGGCTGTATTTAAAATTTCAAAACAAGAGCAGGAATAAAAAACAAGGTGCCGCCCCGGTTATAAATCCGGGCAAGCGGCACCTTGTTTTTTATGTTTTGTCTTCGCTGTTATCCGGTTCACTTTCCAGCTGGTGATGGCGCTTATTGTAGATCACCGTAACAAGCTGCATAAGCAAAAAGGTTAAAAGCGCGGTAATTACAGCGGTAATCACCGCAGCCAAAACAAAGCCAGAAACAAAATACTGTAAAATACCGACCGCCGCAGAGAGATTATATTTATCGTCGTCGGTTGTTTGTGGACTTGATCGCGGAGCCGCGCGGGTGGAAGTTTCGGGAGATCATAA
>CAVGKH010000134.1:0-5390 GCA_963629755.1 Gemmiger sp.
ACATTATAAAACCGATAGCCCATCTTTGTAAGTTCCTCATAAAAACACGGTTTTACTTCATCATACATTAAAAAAGCAAAATCATATTTTTCTCTGTCCAAATAAGTAGCTATTTTCAAAATATATGTTTCTATACCGCCTTTTTCCGTTGCAATATCTAATCCTATGTGAAGTATCCTTTTCTTTTCCATAAAATCACCCGTCCCATGTACATACAACTTAAAGGCTATACGCTTTTAATTGATTCTACTACACATCATTTGGTATCACTTTTTAATTATTCCATATAGCTGCAATCCAAATTTTGTTATAACATTCGTTCCTCGAATAATATTATAGTATCTTCTATGTTCTCCGCCAAACCCCATTTTAAACTCGTCAATTCCATTTGGGTTTTCCGGGTTTGCAACCCCCCCCCAATCGTAGATTTTAATTCCCATTTCCTTGAACTTTTTCAAATCATACCAATGCAAGGCCTTATTCATGCGTGCAATTACATTGGCCAATTCTTTCTGTTCTCTAAACGGAGATGCTGAATAGAAAAAACGAACCTGTGTTTCATCAATAATATATGAATGAAACACAAGCGGCTCATTCTGATAAAATGCCACTGTAAAACAGATTCCGTTCTTCTGCATATAAGCTTCTACCAGCTTTTTATTAAAATGTACCTTCATATTCTTATCAGCATACATCTGCTCATAAGTCTCAGCAAACCTTTTGATAAGTTCTGGTTTTTTCTGCATTTCCGCAGCATTATATGCGCAAAGGCACACGCCCTCCTTTTCCGCACGGCGAATTTCATAGCGGTAGTTTTTCCGAATTTTTTGATACAGTTCTTCTTCGGAAAGTGTTAAATCAGTAATCAGCGTGTGCTGAATGCTGCATTTACATCCATGCTCTTTTATTTCTTTTTTACAGCCATGCTGATAAAGGATCACTGGTTTGTTTTCTTTGGGAAGCTGTTCGCTAAACCATAAATGCCCCACTCGTATCGGGCCCTTGTTATAATCCGCGTAAACCAATTTTTATCTCCTTCTCGCAAAATACAGCCATCGCAATGTTTTATCCAAAAAGCCCATGCCGCGATTTTTTAATTGCAGCTTTCCCACTGACACAAATCTTTTTGTATTTTTCTGCAAAAATTCTTCCAACTCTAAAAAATCATTTTCCTGCATTACATTTGGATGATAGCAAAAAGTAACCACCTTAAACGGCAATTTTCGCACCCGGCCAGATTGCTGTGGGATAAAAGTAAACCCATCATGCTCATACACATCATTTGCCACTGTATCGCTGATAATTCGAATATTCGATTCTTCCTGCAGCGCTTTTAATGTATTCTCATCAAATGTATGCGAAGGCGCAAAGAAGATCCTTGCCTCCACGCCATGCTCTTGTAAAATACGCACGCCTTCTCTGATTTTCTTCTTTTGTTCTTCCAGCGGCACCCCAGCAAACTCACTGCGCTTGTTTACCGGATTCAGCCCACCCTCTCCTGTGATATAATTGTGGTCAAACCCATGTAGAGCCAGTTCCCAGCCCTTTTTTTGCCAGTCTGTCGCTTTTTTCCAAAAATGCAGATCCTTTTCATATGCCAGCAATTCCGGATCTGCATTTTGCGGAATAACCCCCACCAGCGGCTTTATCGCATACTTATCCAGCAAAAGCTCCATCCTCTGCCACTTTCTAATATCCATATGCTCAGAGGCATCGTCCAATCGTAAGATATACTGGCTCATTTTCTCCTCGCTTTTTGATCTTCCCGCAAATAAAAAGCCTGCAATTCTTCTGCCACTTTTTTTGAGTTAAACGGAAGAAGCTGTTTATACTGCTCTTCTGTGCAGCCCTGGCGAATTTTTCTTTTCTGCTGTTCTATTGTGGATATCCAACAGTCTTCTTTTTCTAACGATACTTTCTTCACAAGATTTGTCAGCACTACATCCTGCGTGATAACATTTGAAATCAAACATGGCAATCCGTTTGCCTGCGCCTCTACCACAGAAACCGGCAAACCCTCCCATAAGCTAGGAAACACAAACATATCCATTGCCTGGTAATAATCCTGCGTGTTTATCTTGGCTCCCACCATTACCACACGCTCTGCAAGCCCCAGTGCCTTTACCTGCTCCTGCACTGCTTCAAACAGCTCACCATCTCCTACTAAAAGCAATTTTGCTTTCGGCTCTTTTACAGCATACTCTGCAAACAGCTCTACTAAAAACTTATGATTTTTGGGCACAAAAAATCGCCCGATGTGCCCCAGCACAAAATCATCTTCTGCAAACCTAAGCTCAGTGCGCATCTCTGCTCGCTTGGCCGCATCAAATGCAAATCTCTGCAGCTCGATTCCGTTTGGGATCATTTTATAATTTGGTTTCGTCAATGCATTCTTACCGTAAAGCCATTTTCCCGCTTTATCTGAGCAGGCAAACAGCCAGTCAGCCTGCCATCGGATAGGAAATTCCAATATTCGCCGCACGATACCGCCAATTCCCTTGCCATTTGAGGTGCTATGGCTATGTACCACTGTTGTCACCCCATATTTCTTTGTAATGGGCAAAAATATGCTGGCTGACCCACGAATGTGTGTATGCAGTACATGATATTCCGGGTGTGCAGTAAAAAAATCATTCCACCAACAGCAAAATTCCGCATGATTTTTTCCATTATAGCGCGGACATGTGTAAATTTTAGCACCTTTTTCTAAAAAAACTTGATAATAGGGTGAGCTTTCTTCTCCAGGATTGGCTATAATGTCAAATTGTACCTGGTCTCGGTCTATTTTGTCGTAGATTTCCATTAAAAAGGCCTGTGTACCGCCGTATCCCATACCGCCAAGATACTGTAAGACCCGTATCATTACTTCCTCCCATTTTTACGCTCAATAAATTCCCAGTAGCATTTTACACCGGATCAGTATATCCGCAGCTTTTATCCCACAAGAAATTTCCTTATTCATGCAGAGGCGTACCCCTCCCAGTTTTTTGTCACCATATTTTGCTATATTTTGCAAAAGCTTATAATTTTCAGTGCTTCTTTCATCTTTTTCCCAGTCAATATCTTCTTGCAGCAATAATCTTGCTGTATAGCAATACGAATGCTTACGGTGAAAAATCCGTTTGCTTTCCACCTGCACCCGATTCATCAACCCTCTTCCTCCGCTCGTTTGGGCCGCCTCATGTCTTCTATGTAAGATATGTGCTGTTGGATCTATCGCAATTTTCTTTCCATAGAGCATGCATAACATACACAACAATGCATCATGATCCGGAGCGGTCTCATGCGATATCTGCAAATTAGAATAGTGCAAAGCAACTTTCAGCAATTCCTTCGTAAACACCATTGTGCATCCCGCAAGTCTTGTTCGCACAAAAAAGCTTCCCAGGGTTTGTTTCAAATTGCTTTTTCCGCTTATGCCTAAAATTTGCAAATTCTCTTCTGTAATTTTTAGTGCCGAGGCATAAAGCCAGCATTCAGGCTGCTTACACAGCATCGATACAGCACAAACAAGTTTATCTTTCTCCCATACATCATCCTGATCGGCAAATGCAAAATACTCCGCAGTTTTATCTGCTAGGGCTAGCATGTGTAAAAAACTTCGGCGGTATCCTAAATTTTTTCCTTTTTCCAGTTTAATGCGCTCTGGGTATGTTCGTACCATCTTCTCAACAATGGCAGTCGTATCATCTTTAGATCCATCATCACGCACCAAAATTCTGGTTTCAACTTTTTCCTGCTCTAAAATACTTTTTACCTGCTGTTCAATATACGCGCTGCCATTATAGGCCGACAAAAGCACCTGCACGCGAGGAACCGTATTCATATTCATTTTTCTTCTTCCTTTCCCCGCGTTTCCAGCCTATCTAAATAAAACCGGGCGCGGTTCCGCTTTCAGTTTTCGGTTCCTACGCCCGCCTTTTCTTCCTCTTTCTGCGCCGTCGTCTGCCCCTCGGCTACGCCCTCTGTGCTCTCTTTCACAAACAAGATCTTCACCGTGGCAAAAATAATGCGCAGGTCTTCAAACAGGCTTGGCTTTGCAATATACATTAGGTCCATCTGCAGCTTATCGTAAGGTGTCGTGTTGTACTTTCCATACACCTGGGCATAGCCGGTCAGGCCCGCCTTGGCCTGCAGCCGCAGCGAAAATTCCGGCAGTTCTTCCTCATACTGCGCGGCGATTTCCGGCCGTTCGGGGCGCGGCCCCACGATCGACATATCGCCCCGCAGAATATCCAAAAGCTGCGGCAGTTCATCCAACCGGCAGGCGCGGATCACACGCCCCACAGGTGTGATCCGGCTGTCATTCTCGCCGGTCGAAAGCCGGGCCACACCGTCTTTTTCTGCATCCACGCGCATTGAGCGGAACTTGTGCAGCATAAATTTTTTGCCGTCCTTAGTCAGCCGGCACTGTGCATACAGCGCCGGGCCGCCGTCATAAAAGTGGATCACCAGCGCCAGAACGATCATGACCGGTGAAAGCACCAGCAGCGCCGCGCCCGAGCACACAATATCAAACAGGCGCTTTACCAGCAAAAACTCCGGCTGCGGGTCATACCGCTCTACCTGCAGAACCGGCAGGTGAAACAGGTGCATCGGCTTTGCGCCGCTCATGATCACATCCCCGATGCGCGGCAGCACATATACTGCAATGTTTTCCGCCACACACTTTTTCAAGATCGTATTGCGTTCATGGCTGGAAATGCCGCACAAAAACACAGCTTCCGCATTTTCTACCGCCTTGCCGCAGTCTGCCAATGCCTCCTGCAGAGGCATCGTTTTCACAACACAAAACCGATCCTGCAATCCGTACTGGCCGATCAGTTCTTCCAGCCCGCGGCGGGAATCATAGATCACCACTGTGCGTTCCGGCGCAAAGGTATGAAAATACCATTTATGCGCGCCCCTGCACCAAACATATGCCAGCAGCCCCTGTGCCGCGAGTGCCAAAAGCAGCGGCCAAACGGCAGGCAGATGCTTGCTTAGCAGCCAAGTCACCATATAAAAGATCCCGTCTGCGATCAAAGCTGCCAATACCTGCGAATAGATCAGGTCCGATATTATGCTCAATTCTATGCGGAACGCCTCATATACACGCGCACACAAAAAGTAAACCGAGATGAATACCGCAATCACGACCCAGTTGCCCTTATTATAAAATGGCGAAATGATCCTATCAGCATACCACAGATACCAAACCGCCACGATCGGCAGCGTTTCCAGCACCACAGCCAGGCATTTTACGGCCCGCATCTTCACATTCTGTTTCAGCTTATCCATGTTGCTCCTTTTACCGTTTTTCCGCCGCCTACGCGCCTTTTATTTCCAGTTATTCCCGCTTTTCAGCGTTTTTGCATCAAATTCTGTTATCCCCCCGGTAGGTACAGGGG
>CAVGKH010000135.1:0-5363 GCA_963629755.1 Gemmiger sp.
GTGTAGCCGTGGGCATCGGCCCAGCGGTTGTACATGCGGTACAGCATCTGTGCCCAGTCCTGCGCCTCAGTGCCGCCGGTACCGGCGTGGAAGGTGAGAATAGCGTTGCTGTTGTCATACTCGCCGTTCAGCATGGTCATCAGCTGCAGATCGTCCACAGCCTTTTCCACATTGTTCACGGCCTCTTCGCCCTCGGGAATCAGCTCCGGGTCGTTTTCTTCCTCCAACATTTCCAGCATGGTCTGGGCATCGTCATACAGGGCGGTAAGCTTTTCGTAGCGTTCCAGCTTGCCGCGCAGGGTGCCCAGCTCATCGTATACCTTCTGGCTGGCCTCCTGGTCATCATAAAAGCCAGGCATGGTCATTTTATTTTCCAGCTCGGCTACACGCTTTTTGCTGCCCTCAATGGCAAGCGCCTCGCCCAGATCTTTTACAGCGGGCTCAAAGCCGTTTAGCTTGAATTTCAGTTCATCAATCGTGATCATATCCGCGTTTTGCCTTTCTCTATCATAAAAATAAGACTATTACACAAGTATTTATAGTATAGCGGATAAACGCCCCAAAGTAAAGAGTCGTGCGCTATTTTTTTGCACTGCCCAAATGCACAAATTGTTCATAAAGTGTTCAGGCTTTTTCATTTGATTTTTGCCGCCGCGGGCTTATAATAGAATACAGGCAGCAGCGCGCAATTTGCGCCCGGCGCACGGAAGCGCCGCTGCCTCTGAAGTTCAATTTGGAGGAATGTTATGTCCAATTATACCGGCAGCAAATGCCCTGTCTGCCAAAAGGCATTTACTGATCATGATGATATCGTGGTGTGCCCCGACTGCGGCACGCCGTATCACCGCACCTGCTGGCCTGCGGATAACCGCTGCGTTTTTGCGGCCAAACACGGCACGAACTACGAGTGGAAGCCCGAGGCCAAAGCGCAGGCTGAAAGCGAGGGCGCGGCCGGGGCACAGCAGGCCCGCGAGCAGCAGGCCGCCAATTACCGTGTATACCAGCTGCACCCTGATGATGAGATCGAGGGCGTGAAGGCACGCGACTGGGCGGCGTTCTTCGGCCCCAGCGCACCGTATTATCTGCTGCGTTTTCAGGCCATGGCCGCCACAGGCCGCAAGTTCTGCGTGAGCCTTTCGGCCTTTTTGTTCGGCCCGCTTTACTTTTTATATAGAAAAGCTTGGAAGCCTGCCGTATTTTTTGCGGTGCTGTCGCTGCTGCTGGAGGTTCCCGGTATTTTAACGCTGCTGTATATCGCAGGCGACCTGCCCGCCTGGCTGAACAGTGCGGCGCTGATCAGCCGCCTGACCCAGATCGGCGGCTATATCAACTGGATCCAGATGTTTCTGCGGGGCGTTTTTGGCGTATACCTGTATCGGCAGGCGGTCATGCCCAAGGTGAAGGATCTGTGCGCCAACATGCCCGATGGAGCCGAGCGCCAGGCAGCCCTGCGCCGCGTGGGCGGCACGAGCATTCCCGCTATGCTGGCCTATGTGGCCGTGCTGGCGCTGCTGTATCTGGCTGTGTATGCGTATGTAATGAGCCTTGGCCCTGCGGCGATCAATAAGCTGGTGGCCTACACCCAGCAAATGATGAACTACTTGAGCTGAAATAGAGAAGCCTTTCGTAGGGCATAACCAGATTTCTATAGGCTGAACTTTTCGTAGAGTTCGCAGGGGTGGGGCTTTGCTCCAACCGAAAAGCCTTGCGGTATCACAAAGCCGGGCGGAGCAGAGCCCCGCCCTACAGAATTTTATAAAGTAGATCATAGAAAAATTTTCTGCGGCTTGAATCTAATAAGATTTTGGGGAGGAACGAACATGGAGACTGCGTATCAAATCGAACGTCTGCTGCAATTTGGGCAGAAGCATGGGCTTCTGGGCGAGCTGGATGCTATTTATGCCCGCAACACGCTGCTGGACCTTTTTGGGCTGGAGGCTCCCTTTGCGGGGGAGGTTCCGGAGGAGCAGCTGGATTACCCCACCGAGATTTTGAATGCTCTGCTGGACGCCGCTGCGGAAAAGGGCCTGTTTGACGGCGAGGTGAACCAGTACCGCGTAAACTTTGAGGCCCGCATCATGGGCGCTTTGATGCCGCGTGAGAGCGAGAGCTGCCAAAAATTTGAGCAGCTGCGCGCACAGCAGGGCGCAAAGGCCGCTACAGACTGGTTTTATAAGCTGTGCATCGACTCCAACTATATTCGCACGGCACAGATCGCGCAGAATATCAAATGGGATACCGAGACCCCTTATGGTAATCTGGAGATCACCATCAACATGACCAAACCGGAAAAAGACCCCAAGACCATTGCGCTGGAGCGCCTGCAGCCCAAAGCGGGCTACCCCACCTGCATGCTGTGCCGCGAAAATATCGGCTACGCAGGGCGCATCAACTTTCCGGCACGCCAGAACCACCGCATCATTCCGGTAACGCTGGCGGGGGATCAGTTCTACCTGCAATACAGCCCCTATGTGTATTTTAACGAGCACTGCATCGTGTTCCATAAAGACCATAAGCCCATGGAAATGGACGAGCACACGCTGGACCAGATCTTCAGCTTTGTGCAGCAATTCCCGCACTACACCTGCGGCAGCAACGCCAACCTGCCCATTGTAGGCGGCAGCATTTTAACGCACAGCCATTTTCAGGGCGGCAGCTATGTGTTCCCCATGACGAAAGCCGCCATCAAGCGCCCGGTGCAGAGCAGCGCACACCCCGGCGTGCAGTCAGGCATTTTGAACTGGCCGGTTTCCACCGTGCGCCTTACGGGTAAAAATGCCGAAGAAGTGAAGGCCGCTGCAGTCGATGTGCTGCATACCTGGCAGACCTGGAATGACGAAAGTGCAGATATTCGCGCCTTTAGCGGCGATGTGCCGCACAACACGGTGACCCCGATTTTGCACTGCGAAGCCGATGGTACTTATGTGCTGGATGTGGCCCTGCGCAACAACCGCACCAGCGAGCAATACCCCGACGGTATTTTTCACCCGCACCCCCAGTGGCACAATATTAAAAAGGAAAATATCGGCCTGATCGAGGTGATGGGCCTGGCTATTTTGCCCAGCCGCTTAAAGCAGCAAAGTGCCGATATCTGCGATATCCTTACCGGCAAAGCCCCCAACACCAGCCGCGAAGAAGGCAGCACGCTGGCTGTACACGCTGACTGGATCGACAGTCTGATCGCCCGGTACGGCACAGCCTTTACACCCGAGCAGGCTGCCGAGACCGTGCGGCGCGAGATTGGCTTAGTATTCTCGCATGTTTTAGAGGATGCCGGGGTATTCAAGCAGACCGCCGAAGGCGAAGAAGCCTTTATGAGCTTTTTGCAGGCAGCCGGGTTTCAATAAAAATATTTTTGAAATTTCGGCTAAAAGCAGTTGACATTGCCAAACGGCATGTTATAATAAATTGTCGCACTTTGAAGTGCGCCTGCATGCTGCGTTTGCAGTGTGCTCCTTACTCCCGGTAAATGCCGGGGGTCACAAGTCCAAAAGGAGGTGTACAGATTATGGCAAAATACGAGACCATGCTGGTTACCAGCGCTGCTCTCGACGAAGAGGCTACCGCCGCTCTGGTGGGCAAGTTCAAGTCTCTGATCGAGGCTAACGGTACCATTGATTCTGTTGACGAGTGGGGCAAGAAGCGTCTTGCTTATCCCATCAACGATGAGGTCGAGGGTGTCTACACTGTGATCAAATTCACCAGTGGCCCCGATTTCCCCGCTGAGCTGGATCGCGTGTACAAGATCACCGATGGTGTTCTGCGTACCATGATCGTGGCTGAGGCTGAATAAGTTTTCGTTGACCGGAGGATAAAATGCTGAATGTTGTTGTTTTGATGGGCCGCCTTGTGGCCGACCCTCAGCTGCGCCAGACCCCTCAGGGCATCAGCGTAGCCTCTTTCCGAATTGCTGTTGACCGCAACTTTGCCCGCCAGGGCGAGCAGCGCACTGCCGATTTTATTGACATTGTAGCTTGGCGTCAGCAGGCTGAGTTTGTGAGCAAGTACTTCCAGAAGGGTAGCCCTATCGTTGTGGAAGGCAGCCTGCAGACCCGCCAGTATCAGGATAAAAACGGCAACAACCGCACCGCTGTAGAAGTGGTGGCAGACCGGCTGAATTTTGTTCCCCGCACCAACGGCCAGGCTTCTGGCTCTGGTGCTGTAGGTTATGCGCCTGCCGCCCCCGTTGCCCCTGCCGCAGGCGGTTACAGCCGCCCCGCCGTGCAGGATGCTGCCCCCGCCTATTCGGCCGGCAGCAGTGATGACTTTGCCGTTATTGATGATAACGAAGACCTGCCTTTCTAATTTCAACAGAAACAAATCCAAACAGGAGGTAACAAGCAATGGCTTTTGAGAGATCCGATCGTCCTTCTCGCCCTATGCATCGCGGCCGCAAGAAGGTTTGCAGCTTCTGCGTTGATCGTGTGGATACTATCGATTACAAGGATGTTCCCCGTCTGCGTAAGTATGTGAGCGAGCGCGCAAAGATCATTCCCCGCCGTGTAACCGGCACTTGCGCTTTCCATCAGCGTGCACTGACCGTCGCCATCAAGCGCGCCCGTCATGTTGCCCTGATGCCCTATGTGAGCGACTAATTTGCTTAGCTTAGGCAATAAGGCTGTTGAGCACCACCCAATGAAAATTGGGTGGTGCTTTTTTGCATATAAAGAAAACCACTCGCTAAGCGAGTGGTTCAAAAAGGGAAAACTACTTGTGAAAATCCACCTTGGCAACCGCAGCCTGGTCTAAATCATCGTAAAGAGCGGCCTGCTTATAATATTCATAGGTCGTTTGCGAAAGGGGCAGCTGCTGCCCGTCTGCCAGCTGCATGGCAAGGCCTATATCCTTGCGCATAAGCGCTACCGTAAATTTGGCATTCAGCTCGTCTGCAGCCACCTTCGGAAACCCATTTTTAAATGAGCTCGAGCAGCCGGAGGAGGCACACACCACGCGGTAAAAATCATCGGCAGAAATACCGTTTGCCTTGGCAAGCTTCCAGCTTTCGCCCATCATGGCCATGTTGGCGGCGCTCATCAGGTTATTGATGGATTTCAGCTTTTTGGCATCGCCCAACCGCTCGCCAATGTAAAAACGGCTTTGAGAAATACATTCCAAAACGGGCAGGGCAGAATCAAAAGCGGCTTTTTCTCCCGAGCAGATCATGGTCATCGTGCCCGCCATGGCCCCGGCTACCCCGCCGGAAACCGGCGCATCCAGCACCTGTATGCCCTTGGGGGCATAGTAAGCGGCGATTTCCTGCACAGCCTGTGCCGAGGCCGAGGTCATTTCTACTAGCACAGCACCGGGCTTTGCCGCCTGCAGCATAGCGGGGCGGCATAAAAGCCCGCGCAGGGCATCATCGT
>CAVGKH010000136.1:0-5226 GCA_963629755.1 Gemmiger sp.
ATTAAGCTGTATTCGTTATCGGTAAGTGCAAGGTGGTATTTGATATTTCTCATCGTGAAACCATCCTTGACTATATTCTACTCGGCTGGTTTTCAAATTGCGAATGTGTGGATTTTCAAAACACAAAAAAAGGCTCTGACCTTTTACAGTCAAAGCCTTATTCAGCCATTGCAATGCCTTAGTTCTATTAAGTTTTATCATACTGCCTTATAAAACCTCGGCATTGCACCGGCACCCTTTTTCGTTTGGGTTTTGTTTTTCATGCTGCCCCGCCTGGGGGATAAAAGCAGGGCTGCGGATAAATTTTAAGATGGTTCAGATAAGCTTTTTGTTTTGCCTTTCAGGCATTTTCTGCTGGCTGTCTGATTTGATCACTTGCGGCCGTGCAGAATGGGGCTCAACGGCTTATAGATCAAGAAGCACAGCACGGCATCGATCATGCCTTTTGCAAAAGTAAAGGGCACATTAAAGGTAACAAGGCAGGCCAGCAGGCCGTCTACCTTGGGGTTGATTGCCTGGTACATGCCGATAATGGCCTCGAGCGGCAGATGATACATGACCACATAGGCGGGATACACGATAAAGTAGTTGTAGGGCAGGCTGACCAATGCCATCACCAACGCGCCCGCCACAGCGCCGATAATCGCGCCCTTGCGGGTTTTCTTGAGCTTATACACTACACCGGCCACACCCACGAACAGCGCACCCATTACAAAGTTGAACAGCTCGCCCACTGCGGCCGTGCTGGTGCTGGGCAACTTGATAAGGTTTTTGATCAGGCACACCAGAATGCCTGCACCGGGGCCGTAGGCGTAGCTGGCGATTAGTGCCGGCAGCTCGGAAATATCCATTTTGATAAATGCCGGCATAATGGGAATAGGGAACTCCATATACATCAGCACGGTGGCCACGGCGGCCAGCATGGCAGTTCCGGTAAGTGCACGGGTGCGTTTGGTTGCTTTTGTCATAATTTTCTCCCTTCGGGCAGGCTATGGCCCTGCCCACTGCAAATTTTTGTGAAGGCCGGTCCATGGTTTTGGGGCTGCGGGAGAATGCCGAAAAATACAAAACGCCCTTTTCACGCAGACAGCGCAAAAAGGGCGAAACGAATCTAATAGGCGTATGCCGCTGCCGTTTCTTCCATCCGGACTATACCGTCGGCTTCGGAATCTCACCGAATCAGCGCCCGGCCAATGCCGAACGGTCGCGGGCTGCGCAGCCAAATGCTGCTCACCGCCGGTGGGGAATTGCACCCCGCCCTGAAACAGACTTCATACCTAGTATTATACTCGGCTTTGAGGAGAATGCAAGATGAAATTTTTGTACGGCATGGATTTTTATAAAAATTTGTGCTATTATTTAGCCAAATTTCCAATATTCGAGGTTTTTATGAACAACATAATTTCTGAATCCGATTTGCAGAAATCGCTGACTCTGCTTGGTTTTTCCATTCCCGTCCGCTTTGTTGCCGCCGCCGTGCTGGCCCTGCTGGGCTTTGCCGCCTGTGCACTTCTGCACCGCAAGGTCTTCCCTGCTCTGGCTGGGCATGCCGAGCGCCGCAGCCGCCCCGGCTGGCAGGTTTTATTCAGCGCCTTTACCCGCCCTGCCAGCTATCTGGTGCTGCTGGCCCTTTTGTGGAGTGCCCTGCAGTGCCTGAAGCCTTCGTTTCTTTCTTCGCTTTCGTCCCCGTTCCGTGCCGCCGGCATGCTGCTTATCGCCTGGGGCGTATGGGCCAGCAGCCCTGTGTGCGGTATTCTGCTGCGCCAGTTTTCCCCTTCCGGCAGCGATGTAGGCACGCTGAAAACCATCGACAGCTTTTTAAGCAACATCTGGAAGGCCCTGATCGCCGCCTTTGCCCTGATCAGCACGCTGGATCTTTTTGGCTTTAATGTAAGCAGCCTGATCACCGGCCTGGGCCTGATTGGTTTGACTGTTTCTCTGGCTGCACAGGATTCGGCCTCCAACTTCTTCTCGGGGCTGATCATCGTGCTGGAGCGCCCGTTCACCGTGGGCGACTGGGTGGTGATCGGCGGCGTGGAGGGATCTGTAGAGCAGGTGAGCTTTCGCTCCACACGCATCCGCACGGCGGATAATGCACTGATCACGCTTTCCAACAGCAAGGTCTGCGGCGGCGTGATCGAAAACTACACCCGCCGCACCGCGCGCTTATATGAATTTACCCTGGGCGTTACTTATTCTACCACGCGCGCCCAGTTAGAAAAGCTGATGGCCGATGTAGAAGCGATGTTCCGCCAGAACAGCCATGTGCTGGCCGATACCGTGCAGGTAAAGCTGAAAGCCTTTGGCGACAGCAGCATCGATATTCTCATTCGCGCGCAGGTCGATACCCCTCTGCTGGCCGATTTTATGAAGGTGCGCAACGATTTGAATCTTTCGCTGATGGATGTGATGGAGCAAAACAGCTGCTCGTTCGCTTTTCCCAGCACATCGGTCTATTTGGAGCAGACCGACCCCGCCGCACCACAGTAAACAGAAATTTTATAAAAGCTGCCATAAAGCGGCAGTGCATTCGTATCCCGGATGCGCTGCCGCTTTGTTTATTTTTTGCTTACAGCCGTTTTGCCGCCAGCTTCCTTTCGGCTGTGCGGCCGATAAAAAACGCCAAAAGTGCGCTGCCTATGCCGAGAAGTGCGCCCGCCAAAATATCAGTGGGGAAATGCACATACAGATACAGCCGCGAAAAGGCGATCAACACTGCCAGCGGAATGACTATTGCTCCAAGCCTCCGATCTGCCCGGGCCAGAACCGTTGCCCCCACGGCCGCCGCCATGGTGTGCCCCGAGGGGAAAGAATAGTCTTTCGGCACGGCAATGAGCATCTGCACGCTTTCGTCCAGCCAGCAGGGGCGCGGGCGGGCGATCAGGTTTTTGAGCACCACATTTCCCGCCAGGGTGCCGATCACCAGGCCCACCAGCAGCACAGCGCCGTATTTTCGGTATTTTTTCGTGCACAGCAGCACGGCCCCAATCAAAACCCATATTGCACCGCTGTTGCCCAGCAGTGTGATCTTCGGCATCAAAAAGTCCAGCAGCGGGCAGGTAAGATAATTTTGTATCGCGTGTAAAATGCCCCAGTCAAGGCTCATGCATGAAGCTCCCCTTTCTTAACATCGTGCTTCGGCTGCTCTTTTTTCTCCATCAGCTTTTTTATGCCCTCCAGCACCAGCAAAAGTGTAGCACCCAGCGCAAAGGCAAACAGGTCAAAAGTATGCATGCTCAGCGGCGGTAAAGGCGTATCCAGGCTGGCGGGGCCGTTTGCAATGGCATAAAGCGAACCCAGCATAAGCCCCATGATCAGCCACACCATCTGGCTGCGGTACTTTTGCAGTGCCGTGCGAATGGCGTGGATCGAACCGCCAATGCCCGCCAGCACACCGAAGCCCAGTGCGCACAGCCCCGGCAGCACGGCAAGGTGCAGGCCCATCAGGCTGTGCACCGCCTGAATAGTTGGCAGATACACGCCTGCGATCAGCAGGATCGATGAGCCGGAAATGCCCGGCAGCACCATGGCTGTGATGGCCGCCAGCAGCGCCGCAATGACCACTGCCGAATACAGCACGATAAACAGCTTGAGCCCCCGGAACACCTGCTCAGCCTCTTCGCCCATGCTGTGAAGATCCTGCGCGGTAAGGCCCAGCCGGGGCAGATAGATATTTTCCAGCATCAAAGCCAGCACGCCCAGCCCTGCCGCCAGCAGGCCGCCCGCTATTGCGGCGGGCACCACCAGCATGATCAGATTCGAGCGCCTGAGCCGTTCCTGAATGGTCACAAAGCATCCCCTCCTGCCTTTTGGTATTTTGATTGTACCATAGATCCCGGCCGAGGGGTTAAACAAAGGTTAAATTAACGCTTTTTGCAAAAGCCTATATGACAAAAGGCCCGCTATCCTGCGCCGCAGCCTGGGGATAACGGGTCTTTTTCAGCGTATGACTTTTGCTTTAATCTGCAATGGGCACAAAGCGGTCTTGCAGGGTGCCCTGAATGGGCTCGCTGAAATTAAAAAAGGTCATGTGCGCCGTGGCGATCAGCAGCTCATTCTGGTCTAATATTTCTACCTCCACCACGCTCAAGGTGCTGCCGTGCTTTACCACACGCCCGCGTGTGTGCAGGGCTTCCACCCCAATGCCGGGGCGCAGATAGTCCATGCTGCCGCTCACTGTGGTGGTTCGGTGGCCGTAGCTCATCACAGCGGTGCCCGCCGTCATATCCGCCAGCGTATACAAAAAGCCGCCGTGCAGCCTGCCGCCACGGTTCAAATAGCCCTTCAGCATGGGGATCTCAAGCTCTGCATAGCCCTGCTCGCTGTGCCGCAGCGCCAGCCCCGGCCAGTTGTGAAACGAAAAATATTCTTGTTCTTCCATGATTTTCTTATAACTCCTGCTCTATTTGTATAACTCTTACTTTCCCGCCTGCCTGCTGCATATAAGGCAGGTCTTTTTTAGTGTATCGTATTTTGCGCTTTCATGCAACGGCTTTCGCCCTCCGCCGCCCACTATGCGGTGCCGCCTTAAAACACCCATACCATATCCCACCACACGGCCCCACCGTAACAGCTTTGCGAAATTCCGCTTTCCATAAAGCCAATGCTTTCATAAAAGGGCCGCAGCTCTTTTTTTGCAGGCCAGCACAAGCCCCTTTTTGCCTTTTGCCTGTGCCATATCGGCATAAAAGCCCATCAGGCGGCGGCTATGCCCTGCCCGCGAAACGCGGGCGCTACCGCCAGCCCCAGCACGCACTGCCAGGGCGCGGCCGGGGCGTGCAGCGTGGGGTCAAAATAAAATTCATCGCACATGGCCGGGCCCAAACGCCCATGCCGTGCACAAACCCGACCAGCGCCTCGCCCCGCCGGGCCGCAAAAAAACAATTGGGAAATGTCCGCAGCCGCTCTGCCATGCGGGCCGTGCTGCACCGCTCGGCGGGCGGAAAGCAGGCCCCCTCTACCCAGGCCAGCGCCGGTATATTTGTTTTCTGCGCCGATGCGATCACTGTTTGCATAAGCCACCTCCCCTCGCCGTTCACCGCTTTGCTTTCAGTTTATGCGCCCGAATGTGCTTTCAGCCGCAAACGGCATAAAAACCGGGCCAAAAAGCTTGTCAGAAAAGTAAAATTGTCTTATACTTATTTTATATATTGTCTGATTTTGTTTTCCTGCCGGGCAGGCATCGCGCTGCTCCCCCGGCATCAAACTGCAAAGAGGGGTTTATAC
>CAVGKH010000137.1:0-5147 GCA_963629755.1 Gemmiger sp.
TTTCAGCGGCGCGCGCATTCTGGCGGGCTTTGGCCTTGCCATGCTGGCAGCCTTTTTGCTGGCCGCGGCCGCGCGCTGCGGCAAAATAGCGGCGGCTCTTATTGAGCTGCCTCTGCAGGCGGTAAAGGCTACGCCTGTGGCAAGCTTTATCATTCTGGCGCTTTTGTGGGTCAGCAGCAAATGGCTTTCGGTGCTTATCAGCTTTTTAATGGCGTTGCCCGTGCTCTACAGCGCTGTGCAAACTGGCTTGGATGCCGCCGACCCTGCTTTGCTGGAAATGGCGCGGGTGTTTCGCATAGGCCCATGGGGGCGCATAAGGGCCATCTGGCTGCCGGGGCTTCTGCCCGCCTTTCGGCGCGGCTGTGCGGTAGCACTGGGCATCTGCTGGAAAAGCGGCATCGCGGCCGAGGTCATCGGCCTGCCAAACGGCAGCATTGGCGAGGCACTCTACCGCGCCAAGATTACGCTTTCCACAGCCGAGGTCTTTGCGTGGACCATTGCCATCGTGGCACTAAGCATGCTGTTTGAACGCCTGTTTCTGGCATTGCTGGCAGCGGCAGAAGCATCGATCACCGGTGCAGAAAAGGAGGCCTCATGCTCACAGTAAAGCATCTGACCAAAACATTTGGCCCCAAAACGCTTTTTGCCGACCTGAGCTTTACATGCTCTGATGCACTGATCCTAAAAGCCCCCAGCGGGTGGGGAAAAACCACGCTTTTGCGCATCATCATGGGGCTGGAAAAACCGGATACAGGCACGGTTTCGGGTGCAGGGCAGGTGTGCCCTGTATTTCAGGAAGACCGGCTGATCCCGCATTTGAATGCGGTGCAGAATATCGCGCTGGTGTGCGGTGACTCTGTGCCGCCGGATAAGCTGCAGGCAGAATTGGCTGCTTTGGGCCTGCCGCAAAAAGAACAGCAGTTCCCGGCAGTAAAGCTTTCCGGCGGGCAGAAGCGGCGCGTGGCCCTGCTGCGCGCACTGCTGGCTCCCGGCGATACGCTGCTGCTCGACGAGCCGTTTACCGGGCTGGACGAAGCCTCGGCGGCGCTGGCGGCAGCGGCCATTCAAAAGCACCGGGCAGGCCGCTCCGCGCTGGCAGCAGTGCACAATCCGCTCGGCATACAGCTGTTGGGCTGGCCTGTGCTGGACTTGACGAAACTCTCTCATCTGCCGTAGTATAAAAAGCAGACAAAAGGGAGGAAGAGTCTATCATGCAAGAAACAAAAAATACCGGCACAAAGCCGCGCTATGCCCTTTTTGATGCTCTGCGCGGCATTACGATGGTCAGCATGGTGCTATACCATTTTTGTTATGATCTGTTTGTGGTCGAGGGCCTTTTGCCCGATTGGCCGTTTCTGCCCGCTGCGCACTGGTGGCAGCAGTCAATCTGCTGTACTTTTATTTTGCTGGCGGGCTTTTGCTGGCATTGGGGGCGGGCGCACGATCTGTGCCGCGGGCTTTTGGTCAATGCCTGCGGCCTGCTGATTACCCTCATCACTTGGCTGATCATGCCCGAGCAGATCATTCTGTTTGGCGTGCTCAACTTTATTGGCTGCGCGATCCTGCTCACAATACCGGCCGAGCGCCTTTTGCGCCATATTCCGCCGCTGCCGGGCATGATCATGGCTGTACTGGCATTTACCTTTACACGAAATATCCAGTGGGGAACCGTCGGATTTTTCACCTGGCAGTGCACAGTTCCGTCTTCGCTGTATACACCAGTGCTCACAGTGTTCGGTTTTCCGGCTCCGGGATTTTGGTCAAGCGATTTCTTCCCGCTCATGCCATGGCTCTTCCTTTTTTGGCTGGGTTACTTCGCAAACCGGGCGTTCCGCGAGTGGGGCGGCAGCCGCAAATGGGCCGAGGTCGGTCTGCCGGGCTTTTCGCGGCTGGGGCACCACAGCCTGCTCGTATACATGCTGCACCAGCCGGTGTGCTTTGCGGCAGCCTGGCTGATCGCGCGCCTGCTCCACTGATTTTATATTTTACAGATCATTAAAAAGGGAAACCACTATGAAAGTTTTATGCTATCAAAAATGCACCACCTGCCAAAAGGCGTTAAAATGGCTGGATGCGCATGGCATCGCCTATGAGACCCGCCCGATTAAAGAGCGGAACCCGACTTTTGAGGAATTACAAAATTGGTATAAGATGAGCGGCCTGCTGTATAAGCATCAGGGCTTAAAAGATAAGCTGCCCGCCATGACCGAAGAAGAGCAGCTGCGCCTTTTGGCTACCGATGGCATGCTCGTAAAGCGCCCGCTGGTGGTGGGCGATGATTTTGTGCTGACGGGCTTTTCTGAAAAAGCCTGGGCCGAAAAGCTGCTGTAAAAAATAACTTTCAGCTGAATTTTGCATAAAAATCTGCAAAAAACCTTAAAAATCAGAATAAAAAGGCTAAATCGGTTTACGGCAATAAAAAAATATGCTATGATTGCTTTCGTGTTCTATTTTAAAAGCATGGACCTGGCGCATAAACAGCCAGCCCGTGCTTTTAATCAACTAAGGAGTAGATTATGGAAAAGAAAGCAAATCATTTTTCCGGCCAGATCGGCTTTGTGTTAGCCGCGGCCGGCAGTGCGGTGGGCGTTGGCAACCTGTGGCGCTTTCCGTACCTGGCCGCGAAAGACGGCGGCGGCCTGTTTTTGATCGTATATCTGGTGCTGGTGCTTACCTTTGGCTTTACGCTGCTCACCTCGGATATCGCCATTGGCCGCAAAACCAAAAAAAGCGCAATCGGTGCCTATGAAGAAATGAGCCCCAAGTGGAAGTTCTTGGGCATTCTCACCTTCTTGGTGCCCGTGCTGATCATGACCTATTACGCCGTGATCGGCGGCTGGATCACTAAATATGCGGTGGTATACCTTACCGGCCAGTCACATGCCGCCGCACAGGACGGTTATTTTACCTCGTTCATTACTTCGCCGGTATCGCCGGTGGTATTTGGCCTTCTGTTTATGGGCGTAACAGCCTTTATCGTGTATAACGGCGTAGAAAGCGGCATCGAGCGCGTTTCCAAGTGCATGATGCCCATTCTGCTGGTGCTGGTGGTCGTGATTGCGGCCTTTTCGCTTACCTTGAACCATACCGATGCCGCGGGTCAGGTGCGCACCGGCCTGCAGGGCCTGCAATATTATCTCACCCCGCATTTTGAGGGCCTTACGGTGGGCCGCTTTTTGCAAATCCTGCTGGATGCCATGAGCCAGCTGTTTTTCTCGCTGAGTGTTTCCATGGGCATCATGATCACCTACGGCTCGTATGTAAAGCCCGAAGTAAATTTGAACTGCGCCGTAAACCAGGTCGAAATTTTTGATACCGTGGTGGCCCTGCTGGCCGGTGCAATGATCATTCCCGCCGTGTTTGTATTTACCGGCACCGAGGGCATGGGTGCAGGCCCCAGCCTGATGTTTGTCTCGCTGCCCAAGGTATTCGATGCCATGGGCGGTGCAGGTGTGTTCGTGGGTATCCTGTTCTTTGTAACAGCCATTTTTGCCACGCTTACATCCTGCATTTCAGTGCTGGAATCCATCACTGCCAACTGCATGGAGATCTTCCACACCGGCCGCAAAAAAACGGTGCTGGTGCTGTCGGTCATTTATTTAACGGCCAGCGCTGTGATTGCTTTGGGCTACAGCATTTTCTATTTTGAGGTTTCGCTGCCCAACGGCTCTACCGCACAGCTGCTGGATATCATGGACTATATCAGCAACAGTGTTATGATGCCGCTGATCGCACTGCTCTCGGCCATTTTGATTGGCTGGGTCAAGGGCCCCAAGTATGTGACTGATGAAATGGAGCGCAACGGCGAGCACTTTGGCCGCAAAAAGCTGTACTGTGTAATGGTGCGCTATATTGCGCCGGTGCTGATGCTGATCTTGTTCGTGCAGTCTACAGGCATTCTTTCTTAAATCAGAATTTTTGGCATAAGGCATAAAATAATAAAGCCTGGCAGCGGGGAAAGCAATTTCCTCTGCTGCCGGGCTTTGCTATGCTGTAAAAAGGGTAAAAGTGATTTTCTAGGGTTACGGCTTTTTATCCAAAAGCGTTACACCTTGCGGCGGATTTTTCAAAATCACACCTGTAAGGTGATGCGGTGCATACGGCTCTTCCAGATAGGCCACATCCTCCGGCGTAAGCTTTACGGTCAATGCCGCCGCGGCATCGTCGTAATGGCTGGCCTTGGTTGCACCGATGATAGGCGAGCTCACGCCCTTGGCCCACAGCCAGGCCAGCGCTATCTGCTGCATTTTGGCACCATATTTTTCAGCCAGCTCATGCACGCGCTGCACAATGGCCATGTCTTGCTCTTCGGTGCGGTCATACTTGCCCATGGCAACACGGTCAGTGCGGCTGCGCAGGGTATCGGCCGTCCAGGTGGGGCGGGTCAGGTGCCCGGCTGCCAGCGGGCTGTAGGGCATAAGCGAAACGCCCATCTGCTTGCAGATCGGGATCATTTCGCGTTCGTCCTCGCGGTACAAGAGGTTATAGTGGTTTTCCATCGTCTGAAACTGTGCCCAGCCATGGTCGCGTGCGGCCAGCTGCATATTGTAAAACTGATAGCCAAACATAGCCGAAGCACCCAGTGCGCGCACCTTGCCGCTCTGCACTAGGCGGTTCAGGGCCTCCATCGTTTCTTCAATGGGCGTTTCGTAATCAAAGCGGTGAATGATATAAAGGTCCAGATAGTCGGTGCCCAAACGCTTCAAGGTTCCATCGATCTCGCGGTGAATGGCTTCCTTGCTCAGGCGGCCGGGGTTAAAATACACTTTGCTGGCAAGCACCACTTTATCGCGGGCAATGTTTGCCTTTATGGCCTTGCCCAGGTATTCTTCACTGGTGCCGTCAGAATAACAGTTGGCAGTATCAAAAAAATTGATGCCCAGCCCCAGCGCATGCCGCACGATCTTTTCGGTCTCGGCTTCGTCCACAGTCCAGTCATGCATGGTGCCCGCTTTGCCAAAGCTCATGCAGCCCACGCAAAGCTTGGAAACTTCCAGGTCGGTATGGCCCAATTTGGTATATTCCATAAAAGCATTCCCTCCAATTACAGTTTTTATTTTTGTATAATACCATTATAAAGCCATTTTTCAAAATGTCCAATGCCCGCAGCGTATCGGAAGATATTCCTGCAGAGCAGGGAGTGATCC
>CAVGKH010000138.1:0-5147 GCA_963629755.1 Gemmiger sp.
GAGGAGGCCATGCAGGCTATGCTGAATGGCTACGAGGCCGACATTTTTACTTCAGGTGCCTATGAGCGTGACCACGCCCGCTGGCCGGAAAGCGCCTACAACGAGGGGCAAACGGATCTGAGCGTGTTCCGCACCTATGTAAACGAGCGCCTGGCTGGTATGGACACCTTTATGCAGCAGCTGGCACAGGGCACGGCCGACCTTACCGTGGCTGTGCAGGAAGGCAGCCGCGGCAGCCAGTGGGGTAGCTGAGCAGTGCAGCCGCATTATGCACAAAAAAATCCATTGACGAATCTCACAAATAAAGTATACTGTATTTGTACAAATTGCTTTTGAGGCAAGCCTCTTTTACAAATCATCAAAACTGCCGCAGCGGCTATAAATTTTCCTGCTTTTGATTCACAAACAGGAGGGTTTGTGTGCCGCTGCTTTTTTATGCCCCGGCACAAAGCCTTTGCGCAGCCGAAACACAAAACAGGAGTGTATGATGACGGCATCATTTTTATTGGTGCAGCTTTTGGGCCTGCTGCCCTCGCTGATCGCCGTTACCTCGCTGCAGTCCACCAACCGTGGGCGCATTTTAAAGCTGGAGATCCTGTGCTGCATCCTGTGGATCACGCACTACGCCATTTTGGGGGCAGCCACAGCGGTAGCTACCAATCTCATTGGCATTATTCGCGCACTGCTGTGCACATTCAATAACCGCCCCTGGGCCAAAAGCAGGCTTTGGCTGGCGGCACTGATCGCAATGTATCTGCTAAGCGCGGCTTTTACCTGGCAGGGGCCTGCCAGCGCACTGCTCACTTTTTCCATGCTCTGCACTACCGTGGCGCTGTGGGTGCACGATATGCGCCTTACCCACTTTTTGTACCTGCTCAATTCGCCCCCTGTGCTGATCGCCAACCGGATCATGGGCTCTTACAGCTGTGCCGCCATTGAGGTGCTGGCCCCTGTGCAGCTTTGCACTGGCCGTATACCGTTACGATGTACGCCCCGCCCTGCGCACCCGCAAGCCTGCCGGTAAAGCCGCCGCAAACAGGGCATAACGGCAGCGCTGACAATATCGAGGCATAGTCATTTTAAAGCCATCCGCATCATAGCCTTGTAAAACAAGGGCTTTTGGTGCGGGTGGCTTCTTTGCGACTTTTTCACAAAAGCAAAGTGTGATATAATACCCTATATACATTATTGCAGCCTGCGCTTTTCCGCGCTTTAAAAGCTGTACGATCAATAGGAATGGAGAGAATTACACAATGAAAGTTTTGCTTATCAATGGCAGCCCCCATAAAAACGGATGCACCTATACCGCTCTGGCCGAGATGGCCGCAGAGCTGGAAAAAAACGGCGTGGAAACCGAGATCTTCCACATTGGCCCTAAGCCCATCGGCGGCTGCGTGGCCTGCTTTGCCTGCAAAAAGCTGGGCAAATGCGCTTTTGATGATACAGTAAACGAAGCACTGCCCAAGGTGGCCGAGGCCGACGGTATCGTGTTCGGCAGCCCGGTTTATTATGCCTGCGCCAATGCCGGTATGCTGGGCTTTATGCAGCGCCTTTCCATTGCGGGCGGCCAGCACCTGCAGTTTAAGCCCGCAGCCATTGTAGCCAGTGCCCGCCGCGCCGGCACTACCGCCGCGCTGGATGCCTTGGCCAAGGTGCCTGCTTACCACAATATGCCGCTGGTGAGCGGCTGCTACTGGCCCATGGTGCACGGTGCAAACGGCAAGGGTGAGGATGCCGCACAGGATGCCGAGGGCCTGCAGATCATGCGCGCACTGGGCCGCAATATGGCCTGGCTGTTAAAAAGCATTCAGGCTGGCAGGGCCGCAGGCGTAGAGCAGCCTATCATCGAGCCGAAGCAGACCACCAATTTTATTCGCTGATATGGCATCAATCACCGAATTGCGGGCGCAGCTGCAGGGGCTGGCCCCGCCGGCCACGGCCGCCGTGCTGGTGCCCCTGGTGCAAACCCAAAACGGCCCGGCGCTGCTGTACGAGGTGCGCTCGGGCGCAGTGCGCCAGCCGGGGGAAATATGCTTTCCCGGCGGGCGGGTGGAGCCGGGCGAAAACCCCGTAGATACCGCCCTGCGCGAAACATGGGAAGAAATGGCGATCGCGCCGCGGCACATCGCGCTGACGGGCCTGCTGCCGCTGGATACCCTGGCAGGCGGCCGCCGCGTGCAGCCTGTGGTGGCAAAGCTTTCACTCGAAGCACTGGTCTCCGTGCACCTTTCTGAGGCCGAGGTGGCCGAATGGTTCACGGTGCCGCTGGCCTGGCTGCAGGCCAATCCTGCCCAATGGTATGACTATACCCCCGGCGGTAGCACGGGCAGGGAAACACCGCTGATCCTGCAGGGCTTTTTGCAGCACTACAGCCGTGCGCTGCGCACCCGCTACTGGGAATATGAGAGCCACGGCATCTGGGGCCTCACGGCACGGATCACACAGTCTCTGCTGGACCATATTTCTGAAAAAAAGATCGAGGTGCTATAATGGCAAGCCTGTACTTTCGCGTAAAAGATCCCGCCGCGCTCAAAGCGCTTTTAACCATGCTGGAGGCCGAGTTTGCCCAGGCCCCGCAGATCGATGATAAGGCCCGCAATCAGCTGGGGCTTTTGGGTTCATTGCTACAAAAAAATATGGATACTCTGGCCGACCCGGCCCAGCGTGAAGCATCGCGGGCCCAGCTGCGGCAGCTGGCAGGCAATATGCCGCTGCAAAGCATGGCCAGCGGCGAAAAAGCGCTGCTGGTGCAGCAGGGCAATTTTGTAAGCCTTTTCTGGGGCGACCGTATCCGCAGCGACAACCTTGATGAGCAAACACGGCGCTATGCCGCACTAAGTGGGCTGCCGGTGCTGGGCATCGGTACTTACCAAGAGGCCAACCTGACCCTGTATGCCGTAAACGGCGAACAGGAAAGCGAGGCATACTATTGGTTTGAGCAGGACGAGATCCAGCCCGGCGACGGCGCAGAGCTGTGCGAACTGCTCGGCCTGCCAAAAAAAAACGCCTCCGCACTGGACCATGCTTTTGATGCCGAAACGCTGGAAGAACTAACGCACCGCCTGCAAAAGGCCATTGGCATAACACTGGATCCCGCGCAGCTTGCCGCTATTTCAGGCGCTCCCACTGCTGAATGGCCGGGTGCAAGCTTTTATAAACAGATATAAATGAATGAAAAAAAGAGCGCAGAGAACCAAAAACAAGTTTGGTTCTCTGCGTTCTTTTATGCTTTTATCATTCTGCAGGCTGTACGTCCCCGCTCTCCGCGGCCGCAGCATCTCCCGTTTCCTCCGGGGTGGGTTCCGGCTCTGGGGCAGGCTGCGTATATTCAAACACGGCATTCGGGTTTTCGGGGTCAATATAATACGGGTTTCCGTTTACATAGGGGTTGCGCTTATTATAGGCGGTGTGTGTGCGCAGATAATCCACCCAGGCCTGATAACCGTCGGGATTATAGTGGATACCGTCCTTAGCCGCATACTCGGCGATCTGATTGCCGTCAGGGCCGGTAAGGGCCTCCTGCAGGTCAATGAAATAGCAGCCCTTTTCCAAGGCCAGCTGCGCCAGGCGGCAGTTGATCTGCCGAATGCGGGTATTGTCAAGGCCAGGCTTGGAAGTGACCACATTTGCCGCCACTGCGGGGATCGCCTGCACATAGTAAATCACGCCCTCGGGCAGAGCCTCCTGGAACATATCGATCATGGCGCTGTAATAGGCGATGAAGCTGTCGTCATTACCCACGCTTACCAGGCTGTTGGTGCCCAGCAGCATGTACACATAGTCAGGCTGGCTGGCAACCAGGGCATCGATAGCAATTTCCTGCGTACCGTTGGCGCGGGTAAGGGTCATCTGATTTACAATGGCGTTGGGGCCAATACTCTTATAAGCGCAGTAGTGCGCGTTGGGCAGGCCGGTAGAATACAGCTCCAACCCCTGGGTAAGGCTGTCGCCTACAAAAGTAGCAGTGTTAAAATAACTCAGGTCCACTGCGGGAACAGCAGGCAGTGCATTCATACGCCAGTCGGGCGAATAATGGTTGGCATCCAGTGTTTGGGCCACGGGTGTGCTGGTGTTCCAGGCACTTTTATCAACAGAATCCGGGTTTGGCTGCGCCTGGCTTTGTGCGGCCTGGCTTTCGCTTTCCGCCGCGCTCTCGCTTTGTGCAGGGGTGTTTTCGCCTGTGGTGGGCAGGCTGTTCCAATTTAACAGCACACCGGCTGTGCCCACCAGACCTACCGTGATAAGCGCCGCCAGGCATACGCGCAGCTGCGCACGGCGCTTGCGGCGGCTGCTGGCGATCTCATAAGCACCGATCAATTTCTTGGCCATTCTTGTTATCCTCATATCAAAAGCGGAAGACTCCGCAGAAAATGCGTTTGGCAATACCGCGCAGGGCAACCCTGCCCCGGCGGCATCGTATACAATCATATTATAGGCGCTTTGCGGGCTGCGTGCAAGGTTTTTATGCGCCCGGCCCGCTGCCTGCCTTGACGGAAAAATGTAAAACCGCTATAATAAAACTAATCTAGTTTTAAAAACCAGATGGCAGAAATTTCCTCTGCCGCCGGGTGCGGTGTGCGCCCAAATATTTATAGAACCGAGGTAACTGCTTATGGCATCCTGGCTGATCGTTTGCGATTCCTGCTGCGAGATCCGCACGCTGGAAAATCCTGCCCCCGGTGTGCAGTTTGAGGTCGTTCCTTTTAAAATTCGTGTGGCAGACCGCGAATTTACCGATAACTCCATGCTGAATGTGCCCGAGATGATGGCCGCAATGGATAACTATAACGGCGCTTCCACTTCGGCATGCCCCAGCCCGGAAGAGTTCGCCCAGGCATATTTAAAGGCTGATAATGTGATCTGCATGACCATCAGCCAGCATCTTTCCGGCAGCTATAATGCCGCCTGCGTTGCCCGCGATATGGTGCTGGAGGAATACCCCGAAAAGCGCATTGCCGTAGTAGACCTGCTTTCCTGCGGCGGCGAGCTGGCCGCTACAGCCTGGAAAATCAACGAGTGGATCGGCCAGGGCATGGAATTCAGCGAGATCGTAGAAAAAGCTCATGAATACGGCAAAGAGACCCATCTGATGTTTTTGCTGGCCAGCTTTGAGAACCTGGCCAAAAACGGCCGTGTAAGCCGTGTGG
>CAVGKH010000139.1:0-1658 GCA_963629755.1 Gemmiger sp.
GTGCAGGGGGCGCTGATATTATATTGCTTTTTATTTTAAGAAGCCGTTTACGATCTGTTCTTCGGCCTCTTTTTCGCTCAGGCCCAGGGTCATCAGCTTAATAAGCTGCTCGCCTGCAATCTTGCCGATGGCAGCCTCGTGAATGAGGCTTGCATCCACACAGCTGGCCGAAAGCTGGGGACTTGCCAGCACGCGCGCGTTATCCATAATAATAGAATCGCACTCGGTGTGGCCTGCACAGGCGGCGTTGCCGTTCAGCACGCTGATAAAGTGCTGGGTGCTGTGATCCTTTGCCACAGTGCGGCTTGTGATATTGCAGCTGCAGCCCTCGCCGTCGAGATCTGCGGTGATATCCGAAACAGCGTTCTGTTCGCCGGTGGTCATCACTTTTTCGCGCACCACCAGGCTTGCGCCCGCCTTCAGCTTGGCCGTGGTTTTGCGCAGTGTATCATCGATGCCCGCGATCTGGGTCATTTCCATTTCCATCTGCGCGCCTTCTTCAAGGTATACCACAGTGGTGGGGTTCATAAAGCGCTTGCCGCGGCCTTCGCCCTCGCCATAATGCTTTTCTACATAGCGTACCTTGGCATCGTGGCCCACATGAAAGGTATGAATACCATCGTGCTGGCTATCTCCACCGCCGCAGTTATGAATGCCGCAGCCCGCAATGATGACTACATCGCTGCCTGCGCCGATATAAAAATCGTTGTACACCATATCCTTGAGGCCGCTCTCGCTGAGCACCACGGGGATATGCACGCTTTCTTTTTTGGTGCCGGGATGAATGAAAATATCGATGCCGGGTTTATCGAGCTTAGTTTCAATATCAATGTTGGCCGTGGTGTTGCGGGCCGCGCTTTTGCCATTGGCACGAATGTTATAAGCACCCACCGGCAGAGAGTCGAGCTCGGCTACCTCGCGCAGCAGGCTCTTTTGAATTTCATCGATCATGGTTATTTTCCCTCCATCTTGTCGGTCAGCACCTTGCAGGCACCGGTACTGTCGGTACTGCTGAGCAGGCTGGGCAGAATTTCTTTGCTGTCGCCGTAGCGCTCTACCCGGCCGCCCTTTACATAAATGATCTTATCGGCAATATTCAAAATGCGCTCCTGATGGCTGATGATCAGAATGCTGCCGCGGGTCTGCTCGTACATTTTTTCAAATACGCGGATCAGATTCTGGAAGCTCCACAGGTCGATGCCAGCCTCGGGCTCGTCAAAAATGCTCAGCTTGGTGCCTCTGGCCAGCACCATGGCGATCTCGATGCGCTTGAGCTCGCCGCCGGAAAGACTGTCGTTCAGCTCGCGGTCGATATAATCGCGGGCGCACAGGCCCACCTCTGAAAGATACTCGCAGGCCTCAGCCAGGCTGGTGCCTTTGCCCGCAGCCAGCGTGAGCAAATCGCGCACACGCAGACCCTTAAAGCGCACCGGCTGCTGAAACGCATAGCTGATGCCGCGGTTAGCACGGTCGGTGATCGACATATGCGTGATATCCTCACCGTCCAGCAGAATCTGGCCTGCCGTGGGCTGGTAAATGCCTGCAATGATCTTGGCCAGGGTAGATTTGCCGCCGCCGTTGGGGCCGGTGATCGCCACAAAACGGTCGCTTATTTTCAGGCTGACATCCTGTAAGATCTCTTTGCCGTCGTCCACTTC
>CAVGKH010000139.1:1668-5129 GCA_963629755.1 Gemmiger sp.
TTTCAGTTCAAGCATAGGTTGTTTTATTCCTCCATGTTCACCGCTGCCGGTGGCGGCGGATTCCTATTTTCACAAAGCCTGCCAAGGTATTCCTATTATCCGCAGGATTTTGGGGTTTATCTATATGATTATAGCGCAGTTTACCCAAAAATAAAAGGGGCATTTTCGGCCTTTTTACCCTACTAGGTGCACCAGCATGCCTGCGGCCGTGAGCATCAGCGCGCCGCAGCCCCTTGTGATGATCTGCGCAAAGGGCAAAAGCTCCATGCGGTGCGCGCCGCTGAGCACGGCCACATTGCCGCTGCCGCCCATGTTGGTGCTGCACATGCCGCACACAGCGCTTTCCAGCGGATAAAAGCCCACGGCCCTGCCCGCCAGCGCCGCCACCAGCGTAATGACCACCTCGGCAGCCAGAACGGTAAAAAAGTAATACGGGGTCATATCATGCAGGATCGTTTTCAGGTCGATGAGCGTTACGCCTATGCCGAAAAGGGCGGCGGCCGTCCACGCCTTGATCACAAAATTGCCCCAGTGGCAGGCGGCATTTTCCAGCCATTCGGGCAAAAGGCGCAGGCTTTTTACCAAGATTACCAGCAAAATCATCCAGGCATACACCGGCACGGCCGAAACCGCGCCATGGCACAGGCTGCCCAGCGTGTAAAAGCCCATAGCCAAAAAAAGCCCGGCCATCATGCTTTCTAAAGTGGGTGTGCCGGTGTTTTTCTTTACGGCGGGGCGACCGTCGTTTACCAGCTGGCCGTGGCCGGTAAGCGCCGGGCGGCGCTCGCCCAGATTACTGAGCAGGCCCGCAAAAATTACGGCAAAGCAGTTGCCCAGCACTGTGGCCGGGGCCATGCGGGTAAGCACCTGGCCAGGTTCGAGCCCCAGCACCTCGCCAAACACATTAGAAAGCGGCACGGTGCCCGCCGTCATGCCGCCGCTGGTCATAGGGGCAGCCACATATAAAATGTTCTGCCAGAACCCCTGCCCACCCAAGGCCCCTAAAAGGCCACAGGTAACGGCCCCGCATAAAACGGCCAGAATGCCCACCGGCAAAAGGCGCACCGAGCCCTTGAGCAAAAGGTCACGGTCGATGCCAAACAGGCTGCCTGTGATCAGTGCGCTGATATAAAAGATCAAAAAACCCTGCTCGTTGATAAAGCTGTCCATCAGGGCCATAGGCTCTGCCGGAATGAGATCCAGATACGCCAGGATCGCGCCGCCGAAAATGCAGATCACCGAGCCGCCCAGGTAAGTGCGCACCACCGGCACCGTGCCGCCGATCTTATTCAGGCCCTCGCCCAGCACCATTAAAAGCAGCAGCGCCCCCAGCATGTTGGGCGGCAGTGCGCCCATAAAAGCGGCAGCCAGCGTGATTGCCAGCACCGCCAGATACACCGGCAGCGGCAGCCCTGCCACCTTACTGTTTTTCAGCGAAAGCATGATCTTGCTTTGCATGGGTATTTTCTCCTCGCAATTTTTTCTTTGAGCCGCGGTGCAGCATTTTTTGTTGAAACAGCTTTACGCAGCGCTGCCCTTACTGCTTTTTATTCCAGCAAAAAGCGCCGAAACAAAGGCAGGCTCCCTTGCTTCGGCGCAGATCAACTCTTTTACAGCCGCACCATATCAGGCGTGATATCGGCCAGCGTGGCCGCGCCGCACATGCTCATGGTATCGGCCAGCTCAGCGCCCAGCTTTTCTACATACAGCTTTACGCCCTCTTCTGCGCCGCCGTATACAGCGTTTACAAACGGGCGGGCGATCACCACGGCATCGGCGCCCATAGCCAGCGCCTTAAAGATATCCACGCCACTGCGAATGCCGCCGTCTACCAAGATCTTCATGCCGCTGCCCTGCAGGGCCTTGGCGATTTCGGGCAGCACCTCGGCGGTGGCGGGGCACTGGTCCTGCACGCGGCCGCCATGGTTAGAGACCAGCACGGCGGCAGCGCCTGCCTGCTGAGCCTTCAGCGCGCCGCGTACGGTCATAACGCCCTTTACGATAAAGGGCACCTTGGCGGCCCTCACGATCTGGGCCAGCTCCTGCACGGTTTTGCTGCCTGCGGGCGGCATACGGTTTTTCAAAAACGGCAGACCGGCCGCATCCACATCCATAGCCATGGCAAAACAGCCGCTTTCATGGCACAGCGCCATTTTCTGCTCGATGGTGGCCAGGTCCCAAGGCTTGATAGTGGGCACGCCCACGCCGCCTGCCGCCGTGATGGCCTTTACCGCAGCGGGCATCATAACAGGGTCGAAGCCATCGCCGGTAAAGGCGGCAATACCGGCCTCTTTGCAGCCGCGCACCAGCACATCGTTATAGCGCACATCATCGTATTTATCGCTGTAGTGCATGGCGATCGCGCCCACAGGCCCTGCAAAAACGGGGTAGGCAAACTCACGGCCAAAAATCGAAAGCCTGGTATCCGGGGTAAAGTTTTCGTGCAGGGTATCCATATTTACACGGATCTCCTGCCATTTTTCGTAGTTGCGCTTTGCGCCGTCGCCCGTGCCCTTGGCACCGGGGCCGGGCATGGTGCTGCCGCAGGCTTTGCCGTTGCACACAGGGCAGGCCTTGCATTTGCCGCTGTCGCGGCGCGCGATCTCCATAACTTCCTGGTAAGTCATTCGTTTCTCCTCCTTGCGGCCCGGCTGAAAAGTGCAGGCAAGCCGTGCGGCTGCCCTCAGCGGGGCCTCTCTCCTATTCTCGGGTTCCTTCTATTCCGAAAAGCGGCACAAAAAGCCGTGTTTCCAACGGGATTATACTCTTTTTTCCGCACGCTGTAAAGTTTTTGCACAAAAAGAAAATCGGAGGCCGGCTCCGATCTTCTTTTTTTGTTCTTCTTTTGCAAACGGCCTTTATACCTCTGCACTGTCCTGCGCGGTATTGCGGGTGCGGCGGCGATTTTTGTGGTTTCGGTAATATACGATCAGCCAGCGCAGAGCCGCGGTAAGCAATGCACCGCAGCACACATCGATCACCGAGTGTTGCTTTAAAAACAGCGTACTCAGGCAGATCAGCGGGCAGAGCACCAGAAACAGCATGCGCAGGCGCGGGCATTGCTGCTTCATGGCCCGGCTGCTGCGCGCGGTATCAAAGATGGCCATGCTGCTGGCCACATGGATGGACGGGCACACATTGGTGGGCTCGTCGGCATGGCGTATGATCGCCACCAGGCGGGCCGCCCAGTTATCCAAAAGAATGGGGCGGCGCAGCGTTAAGCCGTTGGGCAGTGTGCAATAGATAAAAAGGCAGATGGTCATGCCCGCAAACAGCATAAAGCACAGCTCACGGTATTCGCGACGGTCGATTCTGTGCATGATCAGAAGCATGGCCGGAATGATGAAAAACCATGCTACATACGGGATCACGAACCATTCGCAGAACGGAAACAGGTCATCCAGCTTGCAGCCGATATAGTACCGGGGGCGAACATGCGCATTGAGCCATTCAAAGGCCGG